>JAFIFN010000033.1 GCA_020832005.1 Gammaproteobacteria bacterium | reverse complement strand
TGTGGGGGCTCTTGGGGCACCTTTACGGGCGGCCGCGGGCAAACGTCAGCTGGCGCGGCGGCTCGCTGCCATCTACCGTGATCAGCCACAGGTGACTGGCCTGTTCATCGCTGTCATAGGCGGGACCGACGACGGACACCACTGCGTAGCGGCCGTCCGGGCTGACCGCCGGGGCGCCGACCCTGGGCATCAGCCACAGGTCTTCGTGGGTGATGGTGCGGCGAGACTCATCGCCGACCGCGCTGCCGGCGGCAAACGCAATAAGCAACAGGGTGGACAGGATTCTGCAGATCATCGACAGGGGACTCCCCGGATCATTGGCGCGATGGCGCTCTGACAATCCCCCTAGTCTGCCAAACTCCCACTGCGAGGCAACCGTGCCACGCTCGCCAGTGTCTGTCCGAGCTGCCGCCGCAGCGTGCGCCACTGGTCCGGCGGGCAGCGGCTGATGGCCTGATTGACCTCCAGCTCGATGCCGGCGTAGCACGCGTCCGGGAGGCGTTTGCGCAGGGTCCGGGTCAAGCCGTCATTGCGCCCCTCGTAGGGATAGTTGCGGCGCACGCGAAGCGCGGGTGCCAGGCGTTGCAGCGCCTGTTGCCAGGCGATGCACAGGGCACGTTCCCAAGGGCGTGCCGGGTCATAGAGCAGACCAATGTCGGTCTGACGTTGTCGCCCTGCCAGCACTGGTGTGAAGCTGTGACAGGAGATATGCACGATGGCCCGACGCTCAGCAAGCAGCGACTCGACCTGATCATCAACTTGCCGACGATACGGCTGCCAGTACTGCTCAATGATTGCATCTCGCGCGCCGCTGGGCAGCGTTCTCGTGACCTCCGAGAACAGGCGCGGGTGTCCGACCGAGCGGTTCAGGTCGACGAGCAGCCGCGTGACATCGCTGGTGACTTTCGGGGCGCCGTGCTGGCGCGCCAGCGACTGCGCCATCACCAGGCTGCCGAAGTCGATCCCCCGATGGCTGTCGAGCAGCGACGCATGGTCGCGAAACAGACTGGAGAAGGCGGTGGGCACCCGGTTGCCGCCATGTTCGCAGGTGACCAGCAGGCCGACGCGCGCACCCTTCGGCGAAGTTTCAGCTTTCCGGGTCGAAGACATCGCCATGTTGCAGGCAGGCGCACAGTTCGCGATAGACGGCACGCAGGCGTGTTGGCGTTGGCGATTCTCCAGTGGCCGCGAGCAGGCGACGGGCAAGCGGACCTTGTTCGAGGATGAGCTGCAGCGGCGCATGCCACGGGCCTTCCGGCAGCGTGATCTGGTGTTCGAGCAGCGCTCGCCAGAGCATCTGCAGTGTCAGGGGTTTTGCAGGCAGCCCCAGGCAGGCCAGCAGCTGCGTGTCGGTAACCAGCGCCTGTTCGCCTTCGCGGATGGCTGCGAGCAGGAGCTCGGCCAGCGCTGCGGTGGGCACGGCGCGCTGTGTGGTGGCATCGCTGATCGCCCCGTCATAGAGGCGTCGCACCAGTCCCACCACCGCGGCGGCAATGGCCATATCCGCCACCGGCGCTTCCTGCACATCCAGCAGCCGTATCTCGATGGCATTGCGATCAAAGCGTGCGATGGCACCGCGGGAGTTCAGCCACTCGTGTTGCAGCACGCCATCGGGGTCGTGCTCGGCAATGGCCCGGTACATGGGTGCGAGGATCTGTGCCTCGTAACCCGCCCGTGAGCTCACGGGCTCAGGAATGACCTTGCCGGTGATCGTGGGAATCTGCCGTGCATTGTTGCGGTAGGCGTCAAGTCGCGCATCCATCATGCCGGTGTAACGGCCTTCGAGAAACGGCGAGCTGGCTGCCAGACCCGGCAGCAGCGGCAGGACCAGCCGGATGGCAGAGTGCAGGCGGTCGAATTCGGCATCGTTGGCGAACGGCAGATTGATGTGCACACTCTGCAGGTTCGACCAGCCGTGGCCGCGACAGCCGAAGATCCGGTCGTAGGCTTCATAGACCACATCGTATTCATGCGGCCACAGGCGTGTCTGCGTCAGCGGATTCATCCACGGATGTGCGGCGCCTGGCATCAGCTGGGCACCGTGGCGATCCAGCAGCTTGTTGATGCGCTGAACATCGTCGAGGAAAAACCCTGGCAGCGGTGCCAGTGCGGCAGCCGGCCCGTTGGTCTTGAGTTCGATGACATGCAGTACGAGTTCATTCGACCACGCCAGCGGACCGCGATCGAGCTCGGTGACGTAGCTGCCGGCGACATCATGGATCAGGCGATCGGAGATCGGGGCTACGTCGAGGCTGCGCCGAGCGACGATCATGTACTCGATCTCGATGCCGTAACCGGCAAATGCCGGCAGGGGAGAAGGCTGGTTACTCATGAAGATTCCGGTGCGCGCTTGCGCTCCTCGATACGCTTGACGAAGACACCCATGATCTCGCGATACAGCGCGGACTTCAGCACGGCGTCCTCGACGCCGGCATCGAGACTGGGATTGTCGTTGACTTCGATGACATAGCACTTGCGACCAATCTGCTTGAGGTCCACGCCGTAGAGTCCGTCACCGATCAGGTTGGCGGCCTTGAGTGCCGTGCGCACCACCTCGGCGGGCGCCTCGCCCACGGACATCGTGGTTGCATTACCAGTGTGGGCCCTGCCATCGCTGTCACGGCGAATGATCTGCCAGTGGCGACGTGCCATGAAGTACTTGCACACGTAGAGCGGGCGGCGATCGAGAATCCCCACGCGCCAGTCGTAGGGCGTGGGCAGAAACTCCTGTGCCACCACCAGGTCGGACTGCTCCAGCATCGCCTGGACGGCCTCGGCAAGTTCCTCGGCGGTATCCACCTTGACCACGCCCTTGGAGAACGCGCTGTCGGGTACCTTCAGCACCACCGGCAGACCCAGCGTGGGCGCAATTTCGGCGGCGTTGTCGCGATGGACGATCAGCGTACGCGGCGCGGAAATATCGTGCTGATGCATCAACTCGGCGAGATAGACCTTGTTGGTGCACTTGAGAATGGAGTCGGGGTCGTCGATGACGACCATGCCTTCGGCCTCGGCGCGCCGTGCGATGCGATAGGTATGGTGATTGACGGCGGTGGTCTCGCGAATGAACAGGCCGTCGAACTCCGCCAGCCTGCCGATATCATCGCGCGTGATCAACGTGGTGGAAAGGCCCACGGCTTCGGCGGCACGGGCGAAATGCTGCAGCGCCTTCGCATCCGAGGGCGGCTCCGGGTCCTCCGGGTTGTGCAGAATCGCAAGATCGTAGCGCGTCGTGCTCTTGCGCCGATAGCGCGGCCCGCCACCGGCGAAATACTGCGTGGCGGCCTCCACCACGAATTCGCGGTGGTGTTCGGGGATGTCGGAGGCGGCAATGGGTCGCACGCCACGCAACTGCCATTCCTCACCGCGGCGTTCGAACTCCGCGCGCAGCAGCGGGGCTTCGAACAGTGCGAACAGGCTGGCTGCCAGGGGGTTATACCGCGCCGTGATGTTGCGCCCGAAATAGATGCTCAGGACAAAATTCTGTGATTGCAGGTGAGCGAGCGCGCGGCGGATCTGCTCGTCGATCTCGCCGGAGAGCAGGCGCACGACGCGCTGCGAGCGCATATCCTGCATCGCGGTGACGCTGGGGCGTGGACGGTGACCGCGCGCCGCAGCCAGCAGGGAGACGTAGTAGCCCACGCTCTGGTAGCGGTAGGACTTGCACAGGTTGAACACACGTGCGCTTCGATCCTCGCTGTAGGCGGGATCGGTCAGGTAAGCGCGCGCCGGCACGACCTGTACGCCCGGGACGTCCAGGGGCCAGTCCTCGGCGCGTGTGACGACAAAGAGAATGTTCATCGTAATCGCCGCATCCGTGTGAGGGTCATGGCCTGTCAGTGTCTGCGCCGGGGGGGCGGTCGGATCACCAGCAGGTTGGCATCGTAGGTGAGAATGCCAAGCAGGATACTGCAGATCAGCCGATCGATGCTGACCTCGTAACGCTGGGTGGCGGCCACCGGGTTGGGCAGCATCGGATCTGCGACCAGCACCGAGCGCTGCTCGCGGTGGTAGCCCACCAGCAGCACGAAGTGACCGGCCGGTTCCCCACGGATGTCATCGGGGTCGTCGTTGTCACCGTATTCGCGGGGATCGCGGTACAGGTAGGTCGAAGACAGTCCCGTGAGGATCGGCAGTTTCTGGCGCAGCAGCCGGCGCAGCAGCCCGGGGGTGAGATCCTCGAAGCGCAGTTCGCCGCCCAGCGCAAGGAACTCCACGTAGCCGCGTGTGGCCACCTTGAGCTTGCGCTCTTTCTTGAACTCCGCCTGGGCGATCAATTGTCGCGCGATACCGGATTCGGGACCCTTGAACCAGGTGGGATCGAACACATTGAGATTGTAGGTATAGATCGTCGCCTGGTAGCCACGGCGCAGGGCATGGTTGGCCAGGAAGACGTCGAGCGTGCCACCGCTGTCGAGCCGGTGGGTTTCATTCAGCACCTGTTCCAACGGCACATCATCGCCATGAAACTGATAGATGGCGTGCAGGCAGGTCGGCCCGCAGGTGGTGTCATCGGGCTGGGCCTGCAGCGGCACATGCAGCTCGACGTCCAGGGCGGAGCGGGTCATCGGCAGATCACCGAAAGGGAAGGGGCGACTCGAGCGCGGATCATACGCCTGACGGGCGCGAACGCAATACCATCGTCCGTCCCCGTTGGTCAGGCCGCTGAGCTTGGTCGTCGTGCCTGGGCGATTCGAAAGCGCCCGGCGACGAACGACCAGTCTGCCAGGCTTGCGTTGCCGGCCGGATTCAGGCCGCTGACATGCAGGTCGCTGTAGGCGGCGGCAAAATTCAGTGGCATGGCTCCAGTGAGGTTCTCGGTCAGCGCGGCACCCGCCCGGGCGAATGCCAACTCGGCGCGCTCCAGCCAGGCCTCATCGGTGGAGTAGACGAAGGCGGTGATGGCGCCGTGTTCGCGTGCGTCACTGCTGGCCTGCGCCAGTGCCTGGTCGGCGTCGGCGGCTTCGATGATGAAAGCGATCGGTCCGAAGGCCTCATCAGCATAGAGTTCATGGCGCGCGATATCTAGGCCTATCACCAGCGGCGAGGCGGTCCAGGCGTCGGGAAAGTCCGGGTGAGGGTAGGGCGCCGACCCCCTCAGCACGCGCCCGGCGGAGGCGCCGCGCTGCCGCCAGTCGGCGACCAGGTCCAGGGTGGCGCGCGACTGGATTGCACCCAGCACGCTGGCTGCGCGCGCAGGCTCGCTGGTGATGGCGTCAATGGCAGCGACAATGGCCTTGCGCACTTCATCGGCGCTGTGGTGTCCGGATTGACTGCGAATGCCGCCCGCGGGAATGAAGATATTCTGCGGGCTGGTGCACATCTGCGAGGAGAACAGGCACACCGATCCGGCAATCGCTGCAGCCATCGCCGACAGGGATTCGCAGGACTCGATGACTACGGCGTTGACGCCGGAAGTTTCTGTATAGCAGGGACGTCCCTCGGCGTTGGCCTCGACCCAGCTGCCGAAGCGTGCGCTGCCGGTGAAGTCGATGATCGCCGTACGCGGGTGACGCACGAGGTGTTTGCCCAGGGGGTCGCGGGTGGTGTCCACGACCAGCTGCACCAGGTTGGGATCAAAGCCGTTATCGCTGAGCACCGCGCGCAGGGTTTCCACGGTGATGGCCATCGGCAGTACGCAGCCGGGGTGGGGCTTGACGAGCACGGGATTGCCGGTGGCCAGGTTGGCGAAAATCGCCGGATGGGCATTCCAGGTCGGAAAACTTGCGCAGCAGAACACCACGGCAGGACCCAGCGGCATGATTCGGTAGCGCTTCTCCAGCACGACTTCCTGCTTGCCAAAACGCTTCTGCCATGTCGCCTCTGCCGGCACCTGCGACTGTGCCTGCCAGGCCAGTGCCAGTGCCTCGAGTCCACGGTCAAGGGCATTGGGACCACTGCCTGCGTAAGCCATGGCGTAGCTTTGTCCCGCCGTGTGCATCACCGCATGGGCGTTTTCAAATGCCCGCGCCGAGAGCCTGTCGAGCATCTCCAGGCACAGGCCAACGCGCGCGTGCGGGCCTGCCTCGCGCCAGCTCGCCAGGGCGCGATCGGCCGCCTCGAACTGGGCATCCAGGTCGCACTGGGGATAGGTGATGCCCAGGGGCTGCGCCGTGTAGGGCGAGATTTCCTCGCCGACCCAGCCGGTGATGCCCGGCTGGTCGAGTTCGAAGCGCGCACCCAGCCGCGCCTCGAAGGCGGCCTTGCCCTCGCGTGGCGGGGCGTCCCCGTGGACACGGGTACTTGGCGATTCGGTGAAGGCGCTGAAGGCCGAGCGTGTCGCCATGGCCTGAATGGCACCATCGAGCATGCCGCGGTGGGTGTCGAAATAATCTGCAGTCATGGTCAGTGGCCGTTGCTCAGACAGGTGTTTGGCGCGGGTATCAGTGCCGCGCGCGTTGCCAGGTGATGCGATGGCGGCGTTCGCGACCGCCGCCCAGGGATTCACTGGCCGACAGCTCCAGCCGATCTCCGGCCAGCCTTGCCTTGCGACGCTGCTCGGTCCCGAGCATGGCCGGATTGAGTGCCAGGCGAAGCCGGTGCACGACGGTGTCCCCCTCAAGGTGCCAGGTGCCGGCGTAGCAGAAAAAACTCGTGAATGCCTCACGGCATTCCTCGGCACTGGCCTGTCGGGGTGAGGGCGTGCTCAGCGGCACACGGCCGGCACGCGCGATCACGGCACTCATGCGGCCATCAGCGGTGTACATGATCTGACCCTGGGCGTCTGCACCGAAAGGGTGGCTGGGCGTGATCTGCGCCGTGGTCTCGATGCGCCAGTCGAGCAGGTCCCAGCCGCCGACGAGGTCCTCGGCTGCGATGCTCATAAAGTGGCGGCTGTCATGCTACAGGCGCTCCCGGAGACTGCCGCGCACGACCTTGCCCAGCGCATTGCGCGGCAGCTGCTCTGCAATCTCCATGCGCTCTGGGAGCTTGAACTTCGCCAGTCCCTGGGCGGCAAGAAAGCCGGTGATGTCTTCGAGCGTGACCTGTTCATCGCCCTTGGGCACGACGAACACGCAGACCTTCTCGCCCAGCGTCTCGTCGGGATAGCCGACGGTGGCGGCTTCGGCGAGCTTCGGGTGTGCGGCCAGCAGCGTATCGATCTCGTCGGGTGAGATGTTGTAACCACCGCGCAGGATGATTTCCTTGCTGCGACCGACGAAGCGGTAGTAGCGCGGAGGTGAGTCTTCACCCACGATCTCGAACAGATCGCCAGTGCGGAAAAAACCGTCCGCGGTGAACGTATCGCTGCCTGCGGCATCGCCGAGGTAGCCGTCGAAGATCGTCGCCCCCGCCACCTGCAGTTCGCCGACCTGTCCTGGCTGCTCGATGGTCTCGCCCGTATCGGGATCGACCAGGCGCGTGGTGATCATCGCCGCAACGCGATTGCTCCACTCGATGCCCTCGACACCAAAGCGCGGGAACAGGACGGCACGCTCCTCGGGATCCGGGATGTCACGCGCACCACCCACCAGCGAGATGCCCTCGTTGGAACCGAACAGGTTGATGATGTCCACACCGTAGCGTTCGGCGAAGCCCGCGACCATCCACGGCGACAGGGGTGCAGAGCCTGACCCGATCGAACGCAGCTTTGAAAGATCCACTTTTGCGAGTACTTCTTCCTGCTTCAGCAGCATGTTCAGCAGCGCTGGTGGTGCGATCGTGAAGGTTGTCCCTTCGGCGGCGATCTGCTGCAGGAAGACCGGCAGATCAAGCGGGTGGTGCAGCACCATCGTGGCGCCGCAGCGCAGCCAGTTGAACAGGAAGCCGCCGATGCTGGCCATGTTGACGAACGGGAACGGATTGAGCAGCACATCGCCGTCGCGCAGCTCCGCTGAGTCATAGGTTGCCCAGGCGATGGCCAGCCACTGATTGTAGGTGCGTGGCACACCCTTCGGAGTGCCGGTGGTGCCGGAAGTCCAGCAGATGGTGTAGACGTCGTTGGCATCGACCTTGACCGGCGCCGGCGTCGAGTCGTCTGCGAGTGCATCGGCAAGTTCTTTATCGAGTCCCTGGCCACCTTCCGGCACATCGCTGCCCAGGAATAGCCGCGTGTCCAGTGACACACCGTCGGCAAAGGCATGCGCGCCGAAGGGCTGATCCTTGATGCGCGTAACGGTGATGAAGGCCTTGGCATTGACCGTGCGCGTGGCCATGCGCAGCTCGTGGGCCCCATACTGCACCGGCAGCGGGCTGATGATGGCGCCGCGCCTGGCAATCGCCAGATAGAGCACGACGAACTCGACGATATTCGGCAGCTGGGCGATGACGACATCGCCGGGCCCTATGCCCCGGGCAGCGAGGACGCGCGTCCACGCGGCCACATGACGATCCAGTTCGCGGTACGTCAGTCGCAGAGGCTTGCCATCGCACAGATCCCCGCGGTTGGACTGGTCAGCGAGTGCTTCGCGTTCCGGCCAGCGCGCCAGCGCGTTGGCAAACAGGTCATTGAGCGTGTCCGTGCCCCACCATCCGCGGGCCGTGAATTCCTTGATACGTGCGTCTTTCCCGATCTTCATGCAGTTTCCCCCTTAAGCCGCGCCAGCCTGCGCGCCAAGCGAACATCCCGGCGGCAGTGCGCAGGCTGCAGCGTACTCCCCGGCCAGGCGCTCGACGAGATCAGCCACGCTGACAACCTCGCGTACCACGCCCACACCCTGGCCGGCCGACCAGACATTCTTCCACGGCTTGGCGCCTTCCTGGGGCATGCCGAAGTCAACCGGCTTGGCTGCGGCGAGCCGCTCCAGGTCATAGCCACCGGCCACCAGGCTGGGGCGCAGCCAGTTGGCAGGCACCCCGGTGATGGCGGGACTGCAGACGATGTCTGCGGCACTCGCGGCCACCACCATCTGCCGGTATTCATCGCTGGCCAGGCTTTCGCGGGTGGCGATGAAACGTGTGCCAAGGTAGGCGAAATCCGCGCCCAGTACTTCTGCGGCGCGTACACCGCGCCCTGTGCTGATGCCACCGCCGAGTATGATGGCGCCGTCCCAGAACTCACGCACGGCATCGACGAAGGCGAAGCCGGTCATCTGACCGGTGTGCCCGCCGGCACCCGCGGCCACGAGCACCAGGCCATCCACGCCTGTTTTCGCAGCCTTGGCGGCGAACTCCACGCTGTTGACGTCGGCGAACACCAGTCCGCCGTAGCCGTGGACCGCCTCGACGGCATCGCGCGGGCTGCCCAGCGCCGTGATCACGATCGGGGCGCGATGCTTGACGACCAGGTCAAGATCCTCCTGGCGTCGCGCGTACGACGAGTGCATGACAAGATTGGCAGCCCACGGCGCATCGGCGGCCGTCAGCGCGCCACTGATCTGTGTCAGCCACTGGTCGAGAATGTCGGGCGTACGCGCGTTCGGTGCGGGGAAGGCGCCGATGATGCCGGCCCGGCAGGCTGCCAGTACGAGGTCAGGCCCGGAGATCAGGAACATCGGTGCGGCAATGGCTGGCAAGCGCAGCCGGTGCTTCAATGCGGAGACTTTTGTGGACATGGAACCCCGAAGCTGTCACTTTTGTAAAGAGACTCAAAGCTAGCAATGCGGTTCCGGGTTTGCAAGCAGACCTGCGCGGCCGCGCCTGGTGACGGCGGAGTAGGCATGTTTGACCGCGCTTTCATTCGGGCCAGTTCGGTCAATCGCGCACTCGATGTGATCGGCGATCGCTGGCTCATCATGATTCTGCAGCAGGCCTGGTTCGGCGTGCGGCGCTTCGACGATTTTCAGCGCCGCCTGGGCATCGCGCGCAGCACACTCACCAGTCGTCTCAAGCACCTGGTCGAGCATGGCGTCCTGCAGCGCCATGCCTACAACGACCACCCCCTGCGCTATGACTATCGACTCACGAACAAGGGCCTGGGCCTGTTCCCGGCCGCGCTGATGGCCCAGGTGTGGCAACAGCGCTGGGCCCCGCCGCCCGATATGCCCGCATTGAAGATGCGACACCATGGTTGCGGCGCCCTGATGGTGCCGCAGATGGTCTGCGGCCATTGCACTGGCCTGGTCGACGTACGCGAGGTGCGCTATGCCCGTGGACCAGGCGCGGGCGCCGAACCCCTGACCGAGAAACGACGACGGCGCAGCAGCGTTGAAGGCCCGCCGCCCACGCGCACGCCGGTGTCGCTTGAACTGCTTGAAATCCTTGGCGATCGCTGGACGCCGCAGGTCGCTGCCACCGCCTTTTTTGGCTTGCGGCGATTCGAGGATATGCGCGAGGCGTTGCAGATGGCGCCCAATATTCTGGCCGACCGGCTGCGCCGACTTGTCGAGTTGGGCGTGTTTGTCACCGAGCCCTACCAGGATCGCCCGGTGCGCATGCATTACCGTCTGACCGACAAGGGGCGGGATATTTACCCGTTGCTGCTGGCGTTGATGAACTGGGGGGATCGCTGGTATGGCGAGGCCGAGGGGCCGCCTTTGCTGTTGACGCATGGCGCCTGCGGCCAGTCGCTGCACGCCAGAGTGGTCTGTGGCGAGTGTGGCGAGGCGCTGGACGCGCATGGCGTGGCGCCCGTCCTGCAGCGCCATGCTCACCGCGTTGCGCGAAGGCAACAGAAGTGACAGCTCCGGGTTCGGACTGAGTCGACAGTCGGTTCTGCAAACCGGCGCAGTTCCGTGGGGATGTTGCCTTGACACGACGCGATGCCCGGAACATACTTTCTGCGTTCGTTGCATAACAAGACTTTGCCGTTTCTTGAGGCAGTCCTGTTGCGCTGCGAGCAGCACCGGAAACACGTTGTTCATCTGGTCGGGGGAGAGTGTCAAACGGCGCCTGGGCGTCAGCGTGCGACCACGCTTGGGTACCAGGGCAGTTATCACCACCCTTCCATTTGACCGCATGGTCCGACCCCCGCGGGGGCGGAAGTTCGATTGGCCTGCAGCGCGCCATCCGCGCCTGCCCTCGGGAGGAATGCAAATGAGAGTTCACGGTTCCCTGATCGCCGCTGCAGTTGCTGCGTCACTTGGTGGCACGGCGCTTGCGCAGGAGCGTGGAACGCTGGCGCTCGACGAGATCATCGTCACGGCGCAGAAGCGCGCGCAAGACCTGCAGGATGTGCCCATCGCCATCTCTGCTTTCGACGCAAGCTTCCTCGAGGCCGCGGGTGTGGCCACCCTTGATGAGATCGCGCTGCGTACCCCCGGCCTGACCATGGGTCGCTTCAACGCGGTGCAGCCGGAAATCTACATCCGCGGCATCGGCTCCACCGACCAGTCGGCAGCCGGTGATGCTTCTGTCGGCGTATTCGTTGACGGCGTCTACATGGGCCGCCTGGGTACTCTGGATTTCGACTTCTTCGATCTTGCGCGCATCGAGGTGCTGCGCGGGCCGCAGGGCACGTTGTACGGCAAGAATGTTGTCGGCGGTGCGATCAACATCGTCACGGCGCCACCCACCGAGGAGTTCGAGGCGCGCGTCGAAGCGACGGTCGGCAATTTCAACCGGCGCGGTGTGCGCGCCTACGTCAATGGCGGCATCAGCGACAATGTCGCGGGCAAATTCACCGCCTCATGGCTGGAGCGCGATGGCTACGCCACCAGTGCGACCACCGGCAACGATCTGTCCGACGAGGACAATGTCACGCTGCGGGGCCAGCTGCTGTTCACCCCCACCGACACCATGGACATCACGCTGGCTGCCGACTGGTCGCGTGATCGCCTTGCCGGTAACAACCGTGAATGTCTTGGTGAGCAGTTCGCATTTTTCCCCTGGTTTCTGCCGGGATCGCCGTTTGCCGCATCGCCGTGCAGTCCCGATCCCTTTCTGAACGAAAAGACGATCGACGGCTACCAGGATCGTGATATTTTCGGTCTCAGCGCAACCGTGCGTATGGATACCGCGATTGGCGAATTGACCTCCATCACGGCCTACCGCAACGGCGAGTACGATGTGCTGGAGGATTTCAGCGGCTCTGATGCACCGCTGGTCGTGCGTGGTGCCATTGATGAGATTGATCAGTGGTCCCAGGAATTCCGGCTTGGCGACGTTGCCATGGACGGGCGGCTGGACTGGCTGGTCGGTGTATACGGCTACAGGGCCGAGATCGATCGTCTTGAGAACAACGACTTCTCCGGTAACGATATCCCCCTGGGGCTGCCACCCACCCTGAGCTTCAATACGTTCTACTTCCAGGAAAATCGCACCACCAGTTACGCACTGTTTTCGCAATTCACCTACGCGTTGACCGATGCACTGAGCCTGACGGCCGGTGCGCGTTATACCTACGAGGAAAAGGACTCGCGAATCCGCACCGAGGGCTTTGATCCGACCGGTGGTTTCCTCGCCGCGCCCTATAATGTTCGTGCCAGCGAAAGCTGGAACGCCTTCACCCCCAAGGTCGCTCTGGACTGGCGGATCAATGAGGAGTTGATGGTCTACGCGAGTTACGCTGAAGGCTTCAAATCGGGTGGCTACAACGGTACATCGCCCACTGCCGAAGGGGCAGTCACGCCCTTTGATCAGGAAAAAGCCAAAAACTATGAGATCGGCATCAAGTCTGAACTGTTCGATCGTCGCCTGCGTGCCAACCTGAGCGCCTTCTTCATCGACTACACGGACCTGCAGGTCTTCCAGCTGGTCGACGGCGCGAGGCTGATCGTTGATAACGCGGCCGATGCCGAGAGCAAGGGCTACGAGTTCGAACTCACCGCAGTGCTCGCCGATGGCTTGACCGTATTCGGCAGCTACGCCTACCTGAATGCCGAGTACAAGAACTTCATCAACGAGGCCGGGGCCGATTTCAGTGGCAATCGTCTGACCCGCTCGCCGAAGAACAGTCTCAATGCCGGCTTCACTTGGCGCACGGCACTCAGCGATGGTCTTAGCCTGACCCTGCACAGCGAGTACTCCTATCGCAGCGGCATCTTCTTCACGGCAGACAACTATGCCGTGGCCGCTGATGGATCGCTGGGTATGGTGGATGCCCGGGTCACGCTGGGCTTCGACAGGCAGAACCTGGAGCTGACGCTGTGGGGCAAGAACCTGACTGACGAGGTCTACGTCACTCAGGCGATCGACGGTCGCGGGCCGTTCAACCTGACGCAGAATGCTGCCGGCGTCATCGGTGCACCGCGGATGTATGGTGCGACGCTGAACTGGCGTTTCGACTGACAGGCGCTGTCAGGGTTGATTGAAGAATGCGGCTCCTTCGGGAGCCGCATTCGTGTGGGGCCGGAGCGCTACCGATCGGTTCGGTAGATCTTGTCCGGGTTCATGCGTGTTCCCCACGGCAGACCGGAGTTCTGCCAGCCGTTCTTGATGCGAAAGCCGGCGTTCTCGCCGTCTTTCACGGTGTCGCCCTGAAAGCCATTGATGACATACCGGGCATTGGGAAAGCCGTTGTCGCGCAGAAATGCCGCACTTGGCAAGCCGCGCTCGCTGCCTGAGCGACACAGGGTGATCACGGTGGCGGAACTGTCAAGGCCGCGCGCCTGGAGTGCAGCTTCGACCTGCGCGGCGAAGCCAGGATTCAGGCGCAAGCCGAAGCGGTTGTTCTCCGCGTCCCATACATCTCGCTCTACTGTCAGGTAAGGGATGTTCACGTGAACCTCGTCGGTGAATCCGGTGAACATGATTTCCACCGGATCGCGCACATCCACGAACAGCACGTCAGCGGGCTGGCCGTGGACGAGAGCGTAGGCCTGATGCGGGGTCAGGCCAAGCTCGTCGGCCTGCGACAGCGCCGCCGGCAGTGCCAGGGCCGTTGCGAGCAGCAGGGCAGGAAGCAGATTTTTCATGTCACGGTCCCTTCAGAGCATTCTTTTTGCTATGATTGTTGAACTTTCAGTAATCAGTGAAATCTCATTGTCATGAACCTGCCGCCGCTTGTCCAGGGTTTCGTGCTGCACTTCGGTGAGATGGGCAGCCGTTGGGGGCTGAATCGAACCCTGGGGCAGATGTATGCCCTGCTGTATGTATCGCCGCAGCCGCTGAACGCCGATGAAATCACCGAGAAACTCGGTATCTCGCGCTCCAACGTCAGCATGGGCCTTCGCGAACTGCAGGCCTGGCGCCTGGTGCGCCTGGAGCACCACCCGGGTGATCGGCGTGAGTATTTTTCCGCGCCGCAGGATGTCTGGGCGATTTTTCGAACACTGGCCGAGGAGCGTCAGCGCCGCGAGATTGAACCCACGTTGTCGATGTTGCGCGACGCGCTGCTCGAGACGGTCGAGACCGACGAGGAAAAGCACGCCCAGGCGCGCATGGGCGAGATGCAGGCGCTGATGGAACAGCTGACAACGTGGTTCACCGAAATGAACCGTCTGTCACCCGAAACGCTGACCCGGCTGATGGCCATGGGTAGCCGGGTGGCGAAGCTGCTCGAGTTGAAGGACCGACTTCGTACCCGATCCGGTTAATACCGGAGGGTCACTGGCAAGGACGCCAAGGAGTACTGATGGATACCGGCATGGACCCGCTGATGCTTGCGCGCATACAGTTTGCGGCCAATATCAGTTTTCACATTCTGTTTCCCACCATTACGATGGGCCTGGCCTGGGTGCTGGTCTATTTCAAATGGCAGGCACGCCGCAGCGGCGACACCGCCTGGATGGATGCCTACGGCTTCTGGGTCAAGATTTTTGCGCTGAGTTTCGCGCTCGGTGTGGTCAGCGGCATCACCATGAGCTTTCAGTTCGGCACCAACTGGCCGGGCTTCATGAATACCGTTGGCAATATCGCAGGCCCGCTGTTGGCCTACGAGATCATCACGGCCTTTTTCCTCGAGGCGGCCTTCCTGGGCATCATGCTGTTCGGCTATCGCCGGGTCAGCGAACGCGTGCACACCTTGGCCACCGTGCTGGTGGCGGTCGGAACGACGCTGTCAGCCTTCTGGATCCTGGTGCTGAATTCCTGGATGCACACACCGGCCGGGTTCGAGATGCGCGATGGTGTCGCCTATGCCACGAGCTGGTGGGAGATCGTCTTCAATCCCTCCATGCCTTATCGCTTCGCGCACATGATGCTGGCATCGTTCCTGACGGTTGCGTTCCTGATGGCCGGGCTTGCCGCCTACCGCTGGCGGCGCAACGACCGTAGGGCACCGGTGCGCCTGACGCTGCGCACGGGTCTGGTGCTTGGTGCCTGCCTGGTGCCGCTGCAGGCACTGGTCGGCGATCTTCATGGTCTGAACTCGCTGGAGCATCAGCCGGCAAAGGTGGCGGCTATCGAGGGCATCTGGGAGACCCAGCGCGGGGCGCCGCTGACGCTGGTCGGCTGGCCGGACGAGGCGGCCCGCGAGACCCGGCTGGCCGTGGCGATCCCAAAGCTTGCGTCGCTGGTGCTCACGCACGACCTTGACGGCGAGTTGCAGGGCTTGAATGACTTCATCGGCGAACACCCGCCGGTCGCACCGGTGTTCTGGGCGTTTCGCATCATGGTGGCGGTCGGTCTGCTGATGTGGGTTGTCAGTTGGCTTGCGCTTTGGCAGTGGCGGCGCCGGGAGGTGCCCGCGCCGTGGCTCATGCGCACGCTGGTGTGGATGAGTTTCGCCGGCTGGGTGGCTGTGCTGGCCGGCTGGTACACCACCGAGATCGGTCGTCAGCCATGGCTCGTGCACGGGGTACTGCTGACGGCCGACGCCGTGTCGGCAGTGCCGGCCCCGATGATCGGTGCGAGTCTGACCGTCTACCTGCTCATCTACGCGTTTCTGACCAGCGCCTACGTCAGTGTCGTGTTCTATCTCGCGCGTCGTGATCGCGATGCCGAGCCCTTTGGCCGCCGACCCGACAATGCAGACGTGGAAGGGTTCCGCGCCACGCAGGGCGGCGCGCCGCGAACCGTGGTGAGCGAGGGGGCCGGCAATGCCTGAGCTGACGACCCCGGAAGGCTGGTTGCCACTGGCGTTTCTCGCGATCATGGGTCTGTCGATGCTGGCCTATGTGGTGCTTGACGGATTCGACCTCGGTGTGGGCATGCTTTTCCCGCTTGCCGGCGATGCGGACAAGGACATCATGGTCGCCTCGATCGGACCATTCTGGGATGCCAACGAGACCTGGCTGGTGATGGGCGTGGGCATACTTCTCGTGGCCTTCCCGCTGGCGCACGGGGTCATCCTCGGTGCGCTGTACCTGCCGGTCGCATTGATGCTGGTCGGCCTGATCCTGCGTGGCGTCGCCTTCGAATTCCGGGTCAAGGCCAAGGCCCATCACCGGGTGCTGTGGAACCGTGCGTTCTTCGGCGGCTCGCTGCTGACCTCTCTGGCTCAGGGCTACATGCTCGGCTTGCTGGTCATGGGTTTCGTCGATACCGGTATCGGCGAGCACCTGTTCGCTCTGTTGATCGCAGGCTGTCTGGCCGCCGGTTACGTGTTGATGGGCGCGGCCTGGCTGATCATCAAGACGCAGGGCGATCTGCAGCTTCGGGCCGTAGGCTGGGCGCGCCGCGCACTGTGGATTACCGCGCTCGGGGTCGCGGCAATCTCGCTGGCCACACCGTTGCTCTCCGAGCGTATTTTCGACAAGTGGTTTTCGCTGCCCTACATCGTACTGCTTGCACCCGTGCCGCTGACTACGCTGGCGCTGTTCGTCATCCTGGAACGCAGCCTGCGTCGTCTGCCCGTGCGTCTGGCGACTGGCAACGAGTACGGCATTCGCGTGCCATTCGTCACCACCATTGGCATTTTCCTGCTGGCGTTCTACGGCCTGGCCTATAGCCAGTTCCCGTACCTGGTGGTCGAGCGGATCACGATCTGGGATGCAGCCGCCGCACCGGAATCGCTGATGATCATTCTGGTCGGTGCAGTTTTCGTCCTGCCCGTGATCATCGGCTACTCGGTATTCGCCTACCGCGTCTTCGGCGGCAAGGCATCCACGCTGAGCTACAACTGAGCAAGGGCGTTGCGGCCGGTCTGTTGATGGTGCCTGTGGGCGCCTGGACAAGTCGGTACAATAGACTGATTCGCACATGTGCGACCCACTATTTCACTGCTTTCCCGGGAGCCCTCGATGAAGGCCAAGGCATTTTCAATGGTATTGAGTACTGCACTGATCGCAAGCGCCTGTTCGGGTCCGACCGAGCCACAGGTGACCGAGGATCCGGCGTCGGCGAGCGCGACCAATCCGCTGCTGGATGCATCCACGCTGCCCTACGGCGCGCCCGATTTTACACGCCTGCGTGATGAGCATTTCGAGCCGGCGATGGAGCAGGGCATGGCGGCTGCGCTCACCGAGATCCGCCGCATTGCCGACAATCCGGAGCCTGCGACGTTTGACAACACGTTGACCGCGTGGGAGCGCAGCGGCGAGGTGCTCGAGCGCGCCCAGCGTGTGTTCTTCCAGCTCAACAGCGCCGATGGTAACGATGCGCGCCAGGCTGTCGCTCGCGAGATGGCACCGCGCCTGGCTGCCCACGAAGATGCCATCCTGCTGGATCCCGCGTTGTTCGCCCGCGTGCAGTCCCTGTATCAGCAGCGCGATCGCCTTGAACTGACGTCCGAGCAGGCGCGACTGCTCGAGCGCCGTTATTCGGCGATGCTGCGCGCAGGCGCGGCACTGCCCGAGGACGGCCGGGCGCGCATGCGCGAAATCAATCAGGATCTGGCCCGTCTCGGCAATCAATACCAGGACAACTTTCGCGACGATGGCGCCGCCTTTCATCACCACGTCAGTGATCCCGCCCACGTCGCCGGTCTGCCTGACGATCTGCTCGAGCGCGCGGCCACCGAGGCGCAGTCACGCGGCCATGAGTCGGGCTGGGCGTTCACACTGGCTGAGCCCGTGGTGTTCGGGGTGCTGGAATCAGCCGACCACCGTCCGCTGCGTGAGGCGATCTACCGCGCCTACAAGAATCGCGGCAACAATCGCAACGAATTCGACAATTCGCGCATCGCCGGTGAGATGGCCGCACTGCGTGCCGAGCGCGCCGAGCTGCTTGGTTTTGGATCCCATGCGCACTTTGTTGCCGACGACAATATGGCGGGCCATCCCGATACCATCATGGAGATGCTCGAGCGCCTGTGGGCACCGGGACTGGCCAATGCCCGCGCGGAGGCGGAACGTCTGCAACAGCAGGTCGATGCCGCGGGAGATGACTTCAAACTGGCACCCTGGGACTGGTGGTACTACGCGGAAGCCGTGCGCTCCGACGCATACGACTTCGACAGTGAGGCGCTGCGCCCCTATTTTGAACTCAATCGGGTGCGCGACGGGGCCTTCCTGCTCGCAGAGCGGCTGTGGGGTGTGAGCTTTCAGGCCCGCGACGATATCCCCGTGTATCACCCCGACGTCCAGGTGTTCGAGATGTTCGACACCGATGGCCGCGGCATGGGGCTTGTGTACTTTGATTTCCTGGCACGTCCCTCCAAGCGCTTCGGCGCGTGGATGAGTTCGTTTCAGTTGCAATCACGCCTGCGCGGTACCGCGCCCATCGTCACCAACACCAGCAACTTCGGCCCGGCCTCGAATGATGATCCGGTGCTGCTGAGCTACGAGCAGGCGCGCACACTGTTCCATGAATTCGGCCATGCGGTGCACGGCCTGTTCTCGGATGTGAATTTTCCCAGCCTGTCTGGCACCGCCGTGGCACGCGACTTCGTCGAACTGCCGGCGCAGCTGCTCGAGAACTGGGTGCCCGAGCCTGCGCTGCTGAGCGAATTCGCGCGGCATTACGAAACCGGTGAGCCGATACCCACCGAGCTGGTCGAGGCCATGCTTGCAGCCCAACGCTTCAACGAAGGCTTTGCCGTCACCGAGTATCTGGCCTCGTCACTGGTCGACATGGCCTGGCACACGCGCGATGCGAGCGCGCCGATCATCGAGGATGCCATTGCTTTCGAAGACCGGGTCATGGCCGGGCACGGGCTGATCCCGCAGATTCTGCCGCGTCACCGCAGCACGCATTTCAGTCATATTTTCCCGGGTGGTTATTCGGCCGGCTACTACAGCTATATCTGGGCCCAGGTGCTGGATGCCGATGCCTTTGAAGCCTTCCGCGAGCAGGGACTGTTCGATCGCCAGCTCGGCCAGCGTCTGCGTGAGAGCGTGCTGGCGGTGGGCGGCTCCCGGGATCCGATGGAAGCCTATCTCGAGTTTCGCGGCGCCACACCATCGATCCGGCCGTTGCTGGAACGCCGTGGGCTGGTGGTGGATGACGACAACGACTGACAACCTGGCAGGAGCCTGCACATGACTGAAGTATTCATTTTCGATGCGCTGCGCACGCCGCGGGCCAAGGGCAAGGCCGGAGGGACCCTGGCCCAGGTGGCGCCGGTGGAATTGGTGCGTCAGCTGACCAACGCGCTGGTGGCGCGCCACGGCGATGGTCTGCGCGATGTCGATCACCTGAGTCTGGGGTGTGTCGGGCAGATCGGTGTCCAGGGGGGTCATATCGCACTGGTCAGCAAGCTGTATTGCCAGTTGCCCGAAGCGGCCAGTGCCTGGTCGCTCAACAATTACTGCACCTCGGGCCTCTCAGCCGTTGCCGGCGTGGTTGACAGGATTGCCGCCGGCAATGCCGAGTTTGCGCTCGCCGGTGGTGTGGAAAGCATGTCGCAGGTGCCGTTCATGGGCGATGGCGCGAGTTACTATGCCGATCGTGATTTCTCGGCATCGCTGCACTACATCCCCGTTGCGCTGTCGGCCGATGTGCTCGCGATGCGTGAGGGCATCACGCGCGAGCAGCTCGATGCCGTGACACTGGCATCACACGCGCGCGCCGTGCAGGCGGAACGAGACGGGACGCAGACCTCACGCATCCCGATCGTCGATGCGGATGGCAAGGTTGTGCTGGCCCGCGATGAGTATGTCCGCGATGGGCTTACGTCCGAGGCGCTGCAGGGGTTCGACCCGGCTTTTGCCGAACTCGGCCGCGCCTACGCACCGGTGCTGAAAACCTCGCTGGGACTGCAGCAGGTGGAGCACCTGCACACGGTCGTGCATTGTCCAGGCATGGCAGACGGCGCGGGCCTCGCGGTGCTCGGCAGCGCAGCGGCGGGTGCAAGTCGCGGTTGCACACCGCGCGCACAGGTCCTGGCGCATGCCGAGTCCGGTGGTGATCCGGTGCTCGGGCTCACGGCCGGCAGGCACGCGATGCAGCGCGCGCTGGAGCGCGCCGGCATGACGCTCAATGACATCGACGTGATCGAGTACATGGAGGCTTTCGCCGTCGTGCCGGCGCTGTTCATGCGAGACACGGCGGTCGATGCGCAGAAGGTCAACATCTTCGGCGGACATGTGGCAAAGGGCCACCCGCTGGGGGCGAGCGGTGCCATCCTGCTGTCCACACTGCTCGATGCCATGGATGCCAGGCAGGCCGGCACCGGCCTGCTGGTCACCTCTGCGGCTTCAGGTATCGGCTCGGCGATGGTTCTGGGTCGAGTCAGCGCCTGACAGCAGCCTGGCGAACACCCAGCCCGCAACAATCCCGCAGGCGGCCAGCGCAAGCAGGCCAGACGCGCTGCGTGCCGCGGCAACCGGCGTGATCGGCATCACGACAGCCATCAGCAGCAGTGCGGCGAGAATGCTCAGCCCGCCTGCCAGCACGTAGAGACCGGTGCGAAGCGTCGGCCAGCGACGCGCCAGCAGTGCTGCCAGCGGCAGCGCGATCACATAGCACGCGGCGATGACTGCGCCATACAGCGGCGTGAAACCCGCCAGGTCATGCGCGGTGGCGCGCAGTCGTGTGGCAGTGCTGATGTCCACGCCCAGGCTCGCGAGTGCTGCGAGATTGAATTGCGTCTGCACGATGCTGCCCAACAACGTTGCAATCAGCACTGCCAGCAGCCAGATGACGATGATACCGGGCGCGCGCATCTGCGCTATCCTCTTCAGGCAGGTCCGTCGTGGACTATGCCTGAAGCCTGCCCGCGAGTCATATGTCCAGGCGGGCAAGCCGGACGTCGGGTCAGGCCGTTGAACCAGGGAGCCAGCATCATGTTTCACCGATTTCACCGAGTGGTTCTGATGAGCACGTTGCTGATCTGCCTGCTGGCCGGTCACACGGCGTTGGCGCAAACCTGGCGCGCAGAGACGGTGGCCGAGGGCCTGGATCATCCCTGGTCGATCGCCTTCCTCGCCGATGGTCGCATGCTGGTCACCGAGCGGGCCGGGCGGCTGCGCGTCATTGAAGACGGCGCCTTGCGCGCCGAGCCGGTATCCGGTGTGCCCCAGGCGTTCGTCGCCAGCCAGGCGGGACTGTTCGAGGTGCTGCCTGCGCCGGACTTCGCGCAGACTTCGATGCTCTACCTGTCGATGGCCTATGGTGATCGGCGGGCCAACGCCACGCGGGTGGTCCGTGGCCGCCTTGTCGGCAACGCGCTGGTCGATGTCGAGGAGATCTTCATGGCCAGGCCGCGCCAGTCCACGCCGGTGCACTACGGTGGCCGCATGCTGTTCCTGCCTGACGGGACGCTGATGATCACACTGGGCGACGGCTTCAACTACCGCGAACGTGCTCAGGCACTCGACAGTCACTTCGGCACCATTGTGCGCATCCATGCAGATGGCACGGTGCCCCAGGACAATCCCTTCATCGACGATCCGCAGGCACTGCCGGAGATCTTCAGTTATGGCCATCGTAACGTTCAGGGAATCGTGCAGGACAGCGCCAGTGGTCGAATCTATGCCCACGAGCACGGTCCGCGCGGCGGCGATGAACTCAATTTACTGCACGCCGGGCGCAACTACGGCTGGCCCGTGATCACCTATGGCGTGGATTATTCCGGCGCGATGATCACGCCCTACACCGAAATGCCGGGCATGGAGCAGCCGCTGGTGGACTGGACACCGTCTATCGCACCTTCGGGCATGACGCTGTATGTCGGCGATGCGTTTCCCAAATGGCAGGGGAGCCTGTTTGTCTCCGCGCTCGCCGCGCGGCATGTGCGGCGCATCGAACTCGACGAGGCGGGCCAGCCGGTAGCCGAAGAGGTCCTCTTCGATGAACTCGGGGAGCGCATCCGCGATGTACGCGGCGGCCCTGGCGGATCACTCTATCTGCTCACTAGCAGCCGTAACGGGCGGGTGTTGCGGGTGGTCCCGGCCGACTGAGTTGCCCCTTGTTCTGGCGGGTCCAGGCGCGTATCATTCACTTGCTTGCTACTAACAAGTATTTTTTTCGCCAAGGATCTCGATGGCCTCTGACCCCCAGCCCGAGCCGCGCAACAGCCTGAGCCAGGCCGAGCGTACCGCGCTGTCGGACCGGCGGATGCTCGAAGCCGCGGTCGAACTGATCGTGGAGCGCGGCATCGAGAAGGCCACGCTCAAGGACATCGGCGAGCGCGCCGGCTACAGCCGCGGACTGGCCACGTACCGCTTCGGTTCCAAGGCAGGACTTTTCCGCGCGGTGATCCGCGCCGTGGCACAGCGCTGGCTGGGCGAGCTGACGCGCAGCGTGGGCCAGCGCACCGGCATCGAGGCGTTGTGTACCTGCATCGACAGCTGGCACCGCTTTGCGATGGAGTCACCCTCGCACATCCGTGCACTGCACATTCTGTTCTATCAATGCATCGGTCCGGACACCGGCTTCAAGGAACGCGTCGCCGAGGTCTTGAGAAAGCAGCGCGACGATGTCGAGAGCTGGGTTCGCGTGGGCATCGCGCGTGGCGAGATCGACCCGGCACTCGACCCTGCACGCCAGGCCGAACTGTTCTGCGCCTTCATTTACGGCTCGACCTACCAGTGGCTGGTCGAACCGGGCGCCATCGATTTTCACGGCATTGCCGAGGACTTCAAGCGCGCGCTGCGTGCCAGTCTCGCCGCGCCTGCGTCCAGAAAGGTTTCCTGACACCACCACACGAATACACTTTTACTAAAGGACATTCGACATGCCCGAGGCATATATCTACGATCACGTGCGCTCACCGCGCGGCAAGGGCCGCCCCAACGGCGCGCTTCACGAGGTCACTCCGATCGAGCTGACCACGCAGGTTCTTCAGGCGCTGCGTGATCGCAACGAACTCGACACGCGCCTGCTCGATGACGTGGTGCTGGGATGCGTCACGCCCGTCGGTGAACAGGGTGCGAACATCGCCCGCGTGGCTGCGATCAACGCCGGCTATGCGCAAAACGTGCCGGGCAAGCAGCTCAATCGTTTCTGCGCGTCCGGACTTGAAGCCGTCAACACTGCAGCCGCCCAGGTGATGTCGGGCATGTCCGACCTGGTCATCGGTGGTGGGGTGGAATGCATGTCCCGCGTGCCGATGGGGGCCGACGGCGGTGCCTGGGCGACGGATCCCTGGGTGGCCTATCACACCTATTTCGCACCTCAGGGCATCGGTGCGGATCTCATCGCCACCAAGTACGGTTTCTCGCGTGAAGACGTGGATGCCTACGCCGTGGAGAGTCAGCGTCGCGCAGCACACGCCTGGAAGAAGGGCTGGTTCAAACATTCGGTGATGCCGGTGAAGGATTCACTGGGCATGACGGTGCTGGACCACGACGAGCACATGCGCCCGGGCACGACCATGGATGACCTGGCCACGCTGAAGCCGGCCTTCGTGATGCCTGGCGAGATCGGCTTCGATTCGGTGGCCCTGCAGCGCTACCCGGAAGTCGAGCGCATCAACCACGTCCATACCGGTGGCAATTCCAGCGGCATCGTCGACGGCGCGGCCGGCGTGCTGGTGGGTACCAAGAAGATCGGCCGCAAGCTTGGCATCAAGCCGCGCGCACGCATCGTGGGCTTTGCCTCGATCGGCTCCGAGCCCACGATCATGCTCACCGGTCCGGCACCCTCGGCGCAGAAGGCACTCAAGCGCTGTCGCATGTCGAAGAAGGATATTGACCTGTTCGAGCTCAATGAGGCCTTCGCTTCGGTGGTGCTGCGCTTCATGCAGCAACTCGATCTCTCCCACGACCAGATCAACGTCAACGGCGGGGCCATCGCCATGGGGCACCCGCTTGGTGCCACCGGCGCCATGGTGCTGGGCACCGTGCTCGACGAACTGGAACGACGCGACCGCGCCACGGCGCTGGTCAACCTGTGCGTGGGTGCCGGTATGGGCACCGCGACCATCATCGAGCGCATCTGACGCGCCACCAGCACAACGGATACCTACACCATGTTTGAAACCATCGATTACCAGAAAGACGCCGAAGGCATCGTCACGCTTACCATCGACCTGAAAGACCGGTCCATGAATGTGCTGACGCCGCAGTTCGTCAGTGAGCTCTCACAGGCCATCGAGCAGGTGGCCGCCGATGACGCGGTCAAGGGTGCGATCATCACCTCGGGCAAGGACAGTTTCGTTGCCGGTGCCGATCTCAAGGGCCTGGATGCGTTGTTCGTCGCCGTCAAGGATGACGTGGCAGAAGCCTTCGACAAGGTCCGCAGCTTCTCGCTGATCCTGCGGCGCATGGAGACCTGTGGCAAACCCTTCGCCGCCGCCATCAACGGCACGGCGCTCGGCGGCGGGCTGGAGATTGCCCTGGCCTGTCATTACCGCGTCGCCGCGGACAATCCCAAGGCGGTTCTCGGACTGCCCGAGGTCCAGGTGGGGCTGCTGCCGGGTGCCGGTGGCACCCAACGGCTGCCGCGCCTGATCGGCCTGGAGGCCTCGCTGCCGCTGATGCTGCAGGGCAAGCACGTGGCGCCGGCCAAGGCGGCCGAACTGGGCATCGTGCACAAGTGCGTGCCTGCCGGTGAGGAAGTCGCGGCCGCGCGTGCGTGGCTGACAGCTTCGCCGGATGCCGAGCAGCCCTGGGACAAGAAGGGCTTCAAGGTGCCCGGCGGCGCGGGCGCGATGCATCCGAAGGCCGTGCAGACTTTCATGGTCGGCACTGCGATGCTGGCCAAGGAAGCCCGCCACAACTATCCGGCGCCGATCTCGATCATGGCCAGCGTGTTTGAGGGCACGATCGTGCCGATGGACACCGCGCTGAAGATAGAGGCGCGCTATTTCACGAAACTGCTGCTCGATCCGGTGTCGCACAACATGGTGCGTACGCTGTTCGTCAATAAGCAGAAGGCCGATAAACTCGCCTACCGGAGCGCCGATGTGCCGCGCCTGGAGGTCAGGAAACTGGGTATCCTCGGCGCGGGCATGATGGGCGCAGGCATCGCCTATGTCTCGGCCATGGCAGGCCAGCAGGTCGTCCTGCTCGACACCGACCAGGCAGCCGCCGAGAAGGGCAAGGGCTACTCGGAAGGGCTGCTGAAAAAGGTCGTGGAGCGCGGCAAGATGGCGCAATCCAAGGCCGCCGATATTCTCGCGCGCATCCACCCCACAGTCAGCTACGATGAACTCGAGGGCTGTGATCTGGTGATCGAGGCGGTTTTCGAGAATCGCGAGATCAAGGCCGATGTCACGGCGAAAGCAGAAAGTCAGCTGGGTGAGCAGGCGATCTTCGCCTCCAACACCTCGACGCTGCCGATCAGTGGGCTGGCGCAGGCCAGCCGTCGTCCCGAGCGTTTCATCGGCCTGCATTTCTTCTCGCCGGTCGACAAGATGCCGCTGGTGGAAGTCATTGTCGGCGAGAAGACCAGCGAGGCGACCATCGCCCAGGCACTCGACTACGTGGCCGCCATCCGCAAGACGCCGATCGTCGTCAACGACAGCCGTGGCTTCTACACCAGTCGCGTGTTCGGCACCTACACCAATGAAGGTGCCGCGATGCTGGCCGAGGGCGTGAATCCGGCGCTGATCGAGAATGCCGCGAAATTCGCCGGCATGCCGGTGGGGCCGCTGGCCGTCACTGACGAGGTCACGCTGGATCTGGCCTGGAAGGTGGCCGTGCAGACGCGCAAGGACATGGGCGAGAAGTACGAGCCCAGCGTCGGTGAGCCGGTGATCCGCAAATTCGTCGAGGAACTCGATCGCAAGGGCAAGCGCTTCGGCAAGGGCTTTTATGACTACCCGGCCGATGCCCCCAAGCACCTGTGGCCTGGACTTGCGGAAGTCTATCCGCACGCCGAGAAGCAGCCCGATGCCGATGAGGTGGCACAGCGCCTGCTCTACATCCAGGCGCTGGAGACTGCGCGCTGCCTGGAGGAGGGCGTGATCAGCCGCGCCGAGGACGGCGATATCGGTTCGATCTTCGGTTGGGGGTTCCCGCCGTATACCGGCGGTACACTGTCATTCATCGATACCATCGGCATTCGCAAATTCGTCAAGGAGTGCGAGCGCCTGGCGCGTCGTCATGGCAAGCGCTTCCGGCCCTCCAAGTGGCTCAAGGACCGCGCGAAACGTGGCGAGCCCTTCCATGCATCGGGCGCGAAGTCCTGAGGCCGTGCCGGTGAGCAGCTACCAGACCGTGGACTACGCCGTGGCGGACGGTATTGCCACGGTGACGCTGAATCGTCCCGAGGCGATGAACGCCTTCAACGAGGCGCTGCGCAATGATCTGGCCGCTGCCCTGCAGGCCGCTGCCGACGATACCGATGTGCGCGTGGTGGTGCTGGCCGCCAACGGCCGGGTATTCAGTGCGGGCGCCGACCTCAAGGCGGGCTTCCCCGATGGTGCGGCTGTGCGTCATCAGCTGCGCGAGGAATACAAGCCCGGCCTGCTGGCCATCGTCGAGATGGACAAGCCGGTGATCAGTGCCGTGCAGGGCTCGGCCTCCGGTATCGGGCTGAGCTTTGCGCTGGCCGCAGACCTTGTAGTGATGGCGCAGAGTGCGTTTCTGCTGCTGCCGTTCTCCAACATCGGGTTGATTCCCGACGGTGGTGCGAACTGGATGCTGCCGCGCGATATCGGTTACCGGCGGGCGTTCCAGATCGCCGTTGAGAACGAGCGGCTGCCTGCGGCGCGCTGCCTGGAGCTTGGTCTGGTCAATCGGGTGGTTGCCGATGAGCGCCTGCTCGAGGAGACCCACGCTTGGGCGAAGTCATTGGCGGCGCGTGCGCCGATTGCGCTGGCGCTGACCAAACGTGCGATGCGCCGCGCAGCGCAGATGAGCTTCGCGCAAGCCATCGACCATGAGGCCGAGCTGCAAGCACAGTGCATTGACAGCGAGGATTGCCGGGAGGGTGTCATGGCATTCCTCGAAAAGCGCAAGGCCAAATTTACCGGCCGCTGAAGGCCAGGAGAGATTCGTCATGAGCCGCCAGATTTTCGAGATGGAACACGAGATGTTCCGCGATTCCGTCCGCAGCTTTCTGAAGGCGGAAATCCAGCCACATCGTGAGAAGTGGTACGAGCAGGGCGTCGTTGACCGATGGGCCTTCGAGAAGGCCGGCGAGCAGGGTCTGTTGATGATCTGGGCTGACGAAAAATACGGCGGACAGGGTATCCGAGATTTCCGCTATGAGCAGGTGTTCATGGAGGAGATGGCGCGCTACGGCGATCCCGGATTCTTCGCAACGCTGCACAGCCGGCTGGTGGGGCCCTACCTGGGTGAGCTGGGCAACGAGGAGCAGAAGCAGCGCTTCCTGCCCGACATGATCGCGGGGAAGAAGATTCTGGGCATTGCGATGACTGAACCGGGCGCCGGCAGTGACGTGGCCGGCATCCGCACGCGCGCCGAAGAACATGATGACTACTGGCTGCTCAATGGCTCGAAGACCTACATCTCGAATGGCATCAACGGCGATGTATTCGTCGTGGCTGCACGCACCGTGCCCGGGAAGTCACATGGCCTGGGGCTGTTCCTGGTGGAAGCCGACAGCGAGGGTTTCGAACGCGGTCGAAACCTGAAGAAAATGGGCCTGAAGTCGCAGGACACCGCAGAGCTGTTCTTCAACAATGTGAAAGTGCCCAAGTCGAATGTGCTGGGTGATGCGACCCGCGGGTTTTACTACCTGATGCAGTTTCTTGCCGAAGAGCGGCTGATCGGCGCGGTTGGCTACCTCGCCAACTGCGAGCATGCGCTGGCGATCACGCTGGACTATGTGCAGGAGCGCAAGGCCTTCGGCCAGCGGGTAGCAGATTTCCAGAACACCCGCTTCAAGCTCGCGGATATGCGTACCCAGATCGATGTGGCCCAGGCCTTCGTCGACCAGTGCGTGCTGCAGCACAACGAAGGCAAACTCACCGCGGAGATGGCTGCACGGGCCAAACTGTTCACCTCGGAGCTCGAGGGCCGTGTCATGGACGAGTGCGTCCAGTTGCACGGCGGGGCCGGTTATATGGATGAGTACGAGATATCACGCATGTTCGTCAATGCGCGGATCTCGCGGATTTATGCAGGCACCTCGGAGATCATGCGCGAGATCATCGCGCGGTCAATGGGGCTGGACCCGCGCAAGCGTGCACCGCAGGACACGGCGCAGCCGGATAAGCAGGCACCGCGGGTGGCGAACGGCTGAAGACGTCGGAATACCGGCGAGGCCTCAGGCGGGCAACTCTTCTACCTCCGGATCATTTCGGCAGTAGACATAGGCGACACCGCTGAGTCGGCGATTGAGTTGCTGGAAGCCGTCGAGGATTCTCCACGCGGGATACGGCAGATCCGCATGACTGCGTTTCGCCTGGATCATCCAGCGACTGTTGTCGCGCTTGCGCTCAAGAATCTTGCGTCCGAGTTCCGGGCGCTCGCGCATGAGCATTCTTGCCACGGTGTTCATCTGCTGTGTCAACCGTCCGGCAGCCTCCACCAGCAAAGGTCGCGCAGCCTCTACGGCCTTGGGATGCTGCTTCAGCAGCCGCTCGAGTTCGTCGCGGAGGTCTGCGCCCAGCGTACGCGCGATGATCGGCAACTCGCGCATGAAGTCGTCCATGGTTTCCTTGAGCGCCTGATCTTTTTCGTCCAGCGCGTCATCGGGAATGCCGTCGAGAAATTCCACGATCTCCTCAGCCGAACTGCGTATGTCGCGGGAGCGCTGCGCGATGTCGGGTTTGAGCGTGTCGGGCAGTACACCCTCGGCCAACGCCTGCATCACCGACTCGCGCATCAGGTGGAGGCTGTCAAACATCCGCAGCGTCTCGCGCAATGCAGCGTTCACCGCCAGCGCCGGGTTGAGCAACAGCAGCGGGTCGAGACGGGTGACGTTCGTAGCGGAAGGCGTCTTGGGCATCGGCACAAGGATGCTGACCCAGCGCTCCAGAGGTGCGGCGAAGAAAATCGCACCGGCAGCCAGCAGGTTGAACAGCGTGTGGGTCCATGCGGCCTGTTGCGACAGGCTGCCGGGCAGATCCGCCAGCACTGCATCGGCAGACATCAGCGCCAGCGTTGCGCACAGCAGTGCCAGCGGCAGCTTGATGAGCAGGATGGCCAGACCGAGACGCTTGCCTTGGGTTTCCGACCAGCCGGCCGTCAGTACCGTCAGTGACAGGCCGATGTTGGCGCCCAGGACCCAGAGCATCAGCATGGTCAGGCTTATCTGGCCACTGGCCACAAGCGCCAGGGCGAGTGCGATGGAGGCGGTCGCGCTTTGCACCAGCAGCGTCAGCAGTACGGCGGCGAACAGCAGCAGCCAGGGCAATTGTCCGAGTGCGACGAACAGGTTCTCCACCGCCGGGTCGTTGCCCAACGCAGTGGCGGATTCATTGAGGAAACCCATGCCCAGCAACATGAAGCCGAATGCCAGCAGTGCCTGACCGATGCCGCGGGGTCGCGGCGATGCCATGAACAGGAAAAGTGCGGCGCCGATGGCGAGGAAGCCGCCTGCGAAGTCCCGGAGATCGAAGGACAGGACCTGGATCAGCGCAGTCGTACCCAGTTGCGCTCCGAGCAACACGGCGAGGACGTTTCTCCAGGAGACCTTCCCGCGACGCGTCATCTGCACCGAGAGCATCGCGGTGGCCGTCGACGATGGCATGACGATGCCGCCGGCGACGCCGCCGAGGAAGGATCGGGCACGCGTGCGGGTAAAGCCCTGCAGCCAGTCGATCATGTCACCGCCCATCACACGGGCGAAGCCCTTGCGCAGGAAACGCAGACCGAACAGGACCAAAAGCACGCCGGCAACGAGATTGATCAGATCCACGACATCACCTTTGGTGTTGGGCGACGGCTTGGGCGTGGGCAAACAACAGGGCAGCCGCGCATCGGTTCGCGGAGTCTACCGGTGACGCCCTGTCGGTCAAGGCCGCCGCCGCTGGAGCGCAAATGCCAGTTATTCGCATTTGGTATTGATAATGATTATCATTCATGTAGAATCCTGCGCACGGCACACCTATCGACGCGCGCCTGACTGGCCATTGGACAAGGACCGCCCTCAAGTGAAACACACAGCACTGCCATCATCGATTTCTGCCCGCCCGGTGACGGCGCGCGCCGCCGCCAAGCCGGTTGCAGCGGCAATCCTTGCTGCCTTTGCCGTGCCCGCCGTCGCGCAGGGGCCGACCGCCACCCCCAGCCCGGAGCCGATCCCGAATATCGTTGTCACCGCCGGAGGCTTCGAGCAGCAGCTCGAGGTGGCCCCGGCAACGATCACGGTGGTGTCGCGCGAGGAACTCCAGGACCTGCAGATCCGTAACCTCGCAGATGCCCTGGCCGGCGTGCAGGCGATTGACGTCAATACCCTCGACGCACGCAGCAACAAAACCGGCAATCAGACGATCAGTCTGCGCGGCCTGCCCAGCGAGTACACCCTCGTAATGATCGACGGACGTCGCCAGAATGTGCCCGGCACCGTCGCGCCGAACGCCTTCGTCGACTCCGCATCGGTGTTTTTTCCGCCAGTCTCGGCGATAGAGCGCATCGAGGTGGTGCGCGGCCCGATGTCGACGCTTTACGGTGCCGACGCGCTGGGCGGCGTGGTCAACATCATCACCCGCGGCGCCCCCGAGCGCTGGACCGGCAGCATCGGCGTTGATCGCATTTTCCACGGCGATCGCGCCTTCGGTGACGAGACCACGCTCGAGGCGTACGGTGCCGGTCCTTTAATCGCCGATCGGTTGTCAGTGCAGGCCTACGGGCGTGCGCTGGATCGCCAGGCCTCCAGCATCCGCTTCCCTGGCCAGGATCTCAGCGCCGATGCGCGCCGCTCGATGGGCCAGAATCCGGTCGCGGCCGATATCTACACGCTCGGTGGGCGTCTGACATTCACCCCTGGCGACACCCACGAGTTGCGCGCCGGTGTTGACGTCACGCGCCAGACCTACGACAACCGTCGCGGCGAGCTTGGTCGCATCAATAACAATGCCGCTGTTGGCGAGCCTGGATTTCCAGATCTGTTGTCAGGGTACGCACTGGAACTTGGCTTCAACCGCCGCCAGCTGTATGTCGCGCACTACGGATTCTTTGATCGCGGCACACTCGAATCCAGCCTGCAGTACAACTTCACCGAGACCACCGGGCGTACGATCCCGACCGCGGCGGCCACCGCCGCGTCCGGCCGTCGCGGTACGCCGCGCACACTCGAGACCGAGACGCTGGTGTTCGATACCAAGTACGCGCTGCCACTGGGCAACCACACGCTCGTCGTCGGCGCCCAGTATATCGACGCCGAGCTCACCGACGGCATTCCCGACGCCACCTTCAGCACCTATCAGTACGGTGTCTTCGTTGAAGACGAGTGGCAGTTCGCAGACCGCTGGGCGCTGACCGGCGGCGTGCGCTATGACGATAATTCCGCCTTCGGCGGCGAGTTCAGCCCGCGGCTGTATCTCGTGCACCAGCTCGACGGCGGCTGGACCCTGAAGGGCGGTGTGGCCCGCGGCTACCGCGCGCCATTCCTGGAGCAGCTCGAGGCCGGCATCATCGGCTTCGGTGAGGGTGGCACGGTGCCGCTGTTCGGAAACCCGAACCTGCGTCCGGAGCGCAGCACGAACTACGAGGCGTCGGTGGCCTATGGCAACGGCGCGGAACTCTCTGCCCAGGCCACAGCGTTCTACACCGAGATCAGCAACAAGATCGAGCGACCGGTGGGCGCGACGGGCGGCACGACCGACAATATCGGCGAGGCACGCCTGCGCGGACTGGAGCTGGCCGCCGACTGGGCCTTCGCGCGCGACTGGCGACTGGCAGGCAACTACACGTGGACCGACAGCGAGATCACCACCGAGGCGGCCGCGTCACTCAACCGCGGTGACCCCCTGTTCCCGATTCCGGCTCACATGCTCAATGCGCGGCTCGAATGGCAGCCGTTGCCAGCTGTGACCGCGTTTGCGCGCGGCGAGTATCGCAGCAGTCGCTTCAGACCCGACAACTTCCACGAGCCGCACCTCGGTGGCAATGCGCAAGGTGCCGCCGAGGCACTCGGCGACTTCCGTGGCTACTCACAGCTCCACGTGGGTGCGCGCTGGCAGGTCTCCGAGCAGCTCGGGCTGCGCGCGACGATCTACAACGTGTTCGACCGGGATTTCAATGACTATCGTGCGTACCCGCTGCGCAACGCGCCGGCAGTAACCGCTTTCAGCAACGCCTACAACAATATCCTGCCGTCGCGCCGCCTGTGGCTGGCGGCTGATTACAGCTTCTGAGTATCGGGCTGGGTGTCCGGCGCAGTGTCCGTGAATGCAGGCTTCGCCAGGCAGCGCGCCTCGATGGCGCACAGCCGCGGATAGTCTGCCAGCGACACCGAGAAGCGCCGGGCGTTGTAGAGCTGCGGCACCAGGCACACATCGGCCAGTGTCAGCTGGTCGCCGAACAGGTAGCCATCACGGCCACCCAGTGCCTTGGCCTGTTGCTCGAGCGCCGCCAGCCCCGCGCCGATCCAGTGCGCATACCAGGCCTGTACCTGCTCGGGCGGTTGCGCCAGCTCGCCACGAAGGTAGTTGAGCACACGCAGATTATTCAGCGGATGGATGTCACAGGCGACCAGCTGGGCCATGGCGCGCACCTGCGCGCGGCCCAGGGGCGTGGCGGGCAGCAGGGGCGGCTGCGGATGGGTGTCTTCCAGCCACTCGATGATCGCCAGTGACTCGGTGATCACGCCTGCACCGGTATCCAGTGCCGGGACCAGGCCCTGCGGATTGATCGCCAGATAACTGGCGCCAGACTGCTCGCCTTCGGTGAGTGCTACCGGGATGGCTTCGACGTCGATGTCCTTGACGTGCAGGGCGATACGTACGCGCCATGCCGCCGTTGAGCGGTAATAGGTGTACAGCTTCATTGCTGCGCGTCAGCAGGCCCGTCGTAGCGCACGACGCGATTGTCGATGGCGCCGAACAGGGATTGTCCGTGCGCATCGAACATCTCGATACGCACGCGATCGCCAAAGCGCATGAACGGCGTGCGCGGCTCGCCGTGCTCGATGGTCTCGAGCATGCGGCGCTCGGCGATACATGAAGAGCCGGTGCTGTGGTCGGCATTGGACACTGTGCCCGAGCCCACCAGCGTGCCTGCGCACAGTGAACGGGTTTTCGCGGCGTGGGCGATCAGTTCGCCGAAATCGAAGGTCATGTCCACCCCGGCATT
>JAFIFN010000277.1 GCA_020832005.1 Gammaproteobacteria bacterium | reverse complement strand
CCGGCCGTAACAAGCTGGTCCGGGCTCGGATCCTGCGCTTTGAGGGCCCACCCGCAACAGACCGCCCGGATCGATCCAGGCAATCGAACCGCCCCCAGCCCCGATGCTGCGAACATCGACAGCCGATGTGGCGACGATATGTCCGCGCCATCGCTCGCCGATCCATGTCTCCCGCGTGAATACGACCTCGCCAGCCCGCACCAATCCGAGGTCGAATGTAGTGCCGCCGGTATCGCAGATCACCACGTCACCTTCCTCGGCTTCCATCCGGGCATAGGCTCGGCCCGCAACGGGCGCCATGGCGGGACCCGACTTGGTAGTCTGAATGGGCCTCTCGATCAGTTCCTCGACATTCAGGCACCCGCCCATGGATGTGCTGACCAGAATTCGACCCCTCAGACCGTTATCGCGCAAGTCCCTGCTCATGTCGTGAAGATGCCTCTGCATCAGTGGCTTGAGCGAGGCATCAATGGCCGTGGCGGAGGCTCGCCGGTATTCCCGGATAATGGGCAGAGCCTGATGGGACAATGTGTAGGGCACGCTAGGCAGATGTTTGTCAAGAAGCGCGGCAAACGCGAGTTCGTGCTCAGGATTCTTGATTGACCAAAGGAAGCAGATGGCCACCGCGTCGAACTTCTCGCGGCGCAATGTTTCGATAACACTGACTGCCTGCGCTGCATCGAAGGGAACGACAACACCACCTTCCGCGTCGATGCGTTCGCGTATTTCATAGGTATGGCGGCGCGGAATGAATGGATCAGGATAATCCCGGCTGAAATCATGGGGCCCGGTCTTGCCGCCCTCCCTGTAGACCAGGGTATCTGGGAATCCTTCGGTTGTAACAAAGGCAGTCTTGGCAACCTTGCCTTCCACAATCGCGTTGGTTGCCCGAGTTGTGCCGTAGATCAACAGCTCCGTCTGGTCCAGCAACTGGTCAATAGACAGTCCGATCTGCGCCGCCACCATGATCATTCCCTCGCGCATACCGAGGAAGATACGATCGTGAGTGGTCAACGCTTTTCCAAGGGTAATGGTGCCGTCGGCATCCGACACCACCACGTCCGTGAACGTACCGCCGGTATCAATGGAAATTCTGTATGCCACAATCGTTTTCCCCGATTATTTTTCCGCAATAGCAGTTCAGTACGGGTCGAGATCCCACTGTTCACCAACCGGATCGACCAGTTCGAGCTTGTCCACCTTGCCCACATCATTGAGGGGGAAAACGTCCCGGAACTCCACAAACCGCGGCCTCATGAATGAAGCCATGTGGGACACGCAGAATTCACAGAACTCATCCCTATCCAGATGCGCTTCTGGATTCAGCACGAGTACTACCTTGACATCCTCTTCTCCAAGCGGAGACGGGACACCTAACGCAACGCATTCATCCACCGCCGGATGCTTGACGATGATGCTTTCCAGTTCCCACGCGGATATGTTCTCGCCGCGCCGGCGAATCATGTGTTTCTTCCGGCCCAGGACATAAAAGAAACCGTTTTCGTCCCGGTATCCTAGATCCCCTGTGTGCCACCAAAGATTTCGCCAAAGTGCCACTGTCGCCCCGTCATCGCCTTCGTAACCCTGCATCATCACGTCCGGCACTCGGGGGCGGGCGACGATTTCTCCGTTCTCGCCGCAAGGGACCGGCAACCCCTCGTCATCAACGATGATTACTTCGAAATCCGCGCCTGCACGGCCGCAGGAATTCAGGGGCATCTCGACGCCCGCCACAGGCAGTGTGAGGGGCTCCATCTCGGTCATGCCGTATGTGTCGCAAAGCCTGACGCCGAAACGCTGTTCGAACGCGCGGTGAATCTCGGACGGGATCATGCCCACCAGACCGATCCGAAGGGTTGTGCGCGCATCATTGGGCGTCTGCTTCTGCTTCCACAAAATATTGATCACATTGGGCAGACCGCCGAAGACGGTGGCACCGCTGTCACGCACCTGGTCCCAGAACTGACTGGCCGAAAACGTCGGATAAAGGGCGAGTGCGCCGCCAACCACAACCATGGCCATCGTCTGGTGCAGCTGACCGGCAATATGGAAGAGCGGCATCCAGAGATGAACCACGTCCGTGGCGCGGAAGTCGAACGCCTCGGCTACTCGCGCTCCACCCCGGCACAGCATGTTATGGGGGATGCGCACGGCCTTTGATCGGCCGGTAGTGCCTGACGTGAACATGATTGTGGCCAGGTCGGACGGCGCCGGGTAAGGGCCGTATCGAGGCGCGCGCCTGACGAGATCATCTGATGCCACGACCCGAACCCCATCGGTCCGCCATCCATTTGCCGGGTCGCACAGAACCAGGGTCTCGATTCCGACTGCATTAAGATCGGGGAGGGCATCAAGCGCAGAGACCTCCGTCACCAATACCTTTGCCCCTGACCGTCCCAGCAGATCAGCAAGCAACTCACCCTTGTGTGAACGATTCAGCGATACATAGACATGACCGCTTGCGTGGGCCCCAAACCAACACCACAGGGACTCGGGACGATTGCTCAGAAAACTCGCAACTCGAAAGCCGTCTCGTTCCAGGCCACTTTTCTCACGCAAGTCAGTGAACAGGGCTGCATACTGCCCAATAGCACACCAAGCCTCTGCGTAGGTCCAGCGTCGCCCTTCGTGCATTACGAACAGCGCCCCCGGGGTCTGAGCTGCCCGCGCTTCGAATATCTCTGGTGTGCTGGCTCGGCTTCTGGCCACCAGCGATTCCAGCAGGTTGACGCGTAACCCTTGATCTTCCGGCACGTCACGCACCGTTAACGCCCAACATACGCAACGCTAAGGAAGCATTGATGTCGGCGACCACTTCCTTTGTCAGGCGCTTTCCTTCCTTAAACCAGTGATTGTAATGCTCGCTTAGTGCAAAGATGCCGAATGCGGTTACGGTCTTATCGATCACCTCGAAATCACCGCTTTCGATTCCCTCGTCGATCAGCCTTATCAGGTCTGAATAATTCTCATGCTCAAGATCATTTAGACGTTTGTTGTAGTGTTCATTATCGTCGCCCGAGAGCACTAGCGAACGCATGGTATAGATGGCAGAGCTTTTGAAAATCTCCGACTGGAGCAAAATGTGGGCTCGTACGAACGCCCGCATCCGATCCACCGGCGTCTGTTCGCAGTTGGAGATGGCGTCCCGCGTGCGTTCGAGCAATGTCTCAAGAACACTTTCAAGAAAACCAAACAAGAGTGCTTGCTTGTTGGGGAAGTAGTAGTAAATCAATGCGACATTGATCTTGAGTTTATCCGCGATCATCTGCATTGTCGTGCGTTCGAAACCGTAGACGATGAACAACTCGGTAGCGCCTTCAAGGATATCCCGCTTTCGCTGAAGTCGTTCTTCCAGATTGACTTTTCTGCCTGCCATCTTTTTACCCTCGATCCCCGACGACGACGAAAGTGGCTTCGGATTCCACTACGGTATCGTTACCCCTTATGCAGCGGAGCTCCAAATCGACTCTTCTTTCCCCTTCGAATTCGTATTTCCTGGCCACTTCCAGCGAACAGATCAGCACGTCACCCACCCAGACAATCCCCCGGAACCGCGAGGAAAAGCGGCGAACATTTTCTGGCCCCAGCCAATCTGTGGCCATTGTGGTCAGGTAGCCTGCAGACAAGAGCCCAAGAGAAAATACATTCGGATACCCATGACTCTTGGCATACTCAATATCATGATGTGCGGGATGGAAATCACCAGAAGCACCCTGATACTTGACTATATCGGTGATAGTTACCGGACCGAACGTTCTGTCGCCGACCCCGCTGCCGACTTTTATGTCAGACCAGTTCGCTTTCACGAGTCGTGTCCGGATGCTTCCGTAGTACGCACAAGGGTAGTACGTTGGCGTGCTACCAAGCCGCCATCCGCATTGCGATATGCTGTTTCTGTAACGATGAAAGTCATCGTGCCGGACCGTGCGCTATCGCGGGTGTAGACGTCGGCAATATGCGTCTTCGCGGTCAACACATCTCCGGCAGACGGCGGCGGGCCTTCAAATTCGATCTCTTCGCCCGCATGCAGGAGAAGACGCCGATCAATGTCCACATCTGAAAAAACTGTCTGCACAGGATTTTCCAATGTATAGCCCCAGAAAAACCCGGCCGTGATTAGAAAATAGACGGGCGCAACAGGCCTATCCGATCTAAGGTAGGCTTGATGAGTAGAGGCTATTGATGTTGCGAACTCCCTGATCTTGCCATGCTCTATGCGGACCGTGAATTCGGGACCCTGAAGCTTGGCGGAGGCCGCTTCTTCCAGTTTCAACATTTACCGTCCCAGGTTGACTGTTTAACTTCAACTTCGGTGGTGGGAGACGTCGACCAGCAATGCGTCCGGCAAATCGACACCTGGCGGTTCAATTGAAACGATAACGTAACTGCAATCCCCACCAACGTGGCGCGCCGTACGATGTTTCCGAACAGCCGCAGGCTGAACTGAGATCGAAGCCAAAAGCGATATTCCGCGTATTGGTCAAGTTCTGCACGAAGGCGCTAAGGTCCCAGCTATCATCCTCTCCAATCAGTGTGATCCGCGCATTGCCGATAAAATGTCCCGTTGATCGGG
>JAFIFN010000032.1 GCA_020832005.1 Gammaproteobacteria bacterium | reverse complement strand
GGCAGTTCACTGGCCAGGCCCGCCCCGTACCAGCCCAGGGGCAACGCCATCATCAGCGGCATGACGAAGTAGAGCGTCCACCAGGCCGGCGAACCCGGCAGTGGCGCCTGCGGCGACGGGTGGAATTCCTCGCCGGCAGGCAGGGCGGAAGAAATGCTGGCGGGCATCAACTTTTCCATGGGCACGTCATGCGCCTGAACATAGGGCCACGGTGCGACCAAGTCAAAACTTCATGGCAGCCACGGCACCTATGGCCGGAAAGCGCTTGCCAGTCAATGTGGCAAATACGCCACGTTTCCGATGGCCCATACGGAGTGCGCATGATTCCGTTGGCCGAAGTCATTGGAACGCATGGTCTTTTCCGCGCAATGAAGATTTCAGGGATCTGCCGGCATCAAGGCTGGCCAGCACATAAACACCAACTCACAGGGGATAAAGTGATGTCACTATCCAAATCCAGCAGTATGCGTCTGATCAGTCTGGTCTGCGCCACTGGTGTTGCAGGCCATGGGCTTGCCCAGGCACAGGAACGCACCGGCGCGCGAACAGTCGACGAGATCGTCGTGACGGCGCGCAAGCGCGAAGAGTCGCTGCAGAACGTGCCAATATCCGTGCAGGCGTTCAGCGCTGATGATATCGAGCGTGCGAATATCGGCGACCTGGGGGACCTGGCCGCGTTTGCGCCCGGGCTGACACTGTTCGAGAACGTCGACCGGGGCTATGGCCAGGTGTTCATCCGCGGCATGCAGAACACCCCGCCGGTCGGGGATACAAGCCGCGAACTGGCTTCCATCTTCATCGATGGCATCTACTACACGGGCGGCGTCGGTGGCATCAATACCGACAACATCGAGCGTGTCGAGGTCATCAAGGGTCCGCAAAGCGCGTTGTTTGGCCGCTCGACGTTCTCGGGCGCCATCAACTTCGTGACCCGAACACCAGCCGACGAACTCTCCGGCAAAGTCTCGGCAACGATTGCCACCGACGATGAGTACGTCATCTCCGGCTACATCGAAGGCGCCCTGGCGCCTGGCGTCCTGGCGGGCAGGCTGTCGGGCCGATACCGTGACTTCGGTGGGCAGTACACCAACAGCCTGAATGGCGCCCCGCTTGGTGAACAGCGCGACCAGTCCTTCACGGGCCAGCTGTTCTTTACCCCTACCGACTGGTTGAGCGCGAAACTGGGCGTGACGCTGCTGAGCCAGAATGACGGTCCCGCGGCCACGACGCTGACTGGCAAGGTGCCGGTCCATAACTTCACCTCGCCCAGCGGGCGCACGTTTGTACAGGGAAAGGTCCCGCTTGAGGGGCCGCTGGCACAGAACCAGTTCCCCCAAAACAGCAGCGACATATTCACCTTCGTCCCCGGAGCCGGCCTCGTGCCCTTTGACAGCCTGCCGGGAGCAGACCGGCTTGGGCGTCGTCGCACCGGCATGGAGCGCGACTACAGCTTTGTATCGCTGGACATCAATGCCGACCTGGCGGGCGGTTATACGCTGTCGTACCTCGGCGGCCGATCGGACGAGGAAGCCGAGCGTCTCTACGACTTCGAGCTTTCCGCCGAGGAGAACTATTTCGGCTCGCGGCGGACCGATTCGGAGTCCATGTCCCACGAGTTGCGCCTGGCTTCGCCCGATGACGCCCGCGTGCGCTGGCTGACGGGCCTGTCCTATCTGACGCAGGATCTCTTCGAGCGTGATCCCGGCGGGATCTTCGGGCCCGGGGTGTTTGCTGTGCTTGGTCTGCAGCCAGGGCAGGTCGCTATCCAGCCGGGTCCGCGCGTCATTGTTGACAGGGAAATACGTAATAAGGCTGTATTCGGCTCTGTAGCGTATGACCTGACTGACCAGTGGACCCTGTCAGCGGAGGGGCGTTACCAGGTGGACGATCTGACGGATACCGTCAGCCGGGCCACTGGCGAGAGAATCTCCGGTAACACGAAGAGTTTCCTCCCGCGAGTGATTCTCGAGTATCAGTTGTCCGACACGGTCCTCCTGTACGGGCAGGCGGCCAAGGGTATCAGGCCAACCACGATCAACTCGCAGTTCGCCGGCCGCACTGAAGCACAACAGGCGATCATCCGCGCCGAGTTCCCGGAGCTGGACATAGAGATCCTCGCGCCCAAGGAGGAAATATGGAGCTTTGAACTCGGTGCAAAGTCCACTTTGCTCGATGGCCGGATGATATTCAACGTCAATGCCTACTATTCGGACTGGTCAGATTCCCAGGACCTCCGGTCCCTGCTCGCCGACATCACTGGTGATGGTCTGCCGGACAGCACGCTGGTGACCGTGAACGGTCCCGACATAGATGTCTATGGGCTGGAGACCGACATCACGATGGCCCTGACTGACCGGTGGACCATGGGTCTGGTTGCCGCATGGAACGAAACCTCGCTGACTGGCTCGAATGCGTTAATTGATCGGGACTTCCCGCAGGACGCACCCACCGGCCAACGATTGGCGCAGACCCCGAAGTTCTCCGGGTCGCTCATCTCCGAGTACGGTACGGCGCTGCCGGGCACGTCGTTCGACTGGTTTGTCCGTGGCGAGACGCTGTATGTCGGCTCCCGCTACGCGTCCGCGCTGAACCTGGGCAAGACGGGTGACTCCGTGCGTGTCAATCTCAGGGCCGGTATCGAGAGCCAGCGATTCTCGGCGGTGCTGTTCGTCCAGAACCTGTTCGACGACGATACCTTCGAGTCGATGCGCGCGAATGCCGACTGCGCCACCACGAGTGCCTGCGCTACATCGGCCTACGAGGTGGTGCTGCCCCGGAAGCGGCAGGTGGGCCTGACCCTGCAGGCGCGCTTCTAGTCAGCACTGGCCTGCCGGCCCAGCAGGGCGGGCAGGCATTCGTGGTTCCCATGGCCTCAATCAGCGTCTCCCCGGCGCTGCTATAATCCGCCCTCTACACCGGCCGACCCTGCAGGGTCGGCCGTGTCTCTTGAGGGTATGACCACTTCCATGAGCAACAGCTATAACGCCGCTGATATCGAGGTCTTGAGCGGCCTGGATCCGGTACGCCGACGTCCGGGCATGTACACCGACACCACGCGCCCCAACCATCTCGCCCACGAGGTCATCGACAACTCGGTTGATGAAGCGCTGTCGGGGCACGCGCGCAATATCGAGGTCACGTTGCACCGCGACGGCTCGCTGGCAGTCGCCGCCGATGGCCGTGGCATGCCGGTGGACCTGCACCCGAAGGAGAAAATGCCGGGCGTGGAGCTGATCCTCACGCGCCTGCATGCCGGCGGCAAGTTCTCCGGCAAGCACTACCAGTTCTCCGGCGGCCTGCATGGCGTGGGTGTGTCCGTGGTCAATGCCCTGTCGAAGTCACTGGAGATCTGGATCCGTCGCGGCGGCATCGAATACAACATGAGTTTTCGCGACGGCCACAAGGCCTCGGATCTCGAGCAGGTTGGCAAGGTTGGCCGCGCCAATACCGGCACGACGATCCGCTTCTGGCCCGACCCCGGCTATTTCGACTCCGCCCAGTTCTCGATCAGTCGTCTTACCCATGTGCTGCGCGCCAAGGCCGTGCTGTGTCCGGGCCTGCGCGTGCGCTTCACCGTCGAGAAAAGCGGCGAGGTCAGCGAGTGGTGCTACGAAGGCGGGCTGGCCGAGTACCTGGCCGAGGCCATGGGCGATGTCGAGCGCGTTCCATCCGAACCGTTGGCCAGCAGTTTCGATGCCACGCGCGAGGCGCTGGAATGGGCGGTGGCCTGGCGGGCCGGCGAGGGCGGCACAGTCGCTGAGAGCTACGTCAATCTCATTCCCACCGCGCAGGGCGGCACGCATGTCAACGGCCTGCGCTCGGGGCTGACCGAGGCGCTGCGCGAATTCTGCGAATTCAGAAACCTGCTGCCGCGAGGGCTTCGCCTGGCGCCCGAGGATGTCTGGGAGCAGGTCAGCTATGTGGTCTCACTGAAACTCGCCGAACCGCAGTTCTCCGGCCAGACCAAGGAGCGCCTGGCCTCGCGTGAGGCCGCGGGCTTTGTCGCTGGCGTGGTCAAGGATCACTTCGCGCTGTGGTTGAACCAGCATCCCGAGGCTGGTGAGCAGATCGCCGAGCTTGCCATCAGTCATGCCCATAGACGCATGAAGGCTGCCCGCCAGGTTGTGCGCAAGCGCATCGTCAGCGGGCCTGCGCTGCCGGGCAAGCTCGCTGACTGCACCTCGCAGGACCCGGCGCGCTCGGAGCTGTTCCTCGTCGAGGGCGACTCGGCGGGTGGGTCCGCCAAGCAGGCGCGTGATCGCGAGACCCAGGCCGTGATGCCGCTGCGTGGCAAGATTCTCAATACCTGGGAGGTGGAGTCCGGCGATATCCTCGCCTCGCAGGAAGTGCACAACATCAGTATCGCGCTGGGCGTGGATCCCGGCTCGCCGGATCTTTCGCGACTGCGCTATCACAAGCTGTGCATTCTCGCCGACGCCGATTCCGACGGCCTGCACATCGCCACGCTGCTGTGCGCGCTGTTCGTGCGCCATTATCGACCGCTGGTCGCCGCCGGACATGTCTACATGGCCATGCCGCCGCTGTTTCGTGTCGATGTGGGCAAAGAGGTGTTCTATGCGCTGGATATTGCCGAGCGCGACATCATTCTTGATCGCATCGCCGCCGAGAAGCGTCGCGGCCAGGTGAGTGTCACGCGCTTCAAGGGCCTGGGCGAAATGAGTGCCGGGCAGTTGCGCGAAACCACGATGGCGCCGGACACGCGCCGCCTGGTGCAGCTGACGGTCGAGGCGGCCGATGACACCGAGCGCATGCTCGACATGCTGCTGGCCAAGAAGCGCTCGGGCGACCGGCGCGAGTGGCTGCAATCCAAGGGCAACCTTGCCGATATCGAGGTCTGACGTGGACGAACTGGAACTGAATTTCGAAGGCGTGGAGCGCCAGCCGCTGCGCCAGTTCACCGAGAAGGCCTACCTCGACTATTCGATGTACGTGATTCTCGATCGGGCGCTGCCGTTCGTTGGTGACGGACTCAAGCCCGTGCAGCGACGCATCGTGTTTGCGATGCGCGAGCTGGGTCTGTCGGCCAACGCCAAGCCGAAGAAGTCCGCCCGCACCGTGGGTGATGTCATCGGCAAGTACCATCCGCACGGCGATTCGGCCTGCTACGAGGCCATGGTGCACATGGCCCAGGACTTCGCCTACCGCTATCCGATCGTGCATGGCCAGGGCAACTGGGGCAGTGCGGATGACCCCAAGTCGTTCGCCGCGATGCGCTACACCGAGGCCAAGCTCACGCCCTATGCAGCGCTACTGCTTAGCGAACTGGGCCAGGGCACGGTCGACTGGGCCAGCAATTTCGACGGCACGCTCACCGAGCCCGTGCGTCTGCCCGCGCGTCTGCCCAATCTGCTGCTCAATGGCAGCAGCGGCATTGCCGTGGGCATGTCCACCGATATCCCTCCGCACAATCTGCGCGAAGTTTCTGCCGCCCTGGTACATCTGCTGGAACACCCCAAGGCCAGTGTCGCGGAGCTCTGCGAGCATATCCAGGGCCCGGATTTTCCCACGGGTGGCGAGCTGATCTCGTCGCGCGAGGATGTGCTGCGTATCTATGAAACCGGCGGTGGCACGCTGCGCGTGCGTGCGCGCTGGGAACGCGAGGGCGGCGATGTGGTGATTACCCAGCTGCCCTGGCAGGTCTCCGGCAGCCGCGTGCTTGAACAGATCGCAGGCCAGATGCGTGCGAAGAAACTGCCGATGGTCGAGGACCTGCGTGACGAGTCGGATCACCAGAATCCCACGCGCCTGGTGATCACGCCGCGATCAAACCGCATCGATGTCGACGCGCTTATGAACCACCTGTTTGCCACCACCGACCTGGAACGCACGGTGCGCGTGAACATGAACGTGATCCGGCTTGACGGTCGTCCGGGCGTGCTCGATCTCAAGGGGTTGCTTGGCGAGTGGCTGCAGTTTCGCACCGACACCGTCGTGCGCAGGCTCGAACATCGGCTCGGCAAGGTGCGCGAGCGCCTGCACCTGCTCGATGGTCTGCTGATCGCCTACCTGAACATCGACGAAGTGATCGCCATCATCCGCAGCGAGGATGAGCCCAAGCCGGTGCTGATGCAGCGCTTCGGGCTCAGCGATGCGCAGGCCGAGGCCATTCTCGAACTCAAGCTGCGGCATCTTGCCAAGCTCGAGGAAATGAAGATCCGTGGCGAGCAGGACGCGCTGGAGACCGAACGCAAGCAGCTGGAGAAACTGCTGGGCAGTCGCGCAAGACTGCGCACGCTGATTCGCCAGGAGATTCTCGAGGACACCGAGAAGCACGGCGATGCGCGGCGCACGCAGCTGGTCGAACGCCAGGCCGCCCAGGCGCTGGATGAATCCCAGCTGGTCAGCGCCGAGCCTGTCACGCTCGTGCTGTCATCGCGCGGCTGGGCGCGCGCGGCGCGCGGCCATGATGTCGATGCGCAGGCGCTGAACTACCGCAGTGGCGATGAGTTTCTCGCCGCCAGTCGCGGGCGCAGCAACCAGCTGGCGGTGTTTCTCGACAGTACCGGGCGTGCCTACAGTCTGCCCGCCCATACGCTGCCCTCGGCGCGCGGCCAGGGCGAGCCGCTGTCGGGTCGCTTCAATCCGCCCGACGGAGCGAGCTTTCGCGGCGTGCTGGCCGGCGAGCCCGACAGCCTGTGGGTGCTGGCCACGGATGCAGGCTACGGCTTCGTCGCAAAGCTTGAGGATCTGTATTCGCGCAACAAGGCCGGCAAGTCGGTGCTGAGCGTGCCGCGCGGGGCCACGGTGCTGTTGCCCGCACCGGTCGAGTCCGGTGATGACATCCTGGTGGCTGCGGTCAACTCTGTCGGCCAGCTGCTGACGTTCCCGATCGCCGAGTTGCCGCAGCTGGCCCGCGGCAAGGGCAACAAGATCCAGGCGATCACGGCGGCGCGTCACAAGGCCGGCGAGGAGGCGATGGTTGCGGTCGCGGCCGTGTCAGCCGAACAGGTGCTGGCGATCTACAGTGGTCAGCGAAGAATGACGCTCAAGCACCGTGACCTGGCCGATTACCTGGGCGCGCGCGGGCGCCGGGGCAGCGTGTTGCCACGCGGCTGGCGCAAGGTCGAGCGGCTGGTGGCGGAGCGCTGAACACAGCGCCGCCTGGCACTAGCCGGTATTGGCCTTGCCCGGCTGCTCCAGCAGTGCGGTGCGTGTTTCGTCGTCCAACGCTGCGTCATCGTCAACGGCGGATTCGAGCTCGGCTTCAGCTGAGATTTCCGGCACCGGCAGGATCGCGGTCGCGGCATCCTCGATCTGTGTCTTGTCGCCTTCGACCTGGGCCTCGAGATCCTTGAGGCTGCGCATGACCTCGGGCGGCACACCGTGCAGGGTGTCGGTGGCTTCCAGGGAGCCGGTGTCGTCGAGCGATACGGCGGCCTCGAAGCGCGAGGTGTAGTCCTTCTCAAGCAGCGACATGGCTTCAGTCATCTGCAGCTCCAGCGCCTGGGTCTCGCTGAAGCCGGCGAAGCGGTGCTCGACGGTGGTCTCGCCAGTGGGCCGGCGGCCGAGGGCGAGGTCGCGGACCTTGAAACTGCCTGTACCCTCGATGTTGATCTGCGGTGGTCCGGAGGCGGCAGCCGCGCCGGCCAGCTGAGGGTCGTCGACCGCAACCTCGAGTGCGTCCTGGTCCCCAGGTCCCCCGGTCTCGGTTGCGGAGTCGTTATCCTGCGCGGCAGCCGGGAACAGGTCGTCGAGTTCCATGCCCGGCACGGACGCGGCATCGAGGACCTCGACTTCGTCGGTGGCCTCTTCGACCTGCATGCCGTGGGCACGCAGATCGACGGCGCCTGTCTGCATCAGCCCCGGATCGAAGGACGGCGGGGGTGCCAGACGCGTGGCGCGACCGGTCTCCTCCAGATCGACGGCCGCATCCTCGGACTCAGGTCTGCGTCGTAACGCAGTCCAGGCCAGCAGGCCGCCGAGCGTGATGAAGCCCAGGCCTACCAGCAGGCCTGTGAGCCAGCGCAACAGGCCATCGCCTCGCTGGCCAGGCGCCGTCGTGGTCGATGCGCTCGGCGTGGCCGTCGCTGTCGTTGCAACTGCAGCCGCCGTGGCTGCGGTGGCTGCAGCGGAATCACCGGTACCTTCGCCTGCAATGACTGGCTGCGCTGCGGCGTCCATGCGCGCGGGCAGCGGCGGTCCGACGCGCTGAGTTGCGGCCTGGGTCGCGGCCGCGCTGGTGATCGCAACGTCCGGCCTTTCAGCTGCGGATGGCGATGTCACTTCAGTCGCCGGCGTAGTCACGCCAGGCGTGGTTTCCGCCGGCGTGGCCATGGCGTCGCGGGTTGGCGCCGAGGCCGTCGCGCGCGTCGAGCTCGTTGGGGTGGTCGTGCGTGGCGCGCTGGTGGTGCCGGCCAATGCGGCACTGCCGGGAATATCGATCACGGCGCCGGCGCGAATACGGTTGCGGTCACCGCCGATGAAGGCTGCCGGATTGGCGGCGAAGATGGCTTCGGCCTGGTTCCACAGCGTGCCCTGGCGGTCAGTGACGCGTTGCGCAATGGTCGACAGCGTATCGCCGGGCGCGACGCGGTAGGCTTCGCCACCGCGCAGCGGCGCCCCAGTGCTCTGGCCCGCGCGGGGCGTCGACGCCGCCGCGCGTGTCGTCGAGCGTGGTGTCGTGCCAGCCTGCCCCGGGGCAGAGGCAGATGTTGGGGCGCTGCTGGCTGCGGGGGTCTGCAGAGCCGCCGCCGGCGGCTCGCTGAGTTGCGCCGTGGCCGATGGGCTTCGCTGGGCGGCGACGGCGGCCGGCGTGAGCATCAACAGGTAGTCGCGTTCGAACACCGGTGTGCCGGGGCAGTTGACGCTGACCGCCAGATCGACGATCGGTTCGCGCAGCGGCAGCCGTCCGTCGATCACGAGGCGCTGGCTGGCGCCGCTGCCGGTGATACGCAGGCGCGCATCGTAGGGGATGCCGGCACGCGCACCGGCCGTGGCATCGGTGGCAACCCGGATGCAGCCGGGCAATACCCGTTCACCCGGGGCCAGTCCCAGCGGAATCTCGGCGCGCAGCGGCTCACCCAGGTGGGACAGCAGTTCCACCTGGCCCAGCGACAGCGCATGTGCCGGCGGCTGGGCAAGCAGCGCCGCCACTGCCGCGGCAAGCACGGCGGCACGTCGGCCATTGGAACCTGGACTGAGCATTGGCATGGGCCTCAAGGCTACGGGTCGTGCGCCGCCTGCATCGTGCACCAGTTCGGATTTCTCCGCACGGCGGTCGTGCCGACGCGAAAACTGTGAACCAGTTCGCACTTCACTCGTCCCTGGTCGCGGAGGTCGGCGTCATGCGATGGTCCTGAGCATCGTCGTGTCTTCGAGTACCACTTCGGGCTCCTGGACGTAGTGACCCTGCATATAAGACACGCCGAGCTGGAAGAGCACGGCCATGGTATTGGCGTCCTCGACCCGCTCGGCAATGGTCAGCACCTTGTGGTCACGCGCCGCCGTCACCAGCTCACGCACCTTCTGCTGCAGCACTTCGTTGCGCGCCAGGCCCTGCATCAGTGAGCCATCGATCTTGACGTAGTTCATCGGAATATGGCGCAGCACCTGCATGGGATCACGGCCCGTGCCGAAGTGCTCGACGGCGAACTGGAAGCCCAGGCGCCGCAGCGCACCGGCCATTGCCTTGGATTCCTTGAGGTGATGATGGCAGACCTCTTCGGTAAGCTGGAAGCACAGCCGCTGCGGCTGTGCGCCCGAGTTGCGCAGCTGATTCTGCAGCCAGGCCGGCAAGGTGGGATCCTGCAGCGTGTCTGCCGACAGTCGCACGAACACCCGTGAAGGCTTGCGGTTGATCGCAAAGGCCATCGAACTGCCGATCACCCAGCGATCGATGTTCTTCATTAATCGATTGCGCTGCGCGGCCGGCATGAACTCTCCCGGCAGGATCTCGCTGCCGTCTTCGCCGATCATGCGCACCAGCATGTCGTACAGGCCCTGGTGCGAATCGTGCAGGCTGGCGATGGGCTGATGCACAAGGCGAAAGCGATTCTCCATGAGCGCCGCCTTGATGCGACGCACCCAGACCTGGTCCTGCTCCATCGCACGCGTGTCGTCGGTCACGGCCTCGGGCATGCGCAGGGCATTGCCGCCGGCGCTGCGAACCTCGCGACAGCAGCGTTCCGCCTGGTCGAGCAACAGGTCCAGTGTCTCGGCCTGGCGGCCACTCTTGGAGAGCCCGGCGCTGCAGGTCAGGCTCAGGGAGCGCTCACCAAGTTCGAACACCTCGGTGGCGATCGTTCGCAACAGGTTGTTGGTCCACGCCTCGCAGTCGCCCATGGTGCCGCGTTCGAGCAGGATCGCGAAAGCGTTGCCGGTGACGCGGCCTGCCAGATCGCTGGCGCCGAGCTGTGTGGTGACCAGTCGTGCCAGCACATCGAGCAGCGCCTCGGTAGTCAGCGGGCCGAGTTCGTTGCGCAAGTCCAGCAGTTTGTCGGGTCGTATCCAGGCAAGTGCCCGCACGCCGCCCTTGACCTGCTCGCCGAGCCGCTTCTCGATGGCTTCGAGCAGTGGGCGTCGATGATAGAGGCCGGTCGCGGCATCCTTGTGCAGCATCTCGGAGACCGCGGCCTCGGGGTTGCCCTGATCCGCGCGTTCACGCGGAACGCAGATCTGCACGGCGGGTTCGCCATCAAAGCGTGTGACCTCCAGCTGCAGATCCAGCGGCAGGGAGGAGCCGTCGGAGACCTCGGCATCCACGCGTACGGCCTGGTCTTCCCACTTGCCCTGCATCACGGCGACCAGTGCGCCCTTGAGAATGGTGTGGCTTTCGGTCTCGAACAGGTCCATCAAAGGCTGACCCACCAGGGCATCTTCGTCGTCGAATCCGAAGAGTTCCAGCCAGGCGGGGTTGACGCTGACGACAATGCCCTCCTGCGCGACGGCAATCGCGTCGGCCGAGCCATCCATCAGGGCCTGGACCTGCTTGCGGTACTGGGTCGCGGATACCTGGGTGTCCTTGAAGGCACGCTCCAGCCTGTAGGTGCGAAGTTCCCGCGCGACCACTGACTGCAGGCGACGCTCGTGAACCAGCGACACCACATCCTGGGCACCTGCCGAAAGATCCTGCGCGATGACCTGCTCATCAACCTGGCGGCGAACACTGAGCAGCGGCACGCCGGGCGCGCCGTGATTGCGCGAGGCGATGACCCCTGCGACATCGCCGGAAAACTCATCGGCGAAGTACACGACCATCTCCGGTGCGAGCTGCATCAGCGCATCCGGAAGATCGTTGAGATCCGACAACCAGCTGCAGTGAACGGGGTGGCGCGCGTCGCGCAGGATCTTGTTGATGGCCTCAACGTGATCCTGCTTGCGAGACAATACGATGACCGGTATCCCGACCTGGCTGTTCAACGCAGCATTCTCCATGAAGGCAGGCCGGGCCGCAGGGGCCTGCGGCACTGGGGACCTGGTCAAAGCAGTCTAGCAGTCGCCCACCGGGCAACCGCGACGCAGTCCACAGCTTTGCGAAGTGGTGCACATAATCGGCCAGGGGCTCTTGGTCAGGCCAGCACGGTCTTGGCGGGGTGCCCGGGCTGCTCCCGGGCCAGTCGGGGCACCAGGTAGCCGGGCAGCCGGGCCCGCAGGGCGGCCATCAGGGCCAATGCGTCGGGTTCCGGGACGTTGAAATGCGCGGCACCGGCCACAGGGTCGAGCAGGTGCAGATAGTAGGGCAGGACACCCTGGTCGAACAGGCCTGTCCACAGCTGGGTCTGGGAGGCGACATCATCGTTGATGTCACGCAGTAACACGGCCTGGTTGAGCAGTGTGACGCCGGCGGCGCTCAAGCGCGCCAGCGCCGCAGCGGTGGTCGCGTCGAGTTCGCGCGCGTGGTTGACGTGCAGCACCATCACGACAGGGCAGGGCAGCAGCGCCAGCGTGGCCAGCAGCCCGTCGTCCACGCGCTGCGGTAACACCACGGGCATGCGCGTATGCAGACGCACGCGCCGCAGGCCCGGTACGTCCCTGAGCTGCGTGAAAAGAGAGGCCAGGCGGCGATCGGCAAGCATCAGCGGATCGCCTCCGCTTAAGATCAGTTCGCGCAAGGTGGGATCGGCGCGCAGCGCCGCCAGGACTGCGCGCCACTCGTTGCCGGCGGCCTGGTGATCCGCGTAGGGGAAATGACGACGAAAACAGTAACGGCAATGGACTGCGCAGGCAGCGGTGCTGATCAGCAGCAGCCGGCCGGCATACTTCTGCAGCATGCCGTCGCCCAGCACGGCGGCGGATTCCGCGAGCGGGTCGTTGACGTAGCCGCTCACGTCCAGGCTTTCCTCATACCGCGGCAGGACCTGCAGCAGCAGGGGATCACGCGCATCGCCCGCACGCATGCGCGCCAGCATCGCCGGTGGCACCAGCACGGGAAAGTCACGCGCCGCCTGCGCGCAGACCCGGACGTCTTCAGGGGTCAGCGACAGGGCCTCGAGCAGCGCGTCCAGATTGCGGATGGCCAGACGCATCTGCTGTTGCCACTCGGCGGGCGCCGGTGCGCCAAACATGTTCCGGGGAACGGACATCGGGCTTTCGTTGCTCGTGCTGAAGGCGGGATCCGGCTGCTATCATAGGCGCCATCGCAACCCAGGGGCACCCGCATGGCCAGTTACAGTACCAATGAATTTCGCGCCGGATTGAAAATTCTGCTTGACGGCGACCCCTGCAACATTGTCGAGAACGAGTTCGTCAAGCCGGGCAAGGGCCAGGCGTTCAACCGGGTCCGGGTGCGTAACCTGAAGACCGGCCGGGTTGTGGACAAGACCTTCAAGTCCAATGAAAGCGTCGAGGCCGCCGACGTGCATGAAACCGACATGCAGTACCTCTATAACGACGGCGAGTTCTGGCATTTCATGGTGCCTGACACCTTCGAGCAGTTCACCGCCGATGCCAAGTGTGTCGAAGAAGCTGCCGAGTTTCTCAAGGATGGCGACAGCTGCCGGGTGCTGCTGTGGAACGGCAATCCATTGCAGGTGTCGGCGCCGAATTTCGTCGAACTGCGCATCGTTGAGACCGATCCCGGCCTGCGCGGCGACACCGCCCAGGGGGGGGTGAAGCCGGCCAAGCTCGAGACGGGTGCCGTTGTTCGGGTGCCGCTGTTCGTCGAGGAAGGCGAGGTGATCCGTGTCGACACCCGCAGCCGCGAGTACGTCTCGCGCGTCAAGGAATAGGGCTGCTGGCCAGCAGTACCTCGAGCATCGTCGAAAGGCCCGCCTGGTCGCGTGCATCGAAACGTCCGGGGCGCGGGCTGTCGACGTCGAGCACACCCAGCAGGCGCTCGCCAGCGAGCACCGGTATGACGATCTCCGAGCGCGATGCCGGATCACAGGCGATGTGGCCGGCAAATGCAAGCACATCCTCGACGATCAGGGGCGCACGGCGCAGCGCCGCCGTGCCGCACACGCCCTTGCCCATCGCGATGCGGGTGCAGGCAGGCTTGCCCTGGAACGTGCCCACGACCAGTTCACCCTGCCTGAGCCAGTAGAAGCCCAGCCAGTTGATCTCTGGCAGTGCGTGATACGCCAGCGCGACGAAATTCGCCACGTTGGCATCGAAGTCATGTTCGCCGGCCAGCAGCGCACGCAGGGCTGCAACGACCGGCGCGTAGTCGCCATCGATGACGCGGGGCATGGACGCGTCATGCGACATCGGTGAACGCCATGGGTACGATGTCGCTGATATTCGTGGCGCCCGCCGCGAGCATGAGCATGCGGTCCACGCCAAGGGCGATGCCTGCGCACTCGGGCAGGCCTTGTGCCAGCGCGGCCAGCAAGGCCTCGTCCACAGGCGGCGTCGGCAGCCCGGCAGCCAAGCGCGCTTCGCGCTCGGCCGTGAAGCGCCGGCGCTGCTCGACGGCATCGGTGAGCTCCCGATAACCGTTGCCCAGTTCCATGCCGTTGACGAAGACCTCGAAGCGCGCTGCGGTGGGCGGTGTGCCTGCGTTCAGTGCCGCCAGTGCGGCCTGGTCGGCGGGGTAGTCGTGCAGGAAGCAGACACCCGCGTGACCCAGTGCGGGCATCACCACCGTGGCAAGTGCCAGGTCGAGCAGCTCGCGGCGGGACATGGTCTGCGGGATCGCCACATCATGTGCTCGCAGCATTGCTGCGATGTCGTCGGCCGCGTCGATCAGCGGATCGACTTTGCCTGTGGTCAGGAAGGCCTCGCGGTAGCTGATGCGCATCGCGGCTCCGGCGCAATGCGCGGGCAGCAGCAGCGACAGCAGTTCCGCGACTTCGTCCATGAGTCGGTGCTCGTCAAAACCCACGCGGTAGAACTCGAGCATCGTGAACTCGCGCAGGTGCTGGCGCCCGGATTCACCGTCACGAAAGACATGGCCAAGCTGGTAGATGTCACCGGCGCCGCCCGCCAGCAGTCGCTTCATCGCGAACTCGGGAGAGGTCTGCAGATAGCCGCGAAAGTGTCTGTCCAGCGGGCTGCGTACTTCAAGACTGGCGATGGCGGGGTCCAGCGTCGTAGTGTGCGCAAGCAAGGGCGTATCGACCTCAAGCACGCCGCGCTGTGCGAAGAAGCTGCGGATCTGCGCCAGCATGTCCGCGCGTCGCTGCAGCAATTCGCGCGTCGCGACGGCGGCCATTGCGCGGCTCAGGGCAGCCGCCGCGCCAGCGGCTGGCCCATGCGCAGCGACTGACCGGCGGCGAGCGCCTGTTCAGGTTCGCAGGCGCCGGGTGGCAGCACGAGGATGACCGTGGAACCCATGTTGAACCGTCCGAGTTCCTCGCCGCGGCTGAGGCGGATGCCACCATCACCGTGCGTGGGGTAGTTGTGGTGGGAGACATCGCGGCCTGCCCAGGCCGTGATCTCGCCGGCCCAGACCGTCTCGATACTGCCGACGTTGAGTGCCCCGACCAGCACCACCGCCACCGGCCCCAACTCGGTATCGAAGTGGCACACGACGCGTTCATTGCGGGCAAACAGGCCGGGCAACAGGCGCGCGGTCGTTGCGTTGACGCTGAACAGATCGCCGGGGACATGCGTCATCACCGCGAGGCGTCCATCCATGGGCATGTGCACCCGGTGATAATTGCTCGGTGCCAGGTAGATTGTCAGGGCCAGGCCGCCGGCCAGCGATTCTGCACGTGCATGTCCAGCCAGCAGCGCCTTCAGCGAATAATGGTGGCCCTTGGCCTGCAGCATGCGCGCGCCGTCGAGGGCTGCAGCATGGTAGAGGGTGCCGTCCGCCGGCGAGATGATCTGCTGCGGATCGGTGGGCAGCTCGCGTGCGCCGGGGGTGAGCTCACGCGTGAAAAAAGCGTTGAAGCTGGAAAATGCCTTGGGATCCTGGATCACGGCGTCTTCGAGACTGACGCCGAAACGGCGCATGAACTGCGAGATCAGGAAGTTCTTCAGCCAGCTACGCCGGCTGCGTGCCAGCCTGTGCACCAGCGCGCTGAGGCGACGTCGCGGCAGCAGGTACTGCAGCGTGATGAAGGCCCGCTCGCCGAGCGAGGCAGAAGCGGCTTTATCCGGCATCAGCGTGAGCTGCGCGCGTCGCGTACCGGAAACACCACATCGGTGGCCGTACCGTCACTGAATGTCAGCTCGACGCGCACGCGATCCCCGGCCTTGAGTTCGCGCCGCGGGCCCATCAGCATCAGGTGCATGCCGCCCGGGACAAACTCGACGGCCTCGCCGGGCAGCAGGGCGACATGATCGACCTGTTCCATGCGCATGCGGTCGTTGTCATGACGGGTGACATGCAGCTCCACGCGTTCGAAGTCGGCGCTGTTGGCAAACAGCAGCGCGAGCTGCGCGTCGCTGTGGTTGTGGATGCGCATGTAACCGGCCAGGGCGCGGGCACCCGGTGGCGCCTCGCGCACCCAGGTGTCCTCGATGACGATACGCTGGCGCTCACCCATGCCGCATCCGGCAAGCACTGCGACCATTGTCAAAACGAGCAGGACCCGGCGTTGCATCATCCCCGTGCCTCGACGCGTGTCTCGACGATACGGGTGAACTCATCGGCCATCACATCAACCTCGTGGGGCATGCGAAACAGTGCCGAGAGCCGGCCGGCGGGGTCGACCAGGAACACCGCAGTGGAGTGGTCTACGTTGTAGTGGCCGTGATCATCTTCGGCGCCCATGAACACCGCCACGCCCATGTCGCGTGCAAACTTTGCGATGCCCTCTTGGTCGCCGGTGATGCCGACGATGGAGGTATCGAAATAGGCCAGGTAGTCCGCCAGCTGCGCCGGCGCATCGCGCTCCGGATCTACCGAAACAAAAACCACACCGGGCTGTTGACGGCCCTGGCTTGCAAGTTTTGCGCGCACCGCGGTGAGCGTGTGCAGCGTCATCGGGCAGATGTCGGGACAGTTCGTGAAACCGAAGAACACCAGCTGCCAGTCGCCGGTGAAGACCTCCGGACCGATAACCTCGCCGTGCTGGTCGAGCAGCGAGAAGTCGGGCAGCGGGCGCGGTGCATTGAGCAGCGTTGCCGAGTGCAACTCGGGCTGGGCGGCGGGTGGGGCGGGCAGCATGCCGCGGGCCACGACAAAGCCGGCCACGGCCGCGGCAAGGGCCAGTGCAACAATCAGTAATTGGGCGCGTGGGATGTTCATCCGGCGAATTATCCCACACCCCGGATGCAGTATCATCCGCCCAAGCCGTCGAAAACGACCTCGGGGGCGGGAGCCACGCGCGCAGCATGACAGCCACCAGCAGTAACGAAGCAACCGCCCGCGGGGTGCCGGCGGATGTGGCCGGTGCCGTCGACTGGGCCGCCGAGCGCCTGGCGGCCGCCGGGCTGCACTTCGGTCATGGGGCCGACAATCCCCACAGCGAGTCGATTACGCTGCTGGCCGGCGCGACCGATCTGCCGCTTGATGAGCTCATGGCCGATGCCTCACGCGTGCTCGATCATGCGTCGCGCGCGCGCCTGGCGGAACTGGTCAACCTGCGCATAGCGTCGCGACGCCCTGCCGCCTACCTGGTGCAGCGCGCCTGGTTTGCCGGGCTGGAGTTTTTCGTCGATGAGCGCGTACTCGTGCCGCGCTCGCCGCTGGCGGAGTTTCTGGCCGAGGAGGGCATGCCGTGGCTGGATCCCGGTGCCGTTGAGCACGTGCTCGACCTTGGCACCGGTTCGGGCTGCCTGGCCGTGGCCGCAGCCATGGCCTTTCCCGAGGCGCAGGTCGATGCGCTGGACATCTCCGCCGAAGCGCTGGAGGTGGCGGCGATCAACGTCCAGCGCCATGGCCTGGACAGCCGTGTGCGCCTGTTGCGCTCGGATCACTTCGCGGCACTCCGTGAGGAGCGCTACGACCTGATTATTTCCAACCCGCCGTATATCCCCGAGACCAGTATGGACGCCCTGCCGCGCGAATACGTCCATGAGCCGCGTCTGGCACTGGCGTCCGGACGCGACGGGCTGGATTCGGTGCGCGCGATCCTGCAACATGCCGGGTTGTTTCTCAAACCCGATGGCATCCTGGTCGTGGAGGTCGGCGAGGTCGAGTCGGCGGTCGCCGCTACCTGGCCGACACTGCCCTTCGTCTGGCTCGAATTCGCCCATGGCGGCACCGGGGTATTCGTGCTAACCGCCCAGGCGCTGGCAACGCTGCCGGCCCCCGGAGCCTGATCGACATGTCTGGCAACACCTTCGGCAAACTGTTCACCGTGACCACCTTCGGGGAGAGTCATGGCCCGGCGTTGGGCGCCATCGTCGATGGCTGCCCGCCAGGCATGCTGCTCGACGAAAGCGACATCCAGCAGGACCTCGAGCGTCGCAGGCCCGGGCGCTCGCGACATGTCACGCAGCGGCGCGAGCCCGATACCGTGCGCATCCTCTCCGGTGTCTTCGACGGTCGCACCACCGGCACCCCGATCGGCCTGCTGGTGGAGAACGCCGACCAGCGTTCGCGTGACTATGACAAGATCCGCGACCGTTTCCGGCCAGGACATGCCGACTACGCCTATCAGCAGAAGTACGGTTTGCGCGATTACCGCGGCGGCGGACGGGCGTCGGCGCGCGAGACCGTGATGCGTGTGGCGGCCGGTGCGATTGCCAGAAAGTATCTGCGCGAGAGACTCGGCGTGGAGATCCGTGGCCACCTCTCTCAGCTCGGCACGCTGGAGCTGGCCTGTGTCGACCCCGCGATCGTTGACGACAACCCGTTCTTCTGTGCCGACCCGTCGCGCCTCGAGGAGCTCGAACGCTTCATGACCGCGCTGCGGCGCGAAGGTGATTCCATCGGTGCCCGCGTCACGGTGGTCGCCAGCGGTGTGCCGGCGGGTCTTGGTGAGCCGGTGTTCGACAAGCTCGATGCCGCCATCGCGCACGCGATGATGAGCATCAACGCCGTCAAGGGCGTGGAGATTGGTGATGGTTTCCGCGCCGTGGCCCAGCGCGGTTCCGAGCACCGTGATGAACTCACGCCGGAGGGCTTCGTCAAGAATTCTGCCGGTGGCACGCTCGGTGGCATCTCCTCAGGCCAGGATCTCGTCGTGAGCATCGCATTGAAGCCCACCTCCAGCATTCACCTGTCCGGGCGCACCATCGACGAGCAGGGCGGCGCGGTCGATATCCGCACCACCGGGCGCCATGACCCCTGCGTGGGTCTGCGTGCCACGCCGATCGCCGAGGCGATGCTGGCGCTGACGCTGCTTGATCACTATCTGCGCCACCGCGGTCAGAACGCCGACGTGGCGGCCACAACACCGCCGATTGCGGCGGCCTCGCCACCGGCCGGGCGCTAAGGCGCCGTGGCGCGCATTCATCCCCCCGCATTCCAGGGAGCCCCATGAGCAAGACTGTAGACGTAGCGGTTGTCGGCGCCACCGGACTGGTCGGCGAGACCATACTTTCCATACTCGCGCAACGCGATTTCCCGGTGGGCAAGCTCTACCCGCTGGCCAGCGAGCGTTCGGCCGGCAGCACCATCCGCTTCCGCGGCAAGAGTGTCACGGTTGGCAACCTCGCCGAGTTCGACTTCTCCAAGGCCCAGGTCGGACTGTTTTCAGCCGGCGGCTCGGTGTCGGCGCAATATGCACCGATCGCGGCCGCGGCAGGCTGCGTGGTCATCGACAATACCTCGCACTTCCGCACCGACCCGGAGATCCCGCTGGTCGTGCCCGAATGCAACGCAGCGCGCATCGGCGACTACCGCAGCCGCGGGATCATCGCCAATCCGAACTGCTCGACCATCCAGATGGTCGTGGCGCTGAAGCCGATCCAGGCCGCCGTGGGCATCACGCGCATCAATGTGGCCACCTACCAGTCCGTGTCCGGCGCCGGCCGCACGGCGGTGGAGACGCTGGCCAGCCAGACCGCGGAGCTGCTCAATGGACGGCCGCTGTCGCTCAATGGGCCGGCGAAGCAGATCGCCTTCAACGCCGTGCCGCATATCGATGTCTTCATGGACAACGGTTACACGCGCGAGGAAATGAAGATGGTCTGGGAGACGCGCAGGATTCTCGAAGACGACAGCATCGCCGTGAATCCCACAGCCGTGCGCGTCCCGGTGTTCTACGGGCATTCCGAGGCGATACACATCGAGACCCGCGACAAAATCAGCGTCGAGCAGGTGCGCAAGCTGCTTAAGGCGGCGCCCGGGGTGGAGCTGCTCGACGGGCGCGAGACCGGCGCCTACCCCACAGCCGTCACGGAAGCCGCCAGCCACGATGCGGTCTTCGTGGGCCGGATTCGCGAGGATCTGAGCCATCCCCACGGACTGTGCCTGTGGGTCGTCGCGGACAATATCCGCAAGGGTGCGGCGCTCAACAGCGTGCAGATTGCTGAAATTCTGGTACAAGAGTACTTGTAAACGCTGCAGGTCACGGTATTGTGCGCGGATAATGTAATATTCTTAGAAAGTTACAGGGTCTTTCGCGACCTGTTCAAACCTCGGGCGGGATCATCGAGTGGCAATCCGGCGCAGCGGGACGGGAGACATAATGGCAAGAACATTCGCCGGGTGGGCAGCGGCATTGCTGCTGATGTTCCCACTACATGCTCTGGCGCTGGGACTGGGCAGCATCGACCTGCGCTCCGGACTGGGCCAGCCCCTTGATGCCGAGGTCGCGCTGACATCGGCCACCGCCGAAGACCTCGCTTCGCTGCGAATCGAGGTTGCCCCGCGCGAGGCCTTCGATCGCTACGGCCTGGAACGGCCCGCATTTCTCGACAGCCTGCGCTTCGACATCACCAGCCGCCGCGATGGCATTCCGGTGGTGCGCATCACCTCCACGCAGCCGATCCGTGAGCCATTTCTGACTTTCCTGGTAGAGGCGCGCTGGGCGCGAGGCCGCCTGCTGCGCGAGTACACCGTGCTGCTGGATCCGCCGACCTTCATGCCCGAGCCCAGCGCGGCCGCGCCGGTCACCGCACCCCGGGCGACGCCAGCCCAGCCCGATGAGCGCAGCGGTCGGGTGACTCGCCCGGCAGCGCAGCCGGCGCCGGCCGAGCAGCCGCGGATGTCCACGCCGGTGCGCGCGGCGCCAGCGCTGGATGATGACGGCACCTACGTAGTGCAGCGCAACGACACGCTGTGGGCGCTGGCCGATCGGCTGCGCCAGGGCCGCGATGTCTCGGTCAATCAGATGATGATCGGCCTGTTCGAGGCCAATCCGGGGGCCTTCGACGGCAACATCAATCGCCTGCGCGCCGGCAGCACGCTCAGCGTGCCGGATGCCGCAACGCTGCGGCGTGTCGCGGCGGCCGACGCCAATGCCCGCGTCAGCGAGCAGAATCGTGCCTGGCGTGCGGCGCCTGCGGCGGCGCCGACGGCACGCCTGCAACTGGTCGCCCCTGAAGATGCACCGACCACACCGGCGGCCACCGACCCCGGCGCTACTGCGGCGCGTGCCGAGGCCGAGGCGCTGCGCGGCGAAACCGAGCAGCTGCGCAGCGAAGCTGCACGCCTGCGCGAGGAACTGGCTGAAACCCGGCGCCTGCTGGAGATCCGCGACGCCGAGCTCAGCGCCATGCAAAGGCTTGCCACCGACGCCGAGCCGGTCGAGGCGCCCGCCGAGGCAGCGGCTCCGCTGCCAGGGGTCGACCTGGAACGCGAGCAGATTTTCATTGAAGAAGACCCCGTGGTTGCCGATGAGCCTGCGCCGGTACCTGCGACCGAGCCGACGGTCGTCGAGGAGGCGCCCGCGGCACCGCCCCCGGCGCGCGTGGTCACAACGACACCCGAACCCGGCCTGCTCGAGCGTGTACTCGGCTGGCTGGCTGCCCCGCTGCTGTGGATCGTGCTCGGCGCGCTGGTCGTGATTGCCGCCGTCGTGCTGTTCCTGAAGCGCCGTGGCCAGGCGGACGACAGCACCGGTCGCTGGGAGGCGCTGGAGGCTGAGGCTGGCGATGACCTTGACGATGCAGCCGAGACTGCGGCCACTCGCCGCCTGCGCGCCGGGGCCGTTGATGCCGATGCCGGGCGTATGGCAGCGACAGGCGCCGCGGCGGCAGCGGCAGGCGGGGCACTGGCCACAGGGGCGTCGCGCACTGAAGCGGCATCGCGGCCTACGCCGGAACTTGAGGACGGCGGCATGCATGCCGCTGAGGTCGCCGAAGGCGACCCGATCGCCGAGGCCGATTTCCACATGGCCTACGGACTCTACGATCAGGCGGCGGATCTGATCGAGCAGGCGGTGGCCGAATCCCCCGAGCGTTCGGACCTGCGCCTGAAGCTTGCCGAGATCCATTTCGTCTGGGGTAACCAGGAAGGCTTCGTCGCGGCAGCCCGGGCCGTCAAGGAACATGTTAGCGACGGCGCCGAGTGGGACAAGACCCTGATCATGGCCAAGCAGATCTGCCCCGATGATCCGCTGTTCGCCGGCGAGGCTGCCAGCGGTGGCCTGGATGTCGATTTCGAGGGCGGTGATGACACCGGCATGTTCTCGCTGGACTTCGAGGTCGATGACGACTCGGGCACCGGCGCCGATGATTCACTGGATATGCAGTTCGATGGCGGTGACGTGGATGATGCCGCCGCCGAAGACGACTTCATGCTCAACATCGGTTCGCAGACGGCCACCAATATCGAGCGTGGTCTGCTCGAGGGCGAAGATTCGGGTACGACCTCGGAGAGCCCGACAATTCAGCAGCCGGCCGCGGATTCCCCGACTGTTGAAACCCCGACGATCGAGTCGCGGCGCCCGGATACGGCCGATACGCTCGAGAGCCAGGGTCCCTACGGGGGCGACGGCGCCGAGACCGTCGAGTCGCCCACGCTGTATTCACCCGACAACGCCGAGACCATGGAGTCGCCGGGACTCGATCATTCGCCAACAACCGAGTCGCCGACACTTGAGCAGGCACGGCCTGGCAAGCTGGGCGGTGCGCTGGAAGAACTCGACGCCGACCAAACCGCCGAGATCGATCTCGACGATCTGGGCCTGGATCTGGAGGGCCTGGATGTCGAACTCTCCGACGATGATCTGGACATCACGGGCGTGGGCGAAGTCATGGTCGATCTCGGCGATGCCGACCAGTCGCCTTTCGATGCCTCGCGGCCGATGGATACCGGCACTGGCGGAGAAGATCACGATGGTGAGGCCTCGACGCGTAACCAGGCGCTGCCTTCTGACGCCTTTGATGATGAGGACATGTTCTCGCCGACCGGCATCACGCAGGTCATCGATGAAGGCGATCTGCCACGCCGGAGCAGCGAAGAAGACCTGATCGGTGACGATGACGCCACGCGGATGGCACCTTCGCCGTTTGACAGTGCGGCGACCACGCGGCTGACGCGCCTGACTGAAAGCGACCTGGACCTGGATCTCGACGAGCTTTCCGGACCGTCGGGTGAAGACCCGGGGGCCGGCGATACCGTCCAGCAGCCGCGGCCGTCACTGGAGGATTTCGACAGCGATGTTTTCGGCGGTGATGACGCCGGCAGTGCGCTGGACCTCGACATCGGCGATGCGCTCGACTCGGCGGATGATCCCACCGGTACGGCGGAAGCCGGCGGTATCGAGACGATGACCGAGATCGGCACCAAGCTGGACCTGGCACGTGCCTACATCGACATGGGCGACCCGGATGGTGCGCGCAGCATCCTCGATGAAGTGCTCGATGAGGGTGACCAGGGCCAGAAGCAGGAGGCGCGCTCGCTGCTGGAGACCATCGGCGGCTGATGCGCCATGGCGACACAGCGCATCGCGCTGGGCCTGGAGTATGACGGTGCACAGTTTCACGGCTGGCAGACCCAGGTACAGGACCGCAACGTCCAGGACGTCCTGCAACAGGCGCTCTCGCGCGTGGCCAACCATCCGGTAGAGGTCGTTGCCGCCGGGCGCACCGACACCGGTGTGCACGCCAGCGGCCAGGTCGTGCATTTCGATACCGATGCCCCCCGGCCCGCGCATGCCTGGCTGCTCGGCACCAACAGCTACCTGCCCGCCGATGTGGCCGTGCAGTGGGTGGCTTTCGTCGCCGACGATTTCCACGCCCGCTACCGTGCCACCGCGCGCAGTTATCGCTATACGATCCTGCGCCGTCCGGCACGCCCTGCGCTGCTGCGCCAGCGGTGCTGGTGGCTGCACCGTGAACTGGATGTCGCCGCCATGTCCGCTGCGGCCACGGCGCTGCTCGGTGAACATGACTTCAGTGCCTTCCGCGCGGCCGCCTGCCAGGCCAAGCGGCCCTGGCGGCACCTGCGGCGGATCGCCCTGATCGATGACGGGGAGTTTCTGCACCTGGAGTTCACCGCCAACGCCTTTCTGCACCACATGGTGCGCAACCTGGTGGGCGTGCTCACGCGCATTGGCACGGGCGACGCGCCCGCCGCATGGGCCGCCGAGGTGCTGGCTGCTCGCGACCGGCGCCACGGCGGCATCACCGCGCCGCCCCAGGGCCTGTGCCTGACCCGGGTCGACTACCCGGAACACTTCGGCCTGCACAGCGCAGCGACAAGGCTTTATCATGGAGGCTCTTCAGGGCCACGGTGACGGTTTGCGATGAGCTGGTTTGAAAAGCTGATGCCCTCGCGCATCAAGACCGAGCGGCGCACCCGCTCCGTCCCCGAAGGCGTATGGGTCAACTGCCCATCGTGCGCCGCACCCCTGTATCGCCCGGAGCTGGATCGCAACCAGCATGTCTGTCCGAAGTGCAATCACCACATGCGCATCGGTGCGCGCCTGCGTCTGCAGCTGTTCCTGGATACCGATTCCGGCCGTGAACTCGGCGCGGAGCTCGAACCCATGGATCCGCTGAAGTTTCGCGACAGCAAAAAATACCGCGACCGCCTGAATCAGGCACAGAAGGCCACGGGCGAGCGCGATGCGATGGTGGTGATGGCCGGCACGCTGCACACCGTGCCGCTGGTGGCCAGCGCCTTCGAGTTTCGCTTCATGGGCGGATCCATGGGTTCGGTGGTCGGTGAGCGTTTTTCGCGAGGTGTGCGCCATGCAGTCGAACACTCAATGCCGGTCGTGAACTTTTCCTCCAGCGGGGGCGCACGTATGCAGGAAGCGCTGTATTCGCTGCTGCAGATGGCCAAGACCAGCGCGGCGCTGGCGGAACTCGAGGAAGCCGGTCTGCCGTTTATCTCGGTGCTGACCGATCCGACGACCGGCGGCGTCTCGGCGAGCCTGGCAATGCTCGGTGACATCAACATCGCCGAGCCCAAGGCGCTGATCGGTTTTGCCGGCCCCCGGGTGATCGAGCAGACCGTGCGCGAAACCCTGCCCGAGGGCTTCCAGCGCAGCGAGTTCCTGCTCGAGCACGGTGCTGTCGACATGATTGTCGACCGACGCAACATGCGTGACGAGATCGCCGCGCTGCTGTGCAAGCTCACCGGTCGGCCAGCGCCTGAACAGGCGGTGATCGTCTGAACCACGGACCGCCTTTTGCCACGGTCGCCGAGTGGCTGGCCTGGCAGGAATCCCTGAACGCCGCACACATCGAGCTGGGCCTGGAGCGCGTTGCCGACGTGCTCGGGCGCATGGCGGCAGCCGGCTCGCGGGCGCTGACCCTGCTGGTGGGCGGGACCAATGGCAAAGGTTCTTGCAGCGCGTATCTCAGCGCGATGCTGGCCGCTGACGGCTACCACGTCGGTACCTACACATCGCCGCACCTGCTGCGCTACCACGAAAGAATCCGCATCGATGGTGAGGAAATCGACGATGCGGCGTTGCTGGCGGCGTTCGCCGAGGTCGAGTCGGCGCGCGACGGGGTGGCACTGACGTATTTCGAATACGGCACGCTGGCGGCCCTGGCGGCGTTCGCGCAGGCCGGCTGTACGGCACGCGTGCTGGAAGTGGGCCTGGGCGGGCGGCTTGATGCGGTCAATGCGGTGACCCCCGATGGCAGCCTGGTGGTCTCGGTGGCGCTGGATCACGTCGACTGGCTGGGCCCGGATCGCGAGTCGATCGGTTTCGAGAAGGCAGGTATTTTCCGCAGCAATCGACCGGCCGTGTGCGCCGATCCGGAGCCTCCGGCCTCGCTGCTGGCGCATGCCGGAGCAATCGGTGCGCAGCTGATGCGCATGCCGGAGGATTTCCGGGCGGTGGTCGTCGACCAGACATGGCGCTATGAGTCGGCCCACGGGGTGCTCGAGGGGCTGGCGCTGCCGCCGCTGGCAGGTCGGGTGCAGCTGGGCAATGCCGCTGCGAGCCTGGCCCTGCTCGAAGCCTGCCTGGGCACCCAGCGCCTGCCGCAACTGGCGCGAGGACTGGGCCAGGCGCGCCTGGCCGGGCGATTCCAGGTGCACCAGGCAGCCGGCGTCGAATGGGTGCTCGACGTGGCGCACAATCCTGCTGCAGCCGCCGCACTGGCCGAGACCCTCGCGGCGCTGCCACCCGCCGCGCGCAGCCGCTGTATTTTCGGCATCCTCGAGACCAAGGACGCCGCCGGTGTGCTCGCGGCGCTCACCCCCTGCGTGGATGAATGGCTGCTGGTGCCCACGGACTCGGCGCGCGCGCTGGCCCCGGCGGCGCTGTCGCAGGCACTGGCGCAGGCCGGCGGCGGGTTGGCCAGTCTGTGGCCCGATGTCGCCAGTGCGTGTCGCGCGGCCGCTGACGAGGCCCTGCCCGGTGAGCGCATCGTGGTGGCCGGGTCGTTTCACACAGTGGGTCCCGCGCTGGAGTTCCTTGGGCTATCATGAGCGCTGGCAATCGGTAGCGACGCTCGCCGCGCATGGAGAGACAGCTGAAAGAACGAGTCGTCGGTGCAGTGCTGCTGGTACTTGCAGCCGTACTGATCATCCCGCTGTTCCTCGACGGACCCGATCCGGGGACCGGCGAGGCGCGACCGAGCGTGGCGCTGCCCCCGGCCGAAGACACCGATGCGCGCACCCGTACCGTGCGCCTGGAGCAGTCCCGCGACACACCCACGGCGCCGCCGATGGGTGCAGAGGCGGCCCCTGAGGCGCCGGACGAGGCTGCGCCTCAGCCGGCAACCGCCGATCCGCAGCCGCAGCGTGATGGAGCTGCGGCGAGCGAGACCGGGCGGCAGGCGCCGGCCGCCGATGCGGCCCCACCAGCACCAGCACCCGCGCCGTCGCCGGCACCTTCGCCGGCGCCGACAGCCTCCCCGCCAGCGACGGCATCGCCGTCAGCAGCACCGCCAGCCACCACCGACGGTGCGAACTGGGTGGTTCAACTGGGAAGCTTCGGTGACCGCGACAACGCCGAACGGCTGGCCGAGGAGCTGCGCGGCAAGCGCTACCAGAGCTTTGTCACGCGCGTGGATACCGATGGGCGAACCCTGCACCGCGTGCGTGTCGGCCCCGGCGGTGCACGCGAGGAGGCCGATCGTCTGCTCGAACGGCTGCGTGCCGATGGCTACAGCGGTCAGGCCGTACCGGAGTGATCTCCAGCCGCTTCGCGCGCAACGCGCGGCGGCGACTGATGCTAGAATTCGCGGCGTCCGCGGCCTACGGCCCGTTTTGCATCCGCTGAGCGCATGTCCGTCATCGATTATGTCCTGATCGTGCTGGTCGCGGTATCGATATTCATCGGCTGTGTGCGCGGCTTCGTGCGCGAAGCGGTGTCACTGGCCGCCTGGGCGATGGCGATCTGGGTGGCGTTGCGCTATTCGTGGATACTCGAGCCATGGCTGGAACGCTTCGACGAGGCCCCCTCGCTGCAGTTGTGGCTGGCACGTGGCATCCTGTTCGTTGCGGTGCTGATTGCCGGGGCCATCGTCAATTACCTGCTGGGCCTGCTGGTGCGCAGCACCGGGCTGTCGGGAACTGACCGGATGCTGGGCATGGTGTTTGGTTTCGGGCGCGGCGTGCTGGTGGTTGGCGTGCTGGTCATCGCCGGTCAGTTCGCGGGCATGTCTGAAGATCCCTGGTGGCAGGACTCGCGCCTGCTGCCCTATGGCGAGCAGCTCGCCGAGGGTATGCGCGAGTTGGCCCATGATGCGAAAGGCCGACTGGAACACATCAATCGCCCCGCAACGGCGGGCACCCTCACCGCACTGCCGGCGCAATAAAGCCCGCAGTGCGAACACCGGCTGGAGAGTAGCCCAGACCCATGTGTGGAATCGTTGGAATCGTCGGCAAGGAGCCGGTCAACCAGGCTATTTATGATGCGCTTACGGTGCTGCAGCACCGTGGTCAGGATGCCGCCGGCATTATTACCGAGGATCGCGGCCGGCTGTGCATACGCAAGAGCAACGGACTGGTGCGCGATGTCTTCCAGCAGCGCCACATGCTGCGGCTGAAGGGCAATGTGGGTATCGGTCATGTGCGCTATCCCACCGCCGGCTGCACGAGTTCCTCCGAGGCCCAGCCGTTCTACGTCAATTCTCCTTTCGGTATCTGCCTCGGTCACAATGGCAACCTGACCAACGCCGCCGAGCTTGCCGAGCTGCTTGTCGATGAGGATCGCAGGCACCTGAACACCGGTTCGGACTCCGAGGTGCTGCTCAACGTCTTCGCGCATGAACTGGCCAGCATTGCCAACGGCCGCTTCCGCGTCAGCGACATCTTCCGCGCCGTCGAGGCCGTGCATCGCCGCTGCCGCGGCGGCTATGCCGTGGTGGCGATGATCATCGGTCACGGCATCGTGGCGTTTCGCGACCGCCACGGGATCCGTCCGGCAGTGATCGGCCGACGCCAGACGCGTTTCGGTGTCGAGCACATGATCGCCTCGGAGAGTGTGGCGCTCGACGCGCTGGGCTTTGAGCTGGTGCGCGATGTGCGCCCCGGCGAGGCGGTGTTCATCGATCACGAGGGGCAGCTGTACACCGATGCCTGCGGCGGGGCGGCCAGCTACACACCGTGCATGTTCGAGTTTGTCTACTTCGCACGCCCCGACTCGATCATTGACAACATCTCGGTGTACAAGGCGCGGCTGCGCATGGGCGAGGCGCTGGCCGAGCGTATCCGCAGTGAATGGCCCGAAAACGACATTGACGTGGTGATTCCGATTCCCGACACCAGCCGCACCAGTGCGCTGCAGGTGGCCCATCGCCTGGGCGTGAAATATCGCGAGGGCTTCATCAAGAACCGCTACATCGGGCGTACCTTCATCATGCCCGGCCAGGCACTGCGGCGAAAATCCGTGCGCCGCAAGCTCAATGCCATCGACCTGGAGTTTCGTGGCAAGAACGTGCTGCTGGTGGATGATTCCATCGTGCGGGGTACGACCTCGCAGCAGATCATCGAGATGGCGCGCGAGGCCGGCGCACGGCGCGTGTATTTCGCCTCGGCCGCGCCGCCTGTGCGTTATCCCAATGTCTACGGCATCGACATGCCGGCCGCCAGTGAGCTGGTGGCCAATGGCCGCAGCGAAAAGGAAGTCGCCGGCCTGATCGGTGCCGACTGGCTGATCTACCAGCAGCTCGGTGACCTGATCAAGGCCGTACGCCATGACCACGCCGCCATCGAGGCCTTCGATACCTCGTGCTTCTCGGGTGAGTACGTGACCGGCGACGTCACGGCTGACTATCTGGCTCGACTCGAGGCGGCACGCGGTGATGCGGTGATCGGGCGTCGCCCGGACAGCGCCGGTGGCTATCGCGACGGCACGATCGACGACGACGCCGAGAGTCTCGCCGCGATGCGTTGAGGCTGGCGTGTCCGAGCCTGTGAAGCTGCTGATCATCGAGTCCGGAGAAGACTGGCGGGCGTGGCTGCGCCGGCATGTCGAGGTCGTCTGGCACGCAGCTCAATTCACCGAACTGTCACCGGAGCAGGCCGCGCGTCTGCCCGGCGAGTTCGGTGGCGCGGATTTCGATGTCGTCGTGCTGACGCTGGAGGCCAACCGCGCCTTAGGCCTGACCTGGTTGCGCGAGTACGCCGGTCGCCGCGGTTTTCCGCCTGTGATCGCTGTGGGCGTGGAGGGCGACGAGGCGCTGGCCGTTCAGGCCATGCGCGCAGGCGCGCAGAACTACCTGCCGCGCGAGCGTCTGCGTCACGATGGCCTGATTGCCGCGCTGCGCGAGGCACTTGCCGAGCGCCGCACCCGCGGCGCCCAGCCGGAGGCTGCGGGCGGGGCGGCGGTGCCGGTCATGAAGGGCTGGCGGCTGGTGCGCGAACTCCATGCCAGTGCGCTCTCGAGGGTCAGTCTGGCCTGCAGCGAGGAGACCGGCGAGCAGCGGGTATTCAAGAGTTTCAATATGGCCGGCGCGGATGTCGCCACCGGCGTGCTGTTCGACCGCTTTCTGCGTGAGTACCAGAGTATCGCCGGCGTGGATCACGCCAATGTCGTGCGCATCTTCGATCTCGGCGTGGCCGATGATCATGCCTGGATCGCGATGGAGTACCTGGCGGGCGGCACGCTGGCAAGCCGTATCAGTCGTGGTCGCCTCACGCCGGGTGAGGCACTCACTGCCGTGCGCGAACTGGCCCGCGGACTGGCCGCTGTGCACGCGGTGGGCATCCTGCATCGCGACCTCAAGCCCGCCAATGTCATGCTGCGCGAAGACGGCAGCCTGGTGCTGATCGATTTCGGCCTGGCCCGCGAGATGCAGGGGCGCGCCGGCATGACCAGTCCCGGTATGATTTTCGGCACCCCCTGGTACATGAGCCCGGAGCAGGGTCATGGCGGGGCGGTCGATGAGCGCTCGGACTGCTACAGTCTCGGCGTGATGTTCTACGAAATGCTGACAGGCTCGCGGCCGTTCTCGGCGCCCACGCCCATGGCGCTGATCTACCAGCACCGCAATGCGCTGCGCCCGCAATTGCCGGCCGAACTTGCCGACTTCGAACCACTGGTGCATCGCATGATGGCGGCGAATCCGGCGGATCGTTTCGAGTCGGTCCGGCACGTGCTCGCGGCCCTGGGGGAATGACCGTGGCAGCGTCCGATGCACATGCGCAGCCGCTGGCGGTGCCGCCGCAGATCGCCGCCTTTCTGCCGGTGCCGACGCCGCAGGCCTGGTGTGCGCGTGCGCTGCGCGAAACCCGCACCCTGCTGATCGATCATGCGAACTGCGAGCGCAAGGCTGCGGCCACGGCGCTGGCCACGCTGCAGCGTTATCCGCTCGATGAGCTGCTGGTGGATCGGATGTCGCGGCTGGCGCGCGAGGAACTGCGCCATTTCGAACAGGTCCGCGCACTGATGCGGCGCCTGGGTATCGGCTGGAAGACGCTGGGGGCATCACGCTACGCAGCCGGTCTGCACGCGCAGGCGCGCCGCGAGGAACCCGGGCGCCTGCTCGACACCCTGCTCGTGGGTGCCCTGATCGAGGCACGTTCGGCCGAGCGTTTCGCGTTGCTGGCGCCGCAGCTGCCGGCCGAGATCGGCAGCTTCTACGCCGGTCTGCTGGCCTCCGAGGCGCGGCATTTCGAGAACTATCTTGAACTTGCCCGCCGGGTTGCGGGCCCGGAAGACATCGAGGCCAGGCTTGCGGTGTTGCGTGCGGCCGAGGCCGAGCTGGTCAGCTCACCGGATCGCCAGTTTCGCTTCCACTCCGGGACGCCTGCGACCTGACCAGGCGCTGCAGCCGGTAGCCGTCGGCATCCCACTCAAGCACGCTGCCCTGGGTGTACCAGTCGCCGAGCACGATGCGCTCGGCCGCGCGGCCATCGATGTCGAGCGCATGCACCGCCGGGCGGTGTGTATGCCCGTGCAGCAGGCAGTCCACCCCGTGGGCGCGCAGCGTGGCTGTCACGGCCTGTTCATTGACGTCGGTGATCTCGGGCGGCTTGTCGCGGGTGTCGATGTGGCTGCGTGCCCGCAGCCAGCCGCCGATGCGCGCACGCAGCCGACGCGGCAGGGCGAGGAAGCCGCGTTGCACGCCGCGGCGGCGGAACAGCCGGCGCATGCGCTGGTAGGCCAGATCGTCGGTACACAGCTGGTCGCCGTGGCTGATCAGCACCCGGCGACCGTGAATCTCCAGCACCTGTGGATCCTCCAGCAGCGTGGCGCCGCAGGCGCGCGCAAAGCGCTCGCCGATCAGGAAATCGCGATTGCCGTGCATCAGTGCGACCGCGCTGCCGCCGGCCTGGAAGCGGCGCAGGGTAGCGGCGATGTGCGCACCGAACTCGCCGGCCATGTCATCGCCCAGCCAGACCTCGAACAGGTCACCGAGGATATACAGGCGCTGCGCGCGGCCGCGCCAGTCTTCAAGAAAGCCCTCCAGCTGGCCGGTGATGTCCGGCCGGTCCGGCGAGAGGTGCAGGTCCGAGATGAACAGCCAGCTCACCGCGGCGACGCGCGCATCATCAGCTTGCGTCATCGTCGAGCAGGCGCACCTCGCGAATGACCACCGGCGCCTGGGGTACGTCGCGCTCGAACGGGCCGCCGGCACCCGTGGCCACATGGCCGATGGCATCGACGACTTCCATGCCGCTGATGACGGCACCGAACACCGCATACCCCCAGCGCGACGGATTGGGGTCCAGCGAGACGTTGTCGACAAGGTTGACGTAGAACTGGGCATCGGCCGAGTGCGGGTCAGGCGTGCGGGCCATGGCGATGGTGCCGCGGCGGTTCGACAGGCCGTTGCCAGACTCGTTGGCGACCATATGGGTCGTGGGTTTGAGTTCGAAATCGGCGGTGTAGCCACCGCCCTGGATCACGAACCCCTGCACGACCCGATGAAACACCGTGCCCTCGTAATGGCCGTCGGCCACATGCCCGAGGAAATTGCGGACCGTCAGGGGCGCGCGTCGCGCATCGAGCTCGACCACGAAGCTGCCCTGCGAGGTCTCGACTTCCACCCGCGGGAAGTTGGGCAGCGTGGTATCGGCCAGCACGGGGCTGGCAAACAGCCAAAGGCCGCAGCTGATGATGGCAATGCGCTTGATCATGGGCGTCTCCACGAAGACCTCTTCCGGTAAGACGCGAGTATATAGCCCTCGGCGCCTGTCAGGCTGCAGCGCCTGCGCTCAGGGCCGGGCGTGCAGGTCGCCGTTCGCGACGCTCAGCGTGTTGTACATGAGCATGGCGACGGTCATCGGTCCGACGCCGCCGGGGACCGGGGTGATCCAGCTTGCGCGCTCGCGCGCAACGGCGAAGTCGATGTCGCCGACCAGGCGTCCGTCAGCCTGACGGTTGATGCCCACATCCAGGACCACGGCGCCGGGCTTGATCCATTCGCCAGGCACCAGGCCGGCCCGTCCAACCGCCACGGCGAGGATGTCGGCCATCTCGACATGGCTGCGCAGATCGCGGGTAAACCGATGGCACACGGTGGTTGTGGCGCCGGCCAGCAGGAATTCCAGCGCCAGCGGACGCCCGACATGGTTCGAGGCGCCGACCACGACGGCATGCCGGCCGCGCACCGGGATATCGCAGCGCGACAGCAGCGTCATGATGCCGAACGGCGTACAGGGGCGCAGCACCGGGATGCGCTGCGCGAGTCGACCGACTGTGTAGGGATGAAAACCGTCGACATCCTTGGCCGGCAGGATGCGCTCGATGACGGCCACCTCGTCGATATGGGCAGGCAGCGGCAACTGTACAAGGATGCCGTCGACACTTTCGTTGCTGTTCAGTGCGTCGATCAGCGCCAGCAGTTCGCCCTGGCTGGTGGTCTCCGGCAGGTCGTGATCGAAGGCGAGGATGCCGGTTTCCTCGCAGGCCAGCCGCTTGTTTCGCACGTATATTCTCGAGGCCGGATCGGCGCCGACCAGGATCACGGCCAGCCCGGGTGGCCGGGCCCCGCGGCGGCTGCGTTCGCGCACGCCCTCGGCGATCTCGCGGCGCAGGCCGGCCGCGATGGCCTTGCCGTCAATCAGCTGGGCGGTCATGGGCTGGGGACTTCTCCTGACTTGAGGCAGGGTCGAGGCTGCGCGCGGCTCGCGATTCTCGCATGCGCGGCGATACGCTCACAAGCGGCGGGAATTGACCGGATCAAGGCCCTGGGCGTATCCTTGGCGGCTTCGTCTTGCGTGCAATCAGTCATGTTTGCGAGCTGGGGATCGGCGCGGGCAGATCTCCAGGGGGTTTTCGGCGGTCTCGGGGCATGGCGCAGTCTGGTAGCGCATCTGCTTTGGGAGCAGAGGGTCGGGGG
>JAFIFN010000031.1 GCA_020832005.1 Gammaproteobacteria bacterium | reverse complement strand
TCGCAGCGGCGTCGGACTTCGCAGCGGCGTCGGACTTCGCAGCGGCGTCGGACTTTGTGGCAGCTTCAGCCTGCGTGGCAGTTTCGGACTGCGCAGCGGCTTCGGCATGGGCCAGCGCCAGCTTTCGCTGCTCCGGCTCGGCCTGCAGCACGTCGGCCTGCGAGGGGCCACAGAGCTGATCGGCGCCACTGGCGAGATGTTCGTAGAGTGAGCGGTAGTCGGAGGTGATGCGATCGAACAGCTGCCCGGTGCGCTGGAAGTGGGTACTGACTTCCTCGCGATACCGCTGCAGCTCGGCGCGGGCGCTGTCGCGCTCGCCCTCGATGGTGCGCATGCGCAGGGAATCCAGCGGCCAGAAGCGGCCGATCGCCACCCCGGCAATGATCCCGACAGCGACGATGAGTAGCCAGGTAAGCGTGCCCATGGGTCTCCTCTCGAATTGATTTCAGCGCGAAACGACGTGTTCGCGCAGCTTTCCAGCAGCATAGGGAATCGCTGCGCACTTGGCCACCGCCCAGCCGCGTCCACCCAGCGGTCCGGCCATGACGCTGCATTGCTGTGCACGATACATCGCCAGCATGCTCAATGGCATAGCCCATACGAACACGCCGGGAGTCAGTTCATGATGACGTACCGTTGCCTGCAGATGATTGCGCTGGCCGCCACGCTTGGCTGCGCAGGCCTGCCGGCCGGCGCGCTGGCCGGCGGCGCCAAGCAGGTCGACGAGCCCGAACCTGCAGCAAGCCCTCCGGGTTACATGATCGTCATCGGCACGAATGTCGATTCGGCGCGCATGGGACCATATGCCCGCGCCACCATCCCGCTGCTGCTTGAATATGGCGGGCGTCTGCTGTTCATCAGCGAGGAGCATGCCGCCGAAGTCCTCGAGGGCCCGGCCTTCACCAGCTCGGTTCGCGTGTTCGAGTTCCCGTCACTGCAGCACGCCCGGGACTTTTATTACTCGGAGCGCTATCAGCGCGAGGCGATCCCGCTGCGCGAAGGGCTGGGCACGCTCAATGTGATCGTCAGCGACGCCTTCGTACCCGACCCGCGCTGGCTGCCCGCCGGCGACTGAGGCACGCTGCGGCGCGCCTCGCGCCGGCCGATGTCAGTCGGCGCGATCCAGGAATTCGGCCACCCCCGCCACTTCCGCTGAACTGCCCAGCAGCACGGGCGTGCGCTGGTGCAGGGCCGTGGGCTGGATATCCAGGATGCGCTGTGTGCCGGCCAGCGCCTGGCCGCCGGCCTGCTCGATGATCATGGCCATGGGACTGGCCTCATAGAGCAGACGCAGTTTGCCCTGTGGGGCCTTTTGCGTCGGCGGATAGAGAAACACCCCGCCCTTGAGCAGGGTGCGATGCACATCGGCGACCATCGCCCCCGCATAGCGACTGGAGTAACCGTTGGCCTGGGCCCAGTCGAGATAGGCACGATATCCGGCGGGGAAGCTGGCACGGTTGCCTTCGTTCAGGGAATAGGTCGCGCCGGTCTCGGGGATGCGCAGACCCCGTGCGATGCGAATGAACGCACCGATCGCGGTATCGAGCACGAACATGTCGACCCCGGCACCGGTGGTCAGCACCATCACCGTCGAGGGCCCATAGAGCACGTAGCCGGCCGCCACCTGCCGGGCACCGGGCTGCAGCACGGAGTCGGCAATGCGCGTGCTGCGTCGATCATGGCGCAGGATGCTGAAAATCGTGCCCACACCGCCGCAGACATCGAGGTTCGATGAGCCATCGAGAGGATCGAACAGCACACAATAGCCGCGCTCATCGGCACGGTTGCCTGCGATGACGACGGGTTCGTCGGCCTCCTCGGAGGCCAGCACCATGACGCCTTCGCGAGCGCCCAGTGCGCGCATCAGCACGTTGTTGGCGATGACATCGAGCTTCTGCTGGTCCTCACCCTGAACATTCTGGTTGCCCAGCGAGCCCAGCACGTTGTCCAGACCTGCACGACGCAGCTGCGCCGAGATGATTTTCGCCGAGATTGACAGCGCCGAGATGATCCACGACAGCGTATCGCCGGGATCGGCGACGCGGCGCTTTTCTTCCAGCATGTGGGACTGCAGCGTGACGATATCGGCATCAGCGAGGATACCGGTAGGGACTGCGAGATCGACAGAGGCGTTCATGGTGGTTACCTTGGGCGTGAAGCGGTGAGCGGGGTTCCGGCGCTGTCACCGGCGGCGCAGGCGCCGGAACCCGTGACAGGGTTCGCGGGTCAGTATGCCATGAAGAATTTCCGCACAAGTGTCCACGGAGTCACGAAACAGGCATGAAAATCAGCTGGATGTGGATTTCCGGACTGCTTGTTGCGGTGTTGCTCGCAGGCGCTGCGCGCGCCGCCGAAGCGGTCCCTACCTTCGATATCGATTATCACGCGACCCTGTCGCCCGCCGATGGCGAGGCGCAGGTCAGCCTCCGGGTGCGCCAGACCGACGGGCAGCTGCGCGAGCTGCGGTTCCGGCCTGACCCCGATCGTCATCACGGTTTTGCAGGCGATGGCGAGATCGAGCAGGACGATGAGTTCGTGTTCTGGCGACCACCCGCCGAGGGCGGTGAATTCACACTCCGCATGGTCATCGACCGGCAGCGCGGATCCGGTGGCTACGATGCGCGTATCACCGACGACTGGGCGCTGATGCGCGCCGACCACCTCGTGCCACCTGCGCGGATGCGCGGCGTGCCCGGCGTCGAGTCACGCGCCAGCCTGAGCTTCACGGCCCCGGAGGGCTGGTCGATCGAGACCCGGTATGGCGCCTGGGACGGTGAAGCGCTGCCACTCGAAGATCCGACGCGTCGCTTCGTACGCCCCACCGGCTGGATGGTCGCAGGCGCGCTGGGCACGCGCCGCGAGGAGGTCGCCGGGCGAGAGATCGTGATCTCGGGCCCGGTGGGCGTGGGCGTGCGTCGCATGGATGCGCTGGCCATGGTGCGCTGGACCCTGCCCACGCTGCTGGAGATCTTTCCCGACTTCCCGGATCGCCTGCTGGTGGTCAGCGCCGGCGATCCGATGTGGCGCGGCGCGCTGTCGGGTCCGTCATCACTGTACATGCACGCCGAGCGTCCGCTGATCAATGAGCGCGGCACCTCGACACTGCTGCATGAAATGGTTCATGTGGCCGGCATCGTGCACACCGGTCGCGGTGCCGGCTGGATCGTCGAGGGACTCGCGGACTACTACAGCCTGGAGATTCTTCGGCGCTCGGGCGTGCTCAGCGAGGAGCGCCATGCGGCGTCGCTGGAAACACATGCGCGCAATGGCCGCAGCGTGCGACGCCTCGATGTCGCCAGTGCCGGCGGCGCGGTGACGGCGCGCGCCGTCGGTGAGTTCGTGCGCATCGATGCTGCCATCCGCGAGGCCAGCGACGGTGAGCACTCGCTCGACGATGTCGCCCGCACACTGGCCGAAAGCGACGAGACCATCACCTACGCACGGCTGCGCGAGATCAGCGAATCCCTGGTCGGCACCCCGCTGGCAGTGTTCGACGAACTGCCCCTGGCGCGGCGAAAAACCGGCCATTAAGTGGCAACAGGCAAGCCATAAGGACACACCGACATGTACCGGACGCTTCTTCCCGCCTTTTTGCTTCTCGCAGGAGTCCAGATGACGCTGGCCCAGGACGACGACCCCTATCTCTGGCTCGAAGAGGTGCACGACGCGGCGGCCATGGAATGGGTCGAGGCGCGCAATGCCGAGACCGCAGCCACCCTGCAGGTCGGCGAGGATCATGACGCCCTGCGCGCACGCCTGCTGGCAGCACTGGAGTCCGATGCCCGGATCCCTTTCGGCGATCTCAGGGGCGGCTTTGTCTACAACCTGTGGCAGGACGGCACCAACCCTCGCGGGCTGTGGCGGCGCACGCCTGTTGCCGCCTACGCCGAGGGCAAGCCTGAATGGGAAACCCTGCTCGACCTGGATGCACTCGGCGCGGCCGAGGAGGAAAACTGGGTGTTCAAGGGCGCCGCCTGCGCACCGAACGGCAGCTCGCGCTGCCTGCTGTCGCTGTCGCGCGGCGGGGCCGACGCGGTCGTGCTGCGCGAGTTCGACATCGCGACACGGCGCTTCGTCGCCGACGGCTTCATGCTGCCCGAGGCCAAGGGCGGTGGCAGCTGGCTGGATGAGGATACGCTGCTGGTGTACAGCGATTTCGGCCCCGGCACGATGACCGATTCGGGCTATGCACGCACGGCGCGGCGCTGGCATCGCGGCGAGGGCATCGATGAAGCCGAGACGGTCGCGGAGATCCCGATCAGCGACGTCGGCCTGTTTCCAACAGTTGTTCGCACACCCGAGGGCAGCTACCCGCTGCTGATGCGGGCGGTAGACTTTTTCAGCATCGAGTACAGCCTGCTGACCGACGAAGGCCCGAAGCTGTTGCCGCTGCCCCAGAAGGTCGGCGTGGACGCGATCCTCAACGACGCGCTGATCGTGCGGTTACGCGAGGACTGGCGCGTCGGTGACGAAACCTACCGGTCCGGCGAACTGCTCGCCGTGCCGCTGGACGGACTGCTGGCGGGTACACCGAGGCCTGCGCGCCTGATCAGCCCCGACCCGCGCACCACGATCGAAGACGTCAAGCGCAGCGGCGAGCACCTGCTGGTGCACATGCTCGACAATGTCACCAGCCGGCTGTATCTGCTCACGCCTGGCGAGGCGGGCTGGCAGCAGCGCGAAATCGACGTGAGACCCCTTGGCAGCGTCAGGCACATCACCACCGATGCCTTCAGCGAGCACTGGTTCTTCGCCTACCAGGACTTCATCACACCGCTGACGCTGTTTTCGGCTCATGGTCGATCGACACCACGCGCGGTGATGGAGCAGCCCGGTTTCTTCGATGCCACCGGACTTGCGGTACGTCAGCTCGAGGCGACCTCGGCAGACGGCACGCGCGTGCCGTATTTCCTGGTCGGTCCGGAAGACGCCGAAGCCGACGGTGACGCGCCGGTCCTGCTGTATGCCTATGGAGGCTTCCAGGTGTCCGAGACACCGGTCTACTCGGCCGCACGCGGCATGGGCTGGCTGGAGACCGGCGGCACGCTGGTCGTGGCCAATATCCGCGGCGGTGGCGAGTTCGGGCCGGCCTGGCACCAGGCGGCCCTGCGGGAAAACCGCATGCGCGCCTACGAGGACTTCGCGGCCGTGGCAGAAGACCTGATCGAGCGCGGCATTACCCGCCCGTCGCGGCTGGGCATCATGGGCGGAAGCAACGGTGGCCTGCTGGTCGGTGCCGCGGTGACCCAGCGACCCGAGCTGTACGGCGCCGTGGTCAGCCTGGTACCGCTGCTGGACATGCGTCGCTATCACCTGCTGTTGGCCGGGGCCAGCTGGATGGCCGAATACGGCAATCCGGATGACCCCGAGCAGTGGGCCTGGATCAGCCGCTACTCGCCCTACCAGAACATCGATCCGGAGGCCGACTATCCCAGCATGCTGATCACCACCTCGACGCGGGATGACCGGGTACACCCGGGCCATGCGCGCAAGATGGTGGCGCGGCTGCGCGAGTATGAACATCCGGTGTACTACTTCGAAAACATCGAGGGCGGACACGCAGGTGCCGCCACGCCAGAGCACACCGCGAAGCTCCAGGCGCTGGTCTACACCTACCTGCAGCGCACGCTGATGGCAGCTGCCGACGGTTCGGGCGCCGACCAGCAGTGACGCTCGCCGAAGGGCAGGAGGAAGGCCCGCTCAACCTGTCCGCGAATGTCCCCACCTACCGCCTCGCCCAGCCGTTCCTGCGTGAGGCGCTGAACCGGACCGCGGCAGACCCCGGACTGGACGAGTTGTGCGGCTATCCGCCCACGGGCGGCGACCAGGTCGCCCGCGAGGCCGTGGCGCGCTGGCTGCACGAAAGCTCAGCGCTGGCGGACGTCGGCGCCGACGAACTCATCCTGTGCTCGGGCGTCATGAGCGCACTCTACCTGGTGCTCAATCACCTGCACCGGCCCGGTGAGGCCGTGCTCTGCGAGTCGGCAACGTTTTTCGGCATCCGCGATGTCGCACGGCAGCTCGGCCTGCGCCTGGTGCCGGTGGCCATGGACGCACACGGGGTCACGCCCGAAGCGCTGGAGGCCGCAGCACGCAGCAGTGGCGCACGAAGCGTCGTGCTGATCCCGACCCTGCAGAACCCCACCGCGCTGACCTACCCGCGCGAACGCCGCGAGGCGATCGCACGCAGCTGCGCGCAGCTGTCACTGGACATCATCGAGGACGACATCTACGGCGCCCTGACCTGGCCCGAGCAGCCCCTGCCGGCGTTTCAGACCCTTGTACCCGACCGCACGTTCTACCTCGGGGGGGTATCGAAGATCCTGCTGCCCGGCCTGCGCGTGGGCTGGATCTGCTGCCCCGAGCAGCACCGCGCACCGCTGCGCGAGCTGATCTGGACCACCAGCATCGGCTCTCCGCAGATCGGCCACCGGCTGTTCGCGCAGATGGTCATGGCCGACCAGGCAGGCCGCCTGGCCGCCGTGGTGCGCGACGAGATCCGCGCACGCAGCCGCCTGACCATGGAGCGGCTCGGCGACACGCTGGCGCCTGGCAGCCCGCCGATGTCATTGCATTACTGGATTCCCTGTCCGATGGATGAGGCGCGCCGCATTCATGCGGACTGCCTGGCACGCGGACTGACACTGACGCCGCCGGAGCTGCCCGTCATCGACGCGGCCAATGTCTCGGGCATGCGCATCTGCATCGGGGCACCGCCCACGCGCGAGCGTCTGCAGACGGCACTGGAGGTACTGGCAGGTGTGCTGGCGCAGCCGGGTGCGGCCACAGCGCGGCCGGTGGTCTGACCCGGCAACCCGACTGAAGAAACGCCGGGCCGTGCGAATGCCTAGCCCGTGGCCAGTTCGACCTCGAGGTGCGTTTCTGCCGACAGCGAATTGGTGATCAGGCAGCTGTCTTCAGCCTTCTCGAGCAGGCGCCTGGCGCGCGCCTCATCGGCGCCGGCGGGCAGCAGCAGGCGGGCGCGCACGGTGAAGCCGGTGAAACGCATGACGCGCTCGACCCGGTCGAGCACACCCTCGACAGAGCAGTCCAGGCGCGTGTACTCGAACTTCGAGGCCGCCGCGATGGCGCGGAAACCCAGCACGAAACAGTCGGCCACCGCGGCCGTCAGGAGTGTCTCCGGCGACCAGCGATCACCTGGACCGCCGAACTCGGCCGGCGGCTGGGTGGCCAACGCCGGCAGGCCATCGGCGGCGAGGGTGACATCGCCACTCGGCGGCGCGCTGGCCTGGACATGGTAGTGATGGGGAAAGCCCTGCATGCTGCGCTCCTTGTGCAAACTGCAAAATCCGCCGCGACCTGTCGCGCCGACGGCAACCGTGATTCGAAAAAATATGCGCGTAAGCCTATCATGCCGAAGGCGCCCGCCCGGTCGCCTGGATGCCCCCCCTGATGACCCGGAGCCACCGATGCCCTTCCTGAACCTGCGCACTTTCGCACTGGCCTGCAGCGTGGCATGGTGCACGGCCTGCTCCAACGCCGACACCGACAAGATGCCCGACCCCGACAGCGCCGCGCCCGCCACGACCCGGGCCACCGCCCCGGTGGCCGAACAGCGCCCGATCGAGCTCGAGGCGCACGGTGACGTGCGCATCGATCCCTATTACTGGCTGCGCGACGATTCCCGCCAGGACCCGGAAGTGCTGACCCATCTGGCCGCGGAAAACGCCTACACGCAGGCGGTGCTGGCGCACACCGAGCCGATGCAGCAGCTGCTCTTCGACGAACTCGTCGGCCGCATCCGCCAGGATGACGCGAGCGTGCCCTACCAGCGTGGTGAGTGGTGGTATTACCGGCGTTACGAGGAAGGCCGCGAACACCCGATCTATGCGCGTCGCCGTGGCAGCGCCGAGGGGCCCGAGCAGATCATGCTCGACGTCAACACGCTGGCCGCCGAGCATGATTTCTACCAGGTCGGCGCGCTGTCGGTTAGCCCCGACGGTCGCTGGCTGGCCTTCGCCGAGGACACCGTCAGCCGCGGCGAGTGGACGCTGCGCATCAAGGATCTGGAGTCGGGCGACAAGTTGCCCACGCGCATCGAGAACATCAGCACCAGCCTGGCCTGGGCGGATGATAACGAGACGCTGTTCTACGTACGCCAGCAGGCCGACACGCTGATTCCCTACCAGGCCTGGCGGCATCGGCGCGGCAGCGAGCCTGCCGACGATGTGCTGATCTACGAGGAAAGCGATCCGCAGTTCTACATGGTGCTGTCGCGGTCACGTTCGGATGAGTACATCGTCATGTATTCCCTGCAGACGGTCTCGAGCGAGGCGCGACTGATCCCGACGGATAGGCCGGACGCCGAACCGATCGTGGTGCTGCCCCGCGAGCGCGACCACGAGTATTTCATCGAACCGGTGGGCGACACACTGTGGATCCGCAGCAACTGGCAGGCCGAGAATTTCCGGCTGATGCGCAGCCCTCTCGCCAGCAGCGCCGACAAGTCCACCTGGGAAGAGGTGATCGCGCACCGCGACACGGCGATGATCGAGGACTTCTCGCTGTTTCGTGAGCACCTGGTGCTCGAGGAGCGTACCGGCGGCATGCTCAAGCTGCGGGTGATGCCGCTTGGCGATGGCAATATGCCCGAGGCGGGTGACGAGTTCTATATCGACAGCGATGAGGGCGCCTACACCGCCGAGATCGACGTCAATCCGTCCATGGACACCACCGTGCTGCGCTACAGCTACAGCTCGATGGCCACGCCCTATACGGTGTACGACTACGACATGGTCACAGGCGAGCGCACGCTGCTCAAGCGCGACGAGGTGGTCGGCGACTTCGATCCGGACAACTACGTGACCGAGCGCCTGTATGCCCCCGCGCGCGACGGCGAGCAGGTGCCCGTGACGTTGATGTATCGGCGCGGCACGACGCCCGACGGCAGCAATCCACTGTTCGTCTACGGTTATGGCTCCTACGGCATCTCGATCGATCCCACCTTCAGCGCCAACCGGCTGTCACTGGTCGATCGTGGCTTCGTGTATGCCATCGCGCACATCCGCGGCGGCGAGGAGATGGGCCGGCAGTGGTACGAGCGTGGTCGGCTAGCGCACAAGCAGAACACCTTCAATGACTTCATCGATGTCACCGAGCACCTGCTGGCGCAGGGCTGGGGCGATCCCGAGCGCGTGGCCATCTCGGGGCGCAGCGCCGGCGGCCTGCTGATGGGCGCGGTGCTGAACATGCGGCCGGACCTGTTCACGGCGGCGATCGCCGGTGTGCCCTTCGTCGACGTGGTCACGACCATGCTCGATGAAAGCATCCCGCTGACGACCTTTGAATACGATGAGTGGGGCAATCCCAACGATCCCGAGTTCTACCGGATCATGCTGGCCTACTCGCCTTACGACAACGTCACCGCCCAGGACTATCCGCACATCTATGTCGGCACGGGGCTGTGGGATCCGGCCGTGCAGTACTGGGAGCCTGCGAAGTGGGTGGCACGGCTGCGCGAGCGCAAGACCGATGACAACCGCCTGCTGCTGTTCACCGACCTGAGCGCCGGCCACGGCGGGCAGTCGGGACGCTTTCAGCGCCTGCGCGATACCGCGCGCGAGTTCGCGTTCCTGTTCGACGTCATGGGCATCGAGGTCGAGGCGAACTGAAGCATCGACGTCGCGGTCGCCTGAGGGCCGCGGTCGCCTGAGGGCCGCGGTCGCCTGAGGGCCGCGGTCGCCAAGGGTGAAAACGCGTCAGGCGACCTTGCGTGCTACGGCCCGCCCGCCCGTGAGGTGGCCGTAGAGATCCCTCGGATCGGCCAGCTGCGGAATCAGCCCGACCTCGGCGCCAAGACCGAGCTCGCGTGCACAGTCGCGCAGCAGCCGCAGCGCCGAGTAGTCCTCGAGCGCGAAGCCGACAGAATCGAATACGGTGATCTCGTCGGCGCAGGTCCTGCCCTCGGCCGCACCGGTGAGCACCTGCCAGAGCTCGGTCACCGCGAAGGACGCGGGCATCTGCTGCAGGTCACCCTCGATGCGTGTCTGCGGCTCGTACTCGACGAACACGCGCGCACGCTCGAGCACACCGGCGGCAAGTTCGGTCTTGCCCGGGCAGTCGCCACCGATGCCGTTGATGTGCATGCCCGGCTCGAGCATATCGGCGGTGAGAATCGTCGCGTTGGTCTTGTCGGCCGTCACGGTGGTGACGATATCCGCACCCCGCACGGCCTCGGCGATGCTGGCACAACGGATCGCGCGCAGACCGGGCATGCCGGCCAGGTGGGCCATGAGCTTGTCGGTGGCGCGCGGATCGACGTCGAACAGGCGCAGCTCATCGATACCCATCAGGTGATGGAAGGCCAGCGCCTGGAACTCACTCTGGGCGCCGTTGCCGATCAGCGCCATGACACGCGCATCGGCGCGTGCCAGCGGCCGTGCCGCCATCACCGAGGTGGCGGCCGTGCGCATCGCCGTGGTCAGCGTCAGTTCGCTGAGCAGCGTGGGCTCGCCGGTCTCGACATCGGCAAGCACGCCGAAGGCCATCACCGTGGGCAGTCCCCGGCGGGTGTTCTTCGGATGGCCGTTGACATACTTGAAGCTGTATTCGCTGGCATCGGACACCGGCATCAGCTCGATGACCCCGACTTCCGAGTGCGCTGCGACACGTGCGCACTTGTCGAAGTCCGGCCAGCGCCGGAAGTCAGCCTCGAGATAGTCGACCATGCGCGCCAGAAACGCCGGCAGGCCGATGCTGGCGACGATGCGCGAGACGTCTTGGGTGGTGAGCAGGGCAGTCATACGGGCTCCTTGCGGGATGAAATCCTGGCAACTGTTGAATCGACCTGCACAGTATCCCAAGGCGCGGTGTTATTTAAAACGCCAAAATATGCTATTTAATGTCAGTTTTCTGATTAAAAGAGCAGAGCTTGATGGTATAATGACAGAATGGACGCTCTCGACCAGGCCCTGATCGCGCAATTGCGTCACGATGCGCGCGCCTCAATCGCGCAGCTGGCGCAAAACCTGGGCGTGGCACGCGGCACCATCACCAACCGCATGGCGCGGCTGGAACGCGAGGGTGTCATCGCCGGCTACACGGTGCGGCTGCGCCCGGATGCCATGCGCGACGACATCCGCGCCTGGTGCAGCATCGCGGTCGAAGGCCATCAGCAGGCGGTGATCCGGGCGCTGCTCGGTGAGCCTGGTGTGGAGGCGCTGCACGATACAAACGGGCGCTGGGATCTGCTGGCCGAGCTGCGGGTGGGCAATCTGCAGGCGCTGGCAGAGACGCTGGAGCGGGTGCGCAAGATCAGGGGGATCACGGCCACTGAGACCAGCATTCACCTGCAGACGTATCGCGGTTAGGCTCGGTAGCTACTGACTTCAGGCTCGTCGGCGCCACCTGCGGGAGGTCTTCGGCGGAATGGCTCCCTGCGGTCCGCTTTATTTCCGCCGAAGACCTCCCGCAGGTGGCGCCCCCCCTTAGCCGGGTTTGCGTGCTGCGGCGATGAACCACTTCATGGAGCCGTCGCTCTGGTCGAGGTAGCCGACGTGGATTTCGGCTTCGGGGAAGCCGGCGTCGCGGAGCATCTGCGCGGGGTCGTTGGTGGCGTAGGCCTCCCAGAACGGCTCGTTGTTGTTCTTCAGGTCCCAGCCTCGCTCGAAGCGCATGAACTCGTCGAGTTCCTCGTAGCGCAGCGGCACGTCCTGGTGCACGCACACCCCGCCGGGGGCCAGCAGCCGGAAGCACTCGCGCATCATGGCCGCCTGGGTGACCTGTGACATCTCGTGCATGGCGTTGTGCGAGACGATCAGGTCGAAACTGCCGGCCTCGAAACCCGTGCTGGCGACATCGCGCTGGTGAAAATGCACGCGTGCGCCAAGCGCCTCGGCCCGGGCATGGGCGTAGCGCAGCATGCCGGCACCCACGTCGATGGCGTGAACTTCGGCCTCGGGCCAGGCCAGTGCGTAGGGCACCGACGACGCGCCCGCCGAACAGGCCATATCAAGCACGCGACCAGGCTTGAAGTCGGGATAGCGCTCGGCCAGGTAGCGCTGCACGATCTGCGCCTTCGACTCGCGCGTGCCGATCGACTGGCCCATCGAATACAGGGCGCCGCCGGCTTCGTAGAACGCGCCTGCGATGACATCGTCCGGGCTTTCATCCCTGGCATAGCCGCCGGGCTGGAGATGGATGTTTATGCGCCGGATCGCCTTGGGCACCTCGAAGTCCTCGTCGAGGTCGAGCGAACCGCCGGCGGGACGGCTGTCATGCAGGCGCCGGTATTCGGCGGACATGCGATCGGACTCGCGGAACACCGCTTCGCCGACCGACTCCCACATCAGCTCCTGGGCGACGCGATTGAGCGCACTCCAGCTCTGGTAGCCGGGATGGGCGTACATGGCGTCGGCGATGTCGCCGCGTTCGGTGGGCGCATGTCCGTGGACCCGCTCGAAGGCGGGCTTGACCGCGCGCTCCCAGATCACCGCGTTGCCGGGTCGCAGCCGCCGGCCGAGATGCGTCTTCAGCGCCAGCACATAGCGCTGGCGCGCCAGGTCTTCGGCGTCCGCGCGCGGCAGCATGTCGTGTTGCAGGTTTCTGGCCATGGGATCCGTCCTGTGGCATCGCGCGAGCTGCGCTTGCTGCCAGTGTATGCAGGCAGGACGCGCAGTGTCCACAACATCACGGGGCGGCGCTGCTAGACTCGGCGACTGTATCTGCGCGGCGGTCGATGAGCGTCTTGACGCGCGGCGGGACGCCATATCGGGAGGAATGCAATCTTGAAAGTGGAATTTCTCGGCGCGGCCGGCGAGGTCACCGGCTCGTGCTGCCTGGTCGAGATCAACGGCATGCGCCTGTTGCTGGACTGCGGGCTGATCCAGGGCTCGCGTGCGGATGAAGCCCGCAATGCCCAGGACTTTGCCTTCGACCCGACGCGGCTGGATGCCGTCGTGCTCTCGCATGCGCACATCGACCACTCCGGGCGGCTGCCGCTGCTGGTGCGTCGCGGCTATCGCGGACCGATCTACACCCATCGCGCCACGCGCGGGCTGTGCCGCGTGCTGCTGCCGGATTCGGCATCGCTGTCACGCCGCGATGCCGAACTCGAATCCCGGCGCCGCGCACGCAAGGGCCTGCCGCCGGTCGAGCCGCTGTATGGCGCAGACGATGTCGCCGATACCCTGCGACAGTTCCGCAGCCTGGATTTCGACGCCTGGCAAGACCTGCTGCCGGGCGTACGCCTGCGCCTGCACGAGGCCGGCCACATCCTCGGCGCCGCATCGATCGAACTGGAATTGACGCATGACGGGCTGCGCCGCACGTTGATCTACAGCGGTGACCTTGGCAGCTACGACATGCCGATCGTGCGCGATCCGGCCGCGATCACGAAGGCCGATGCGCTGATCATGGAGAGCACCTACGGTGATCGCGATCATCGCAGCCACGAGGCCACGCTGGCCGAACTCAAGGACATCCTGACCTCTGCCGATCACGATGCCGGCAATATCATCATTCCGGCGTTCGCCGTGGGCCGGACGCAGGACCTGCTCTACCTGTTCGGCAAGCACTGGGATGACTGGGGCATGGAGCGGTGGAAGGTCTACCTCGACAGCCCGATGGCCATCCAGGCCAGCCAGCTCTACATCAGCCACTCCGAACTCCACGACGAGGAGACCCGTGAGCTGTCCACGGCGAAGAGCTTCATGCCACCGCTGCCGAATCTGACACTGTGCAAATCACCGGAAGAGTCCATGCGCCTGAACCATGTCCGCTCGGGCGCGATCATCATCGCCGGCAGCGGCATGTGCAGTGGCGGTCGCGTACTCCACCACCTCAAGCACAATGTCTGGCGCCCGGAGTGCCATATCGTCATCGTCGGCTTCCAGGCCCGCGGCACGCTGGGCCGCCGGCTGGTGGAGCGTCAGCCCTGGGTGCGCATCCATGGCGAGGCGATGCGCGTGGAGGCCCAGGTACATACCGTCGGTGGCATGTCGGCGCATGCCGGCCAGCGCGAACTGCTGCGCTGGTATGGGAGTTTCGAGCCGGCGCCGCCGACCTGGCTGATCCATGGCGAACCCGCTGCGCGCGCAGCACTGGCGCAGCGCCTGGTCGATGACTTTGGCACGGCGGTCACCGAGCCGGCGCACGGAGACGGGATCGACCTGGTGACACTCGAGGGCTTGCACGGACATCCGACGGCTGCCGCGTCAGCCAGCTGAGACGGGGTGGCCGAAGCTTGCGCTATGGCGTTTGGAATCATGATCGATTCCGCGATGCCGGCGTCGTTCAGCGGCGGACGGGGTTGCTCTTCTTCGCTCTGGCCAGTGCGAGGAAGCTGGCCTTTATCTTCGCAAACAGCCCCGGCGGAATGAAGCCGTAGCTGAACGTGTTCGGTTTGCCGGGCACAGGTGACAGCCCGCCGTTGGGCCATTCGTCGATGTTATGTTCCGACACGATAACCCAGCTCGCGTCGTCATCAAGCCCGATAGCTTGCTTCACCTTCGCCGGGATCTCGATCGTATCGCCGGAAGGCGGCGTGTGGGTGATCGGCAGCAGGACGACATGACGCGGGCGCACCAGCGCATCGGTCGCTGCAACAAGGCAGGTCGGGCGGTCCTTGCCCTGCGGCCGGCCAGCAGCCGCCTCATGGGTCCAGAGGTAGTCGTAGCGGATGACGAGGCCGGGCCTTGGTTCGGGGAGCCCCACGAACCTTGCGCTACTTCAGCAGTTCATCAAGATGGGCATGCTCCGGGTCCATCTCCGCACGCTCCACCGCGCTGATCACCACATCGGCAGCGTCTGCTGTTTGGTGACTTCGCTGGGCGGCGGCCCTGAGCCAGTCATAGTGATCGGCCGACATGAGCACGAACTCTCGCCGTCCGTGCCGGGTGATCTCGACCGGCTCGCGCTGTGCCTGATGCTGGAACTCTCCGAACCTGCGCTGGAACTCAAGCGACCCAACTATTGGCATGGCATCTGGCCTTTCAAAGCAGATGTCCGGATTATACGTATAATCTGTCTTGCTACAAGAGACCGGAATCCGCTTTAGTCCTCGGAGCCGGTCTCGGAGCGATGCTGTCGTGTCTGGGCCCCGTGACGCCTCAGGGTCATCTGACCCGACTGACATCGGTGAGATGTTCCGGCGGATGCGGAATTACGACAGCGGCGGCTGGTCAGGGCGCGCGGTTGCCTCGCTATAGGTGGTGGCGCCCATCCCCAGCGGGTCGAGGATGCGGGCTTGCACGAACTGCTCATAGGTATCCTCATAGCCCGGGCGGTGGCTCATCAGCTGGGCGAGCGTCAGCTGCTCAAAGCCGGGCACCTCGGTTTCGCGCGTGTAGCCCGCCACATCGGCGTGCAGGTCCAGAACCCCTTCCTCAACCAGCATCATCACAGCCAGCCTTGTGAACAGCATGACGTATACACCTTAGCTAACCTGACCATTATTCTCAGGGTAGTCACTGCCCTGCCAGCGCCTGAGAGATTGCGCGAAAGACGGCGATGCTCTCGTGATCATTGTTGTCAAAATCCGGATCGGCGCTTGTCTTGACGATGACCGCCTCGCGCGCGGGGTCAATGTAGATGTATTGCCCCCAGACCCCGATGGCGGTGAAATCGCCCTGTGGGTGCTCGGGGATCCACCACTTGTAGCCATAGCCGAAGGTCCAGCTGCTGGCCGGGTTCTGGCCCGGTTGCAGATGCGGGGCCGTGGGGTTGACCGAGGCCAGGACCCATTCGGCGGGCACGATCTGTTGCCCCATCCGCGCCCCGCCCTCGAGATAGAGGCGCCCGAAGCGGGCGTAATCGCGCAGGGTCGCGTTCAGGCAGCAGTGCGCGAATTCGCGCCCCGTGCGGTCGGTGCTCCAGGTCGCATCCGCCTCGGCCCCCATCGGGCCCCAGAGGCGGCTGGCCAGGTACTCGGCAAGCGGCATCCCCGTAGCGGACTCCAGCACCAGACCCAGCGCAATGCTGTCGGAACTGATGTAATCGTTGAACGTGCCAGAATCACGCAGCCGGCCCAAGCCAGAGAGCGTCTGCTCGGCAGTTTGGCTCATCGCCATTGCTCGCCAGACCAGCATGTTGATGTCGGAAAACGGGTTGTCGTAGTCCTCGTTGAACGCCACGCCCGAGGACATGGTCAGCGCATCCTCGAGTGACACATCGCCGTAGCCCGACCCCGCCAGCGCCGGGACATACCGGCCGATGGAGTCGCGGATGCTGGCAATGTGCCCCTCCTCCAGCGCGATGCCGATCAGTGCGGACAGGAATGACTTTGCCATCGACCATGAGGTGAAGGGCGAGGCTTCATCGGCACCGAGGCGGTATTCCTCATGGGTAATCGCGCCTCGGTGGACGACCAGCAGGCCGGTGGTCACGGTCCGGTCCAGAAAGGCGCTCAGCTCGCGCTCGTCGTCATTGAAGTCATAGGTCTCCGGCAAGGCACGTGGATCGCGCTCGAAGGCCCAGACCGGACCGCCGTGCGGCACTGCCCGCGACGGGAATACCCGGTCCATGGCGCGGAAGTTCTCGACCCGCTGCGACTCTGCAAACAGCGTGATCCCGGCCCAGTAGGGACTCTGGCGCAGCCACAGGAATCCGGCGAAGGCCAGTACGGCGAGCCCTCCGAAGGTCCAGGCGGCGATACGAAGGAGGCGGTTGTTCATCGTAGTCCTCCTTGGCCGGCCGACATGACTTGCGTCACTGCACCTTCTCTGCTGAACATCTCGACGCGCTTCATCCAGACGACAATCGCGGCAAGCACGACGAAGAGATACATGTCCCAGGGTTGGGCATCTGGCCACATCGGCATGTTGAGCTGCCAGTGAAACAGGATCGCCACCAGGATGCTGCCCCGCGCGGCGTTGAAGAACCCTGTAAGAATTACGCTTACGGCGGTGGCGCCCAGCAGGAAGGGCATGACCTCCCAGCCACTCTGCGGCGTGCCGCCGAGGAAAAAAGCCGGGACATGCCAAAGCGCCCAGAAGACACCCACCACAAGCCCTGCCCAGAACGGTGCCAACCGGCGCTGCAGCAGTGGTGTAGCGTAGCCCCGCCAGCCGAGTTCTTCCACGGGTCCAAGGATCAGCATGAAGCCGGCCAGCGCCAGCAACTCCGGAAGCGGCGGCTGGGCCAATGCTTCGCGCGTAAGCGTGCCACCAAGTGCAGCCCCAAGGTACGAAACCGCGGGCAGACCGATGAGCAGCAAAAGATACCAGCCGACCGGAGCCCGCCATAGCAGCAGGCGCGAGAAGTAGCGGCGCAAGCCGGGCAGCCTGCCATACCAGAGCACAAGCAAGATGCCAGAAATGGCAGGCGACCAAACGGCGAGGATAAACAGCGGATGCGAGGCACGCATCGGCCCCAGCGCGGCTTCGACGGTGTCTTGGAATGCCAGGGCGAGCCCCATGACGCCCCAGGCGATACCGAAAGTCAGGCCAAAAAAAGTTATGGCGGACCGGACGGGAGGCTCTGCATGAGACGTCACCATTCCGCACCCTCAACTAAACAGACTGCCGTCGACAAGTTTTCGCCGCTTCGAGCTTCTATCGGCGAGCATCTCTGATCGGTGACCAACCAGCAAAAACCAGGTAACCGCATTAACATAATAGTTCGCTTCAGAGTGACGCCTCAGGGCGATCTGACCCGACTGCCGTCGGTCAATTGCTCCGGTGGATGGGGTATCACGACATCCCCCGCGGCAAGGCCATCGAGCACCTGCACCCGCAGCGCTGACCGCTCGCCGATCTCCACCGCCACCAGGCGTGCGCGCCCATTCTCGATACGAAACGCAGCCCAGCCGTCAGCCTCGCGAAACACCGCGCTGACCGGGGCAACCAGCGTGTCGTCTTCCGACCAGACAACGAACCGGCTCTCCACGCGAAAACCATCGCCGAGGCTGCGCCAATCCTCTCTTGGTGCGGTGATCTCGCTGATGACCCACACGCGCTGTTCCTCGACCCCCAGCGCCGAGATCTTCGTGAAACCCGCCGGCTCCACGCGCAGGACCACGCCTTCGAGTTCCCCGGGCCCGCCCCAGCGCGCGAAACGTACCGGCTGACCTGCCGCGATGCGTACGGCATCGGCCGACAGCACATCGGTCTCGACCTCCAGCACATCGGTGTCGGCAACCTCCAGCAGCAACTCGCCGCCTGCGACCACCCCTTCGCTCTCGCGGTGACGGCGCAGCACCCGGCCGTTGACCGGCGAGCGCACGCTGACGAGACTGTCGACGTCATCGGCATCGGCGCCCGCATAGGCCAGTTGCGTCTGCGCGGCATTGAGTTCCTGGCGCGCCACCTCGACGCGTTCTTCTGCCTCTTCGAAGCCTTCGGCAGCACTGCGCGCCAGCGTCTCGGCACGCTGCAGTTCAGCGCGTGAGACGTTGCCGTCTACGGCGAGCAGACGCATGCGTTCGAGTTCACTCTGTGCGAACGTCGACTCGGCGGCCAGCGCGCGCGTGCGGTTCTCGGCACTGCGCAGGCTGGCGCGCGCGGCAGCGACTGCTGCCTGCGCCTGCGCCCGCCGACGCGGATCCAGCGCCTCGGGTCGCAGCGGCGCGACCAGCGCCAGCACCTGGTCTTCGGTGACCGGGTCGCCGGGCTCGATGACGATACGCCGCAGATACCCGCCCACAGGCGCGGAGACCTGGTAGCGATCCCGCACGCGCGTGCGGCCTTCCTCCTCGATGATCACCTCCATCGCGCCGCGCACCACGCGGGCCTGGTCGACGAGTACCGGTTGCGGTGCGAAGCCGATCACCAGCAGCGCGATAATCGCCGCGGTGAGCAAGCCCAGCAACAGGAGTTTGTTTCTGCTCATGGTGTCCTCATTCGCGTGTCTTCAGAACCCCGATCAGGTCCAGTCGATTGAGTCTTCGGCGGATCAGCAGGGCCGAGCCGATGGCTGCTGCCATCACCACGCAGCTTGCGAACGCGAAGCTCGACGGCGCGATGACGGCTGGAATGCGGAACAGCTCGGTGCCCAGTGCGGTGGCAATCATGTGCGTCATGCCATAGCCGATCAGAAAGCCCGGCGGCAGTGCAAGCAGGGTCAGCAATGCGAGCTCACCGAGCAGGATGTAACTTATCTCGGCGCGACGAAAACCCAGCACGCGCATGCTGGCAAGCTCGCGTGCCCGCTCGGCCAGCGCAATGCGCGCGCTGTTGTAGACCACCCCCACGGCAATGACCATTGCCAGCAGCGTCATCACCAGCGTAAAGATCAGCACCGTCCCGGCCATGTCCTCCTCGAAGCTCCGCACGGCCTCACGCTGGATCGACACCCCGGCCACCCGCGGCATGTTCTTGATGCGCTGGAACAGCCGGTCACGCTCGTCGGCATCGACCTTCAGATAGACGCCGCTGATGGCGTTGCCCTCGCGCATCAGCCGATTGAGACTGGTGAGCTCCATGTAGGCGTTCATGCCGATGTACTCGGGCACGACACCGGCCACCGGCAGTTGGCGCACCGGCCGGTCGCCTTCAAGAATCTCCACCTGCAGCGAATCCCCGGGCACGACGCCGAGCGTGTCGGCCAGGTAGCTGGTCAGCAGCAGGCCCTCGGCAGGCGGGCGTATCGGTTGCTGATGGATGTCGAGCAGCCGGTGCAGGTCCGGCTCGGCGACCAGGCCGCGGATAGCCAGGCGATACTCGCGATGCCCGGCACGCAGACGCGCCGGCACCATGCGCATCGGCTCGACCTGCCCGACACCCGGCTCGGCAGCCAGTGCGAACATGGCCCGGTAGCTTGTCGGCTCGGTGAAGGTCACCGTCAGGTCCTCGCGCGCCGCCAGACCGAACTCCGACTCCACCAGCGCATCCACGGCATTCACCTGGAAGCGGGCCAGCATGACGATCGCCACGGACATGGCGATACCCAGCACCGTGATCGCGGACTTCAGCGGGTGTCGGCCGAGATGGCGCAACACCATGCGACTGGGCTGGTCGAGCCACCCGCCCAGACCCAGGCGCTCCAGCCAGGAGCGGCGATAACGCGAGGGCGGCTCCGGACGCATCGCCTCGGCCGGCGGCAAGCGCGCGGCGCGCAGCACAGCGTGGCCTGTGCCCGCGAGTGCGGCCAGCGCGGCAATCGTCAACGCCATCACCGCGACACCCACATCCAGGCTGTAGTCGAGATACGGGAAGCGATAGAACTCGGCGTAGATGCCGGCCATGCCGCGGCCCAGCCACACACCCAGCGCCGTGCCGATCAGGCTGCCGACCGCGACGATCACCAGCACCAGCTGGATGTAATGCAGGGCCAGTTCGCCATTGCGGTAGCCGAAGGCCTTGAGGATGCCGATCTGCTCGCGCTGGGCTGCAAGCATGCGCGCAATCACGACGTTGAGCAGAAAGGCCGCAACACCGAAGAACACTGCGGGAAACACGCGGCTCATGACCACCAGGCTCTGCAGGTCGGTGTCGAGGAAGCCGTGCGAGACCTGGTCGTCGCGGTCATAGGCGCCCTGCCCGCCGTAGCGTTCGAGCACGTCGTCGATGCGCGCGATGACGTCGCGGGCATCGGCGCCGGGGCGCAGCGCGAACACCGCGTTGTTGAACGCACCATCCAGGTCAAACGCCGTGGCCAGCGGCTGACGGCGCATCCACAGGATGCCGAAGCGCTCGAAGTCGAAGAACAGGTCGCCGGGCTTGATCTGGTAGATGTACTCCGGTGAGGCGCCGACCCCGGAGATCCTCAGGCGCTGCCAGCGGCCGTTGATGACGGCCCCCAGCGTGTCGCCCGGGCCCAGCGACTGGGCATCGGCGAAGGCATCGCTGATCAGCACCTCGTCGGCGCGCTCGGGCAGCGCGCCCTCGCGCACCCAGATGCGATTCAGCGCCGGCTGGCCTTCGTCGGGCAGCGACACCAGCAGCGCACTGACCGGGTCGGTGAAGTCCGGCACGTCGATGTTCACCATCGCGACCACGCGCGTGTCGACGCTGCGTACACCATCGATGTCGCGCAGCCGCTCGCCGACATGCTCGGGCGCACGCTTGAGATCGACGAACAGGTCGGCGAAACGGTACTCGCTGTAGTAGCGCGCCTGGGTCGTCAGCAGCGAGGCAAGTGACGTGGAGGTCAGCACATAGGTCATGACACCACTGGCCAGCACCAGCGCAATCGCCAGTGCCTGGCCGGACATGCGCAGCAGCTCGCGGCCGAGCTTTCGATGCAGCACGCTCATGGCGCTACCAGCTGATCTCGTCGGGGGATTTGCGCGTGGCGTTGCGACGCTCATCACTGATGCGCCCGTCGGTCATCACCAGCACGCGGTCTGCCATGTCGGCGATACCGGCGTTGTGCGTGATCACCGCCGTGGTCGTGCCCAGTTCGCGGCTGACCGTATCGAGCGCCTGCAGCACGACGACACCGGTTTTCGAATCCAGTGCACCCGTGGGCTCATCGCACAACAGCACGGCGGGACGCTTGGCAATCGCACGCGCAATGGCCACGCGCTGCTGCTCGCCGCCGGAGAGCTGGGCGGGAAAATGGTCCATGCGGCCACCCAGGCCAACAATCTCCAGGGCCTCCTCAGGGCGCATCGGCTCGGTGGCGATCTCGGTGACGACGGCGACATTCTCGCGCGCGGTCAGGCTGGGAATCAGGTTGTAGAACTGGAACACGAAGCCGACGTAGCGGCGACGAAACTCGGTGAGTTCGCGTTCGCTGGCATGGCTGAGTGCCTCGTTTTCGTACCACAACTCACCGGCCGTGGGCCGATCCAGCCCACCCATGATGTTGACCAGCGTGGACTTGCCGCTGCCCGAGGCCCCCAGCAGCACGACGAACTCACCGCGGGCAAGCTCGAGATCCACGCCACGCAGCGCATGCACCTCGACCTCGCCCATCTGGTAGACCTTGGTCAGGCCGCGGGCGCGGAACACCAGATCGGCAGCGTGGGGCTCAGGCTGGGAGGCGGACATCTTGAGACGGGACTCCGGCATCGGAATGCCGGGATTATCTCCGCTGCGCGCGCTGCAGGATAACCCCGGTAAACCGAGACACTCACTTGCTTGAGCCCCGGCTGGCGTCGCCTGCGGGAGGTCTTTGGCGGAAATAAAGCGGACCGAAGGGAGCCATTCCGCCAAAGACCTCCCGCAGGTGACGCCCGCACGCGCCGCTACAGCGTCACGACATGCTCGCGCATACGCTCACGCATCGTCCGGTCAGGCAACTCGCCGAAGCCTGCCTGCAGATTGTCGAGCATGTGCTCGGGCCGCCGTGTGGCCGGGATCACGCAGGTAACGGCCGGATGGGCGAGGATGAATTTCAGGAAGTACTGACCCCAGGTCGGCATGCCGGCTTCCACGGCCCAGGCCGGCACCTCATGATCACGCACGCGGGCGAACAGCGCGCCGTTCTCGAAGGGTCGATTGATGATCACCGCCACGCCGCGATCGGCCGCCAGCGGCAGCAGTTCGCGCTCGGCCTCCGGCGTCATCAGCGAGTGGTTGATCTGCAGGAAATCCAACGGCTCGTCGCGCAGCACCGCGGCGACCTGCGAAAACGCATCGACGCGGTAGTGCGAGATACCGATATAGCGAAACACACCTTCTTCCTGCTGCGCACGCAGCGTCGCCAGGTGCGTGCGCCAGTCCACGAGATTGTGGATCTGCATCAGGTCAACGGCATCGACGCCCAGCAGTTCCAGCGAGCGGCGCATCTGCTCAATGCCCTGCGCACGTCCGCGGGTCCAGACCTTGGTCGCCAGGAACATGCGCTCGCGACCGGGCAGCTCGCGCGCAAGCTCGCCGATGACGCGTTCGGCTTCGCCATACATCGGCGAGGTATCGATCACGCTGGCATCGCCGTCCAGCAGGGCTGCGAGCACCTCGCGCAACGCTGCCATGCGCTGCGTATCGCCATCACCGACATCAAAGGTTCTCGCCGTGCCCACACCGATCACCGGCAGGGCCTCGCCGCTGGCCGGTATGACCCGGCGGCGCATCGAGTCTCCGGCGCGCAGCACGCCCAGTGGCAGGACGCCTGCGGCCAGCGCCCCGGCCGCCAGCACGGCACGGCGACTGACCGCCGGAGCCGATGGCCTCGACCCTGCGCGCGTCATGGTGTTTTCACCGGATCGGCCGGCCGGGCCGGCAAGGCTGCGGGTTGCGTACGCATGCGTTGAACTACCTCCTCGATGGCGCGCTCGAGCTGCAGATCGCGGCCCTGCATCTCGGAGACCGGATCATTGTCGACGTCGATGTCAGGTGCAATGCCTTCGCCCTCCACGGCCCAGCTGCCATCGGCATCGGCGGTGCCGAATTCCGGGACAGACACCTCGCCGCCGTCGACCAGCGGTCCGCGATTGGTGATGCCGATGATGCCACCCCAGGTGCGCTTGCCGATCAGCGGCCCAAGACCGGCCTTGCGGAACTTCCATGGGAAGATATCGCCGTCAGAGGCCGAAGTCTCGTTGATCAGCGTCACCATCGGTCCGGTGAAGACCATGTTCGGATAGGTGCTGGGCTGCTGCCGGTTTCGCGTATGCGTGACACCGAGCAGCTCGCGGTTCAGGCGATTGATCAGCATCTGCGAGACATTGCCGCCGCCATTGGCACGCACGTCGATGATCAGGCCCTCGCGGCGAATCTGCGGATAGAACCACTTGATGAACTCGCGGATACCGTCGGCGCCCATGTCCGGCACATGCAGATAGCCCACGCGGCCGTCAGTGGCCTCGCTGACCTGGCGATAGCGCTCGGTGACCCAGGCCAGATACATCAGGTTGCGCTCGCTTTCGACGGGCTCGAAGCGCACCGTGCGGGCATCGCGACCGTCGGCCCGGGCCGAGACACGCAGCTCCACGGGTGCGCCGCGCGCCGCATGCAGCAGTCTGTAGGGGTTGTCCTGCGCGCTGAGCGGATGGGTGTTTATCGCCAGCACGTAGTCGCCGACCGACACATCGACGCCGACCTCGGTGAGCGGCGAACGATAGCGGGCCTCGGCATTCTGCCCGGCAAAGATGCTGGCGATACGATAGCGCCCGGCGCGTTCATCGAGCTCGAAACGCGCGCCCGGCAGCGATACCGTGGGTCGCGACGGCCGGGCCAGGTCGCCGCCGGACTTGTAGGCATGCGAGACATTGAGCTCGCCGATCATCTCGCCGATGATGTAGTTGAGATCCGAACGGTGAGCCACATGAGGCAGCAGCGCGCGATAGCGCTGACCAATGGCCTCCCAGTCATAGCCATGCATGTTGGCGACGTAGAAATGATCGCGAAACCGCCGCCAGACCTCGTCGAAGATCTGCGCCCATTCCTCTGCCGGCACGCGATCCATCATCAGCCCGTCCAGCGACACCGTCTTGCCATCGCCGTTGTCCAGCGGAAAGAGCTTCCAGCTGTTGTTCTGCCGGGCCAGCAGCTGCTTGCCGTCGGCCGACACGGCGAAGGCTGCGACATCCTCCAGGCGCGTTCTGGCCTCGCGTTTCTCCAGGTCGTAGAGCATCACGGCCGGGCGCGTGGCCGGATCACGCCCGTAGTAGAACGGATCGCTGCGACCATAGACCAGGTGGGTGCCGGTGGCGGTGAGCTGCGAGTAGTTATCGGCCTCCACGGGCACGCGGATTACGCGCTGATCGAGTCCGTCGAGTTCCACGCGCAGCGCGGTATTGCCGGTATCGCTGCCACGCGAACGCGAGCCGCGCGCCGAAGGCTCGTCGTCGTTGTCAGCACCCTCGGCCTTGTCGCCGACCTCGTCGCTGCGCGGTGCGAAGGGATTGTCGACATCGCGGCGCAGCGCGTAGGCGAAGATGCCGGTGTCGCGGTTGGTCGCAAAGTCCCACTCGATGCGCGAGATCTGCGGCTGGAACTCGCGCATCGCCAGGAAGTAGAGCAGGCCACCGTCGGGATCCCAGGCCGGCGTGTGTTCGTGGAACATGCCTGAACCCAGTGCGTGCAGCCTGCCGCGCTCGCGTTCCCAAAGGTGCAGCCGGCTGAAGCCGCTGGGCTGGCTCATGCTGAAGGCCAGCCAGCGCCCGTCAGGCGACCATGCATGGTCGCGGTTGTTCTCGATGGGATCGCGCGCAACTTCTGTGATGCGCCCGCTGGCGACATCGACGACCAGCAGCTGGTTACGCGCATTGACCATCGCGATACGTTCGCCGTCGGGCGAGAATCGCGGCCGGAAGTAACGGGTATCGCTGTCACGCGTGACCTGCCGCGGCTGGCCACCGGCCTGCTCGACCACCCACAGCTCTTCTTCGCCACTGGCATCGGAGATGAAGGCCAGGCGATCACCCTTGGGCGACCAGGTGACCTCGCGTTCGTGGGCATCACTGCTGCGCGTGAGGTTGCGGGTCAGACCGTGCTCGGCGGGCACGCTGAACACCTCGCCGCGGGCGACGATGGCCACGCGCTTGCCGTCGGGCGCCGGCACCGCCTCCTGGATACGGTCACTGACGCTGATGCGCGCGGGCCGCCTGGCCACACCATCGGAAGGCACGGTGATCGACACCGCACGGTCCTCGCCGCTGACCACATCGAGAATACGCAGACGCCCGCCGAGTTCGTAGACGATGCGCTGCCCGCCATCCGCGCTGGGCCAGCGCACGTCCCATTCATCATGCTGCGTGATTTGCGTGGTCTCGCCGCTGTCCGGGTCATAGCGGTAGATGTTCAGCGTGCCATCGCGATCGGAGACGAAATACACGCCGCTGGGCAGCCACATCGGATCGCGATGGGAGCGCGGATGGTCGGTGATGCGCTGCGCCTGGCTGCCGTCCAGGTTCAGCATGTAGAGCTGTTGTGCCCAGCCGCCCTCGTAGCGTTTCCAGGTGCGGAAGTCGCGGAACAGCGGCGAGTAGACGATGCGTCGCCCGTCCGGAGACAGCGCACCACCACCAGCGCGGGTCATCGGCAGCGCTTCGGGCATGCCGCCGGCGACCGGCGCGATGTACAGGCGCGAAGCCCCCACGTTATGCGTGTCGCGCAGGCTGCGAAACAACACCCCCTCGCCATCGGGCGTCCAGCCGTAGACCTGGTTGTCGTAGCCCCAGCGATCGGGCAACGGCCCCATGGCGGGATACCAGGTCAGGCGTTGCGGCTCGCCGCCGCCGGCCGGCATCACGTAGACCTGTTCGTCGCCATCGTACTGGGCAGTGAACGCAATGCGCGTGCCATCCGGGGAGAAACGTGGGAAAAGCTCCAGCCCGGGATGGGCGGTGAGGCGCACGGCGGTGCCGCCGCTGGCCGGACTGCGCCACAGGTCGCCGCCGTGGCTGAACACCAGCTGCTCGCCGTGCAGCGTGGGGAAGCGCAGCAGCAGCGTCTCTTCGGCCTGGGCGATGCAGGAAAACAACACTGCGGTCAGCGCCAGGACTAGCGACGCGCGGCGAGCGGACAGGACTGATGGCATGGGTTAGGCCTCCGGGGGACTTCAGGCCTGCGTGGCCGCAGTGCGGGCGCCGCGATGGGACATCGGCACGAATGCAGACCCGCGCAAGACAAGACCGCGAGTATAGCGAACCAGTTCCCTGCCGCGAGGTCTGTCAAATTAACAGCCAAGCGATAGAATCATGAACCCAGTCCGGTCAGGCCGAATGCAACGTTCAGACCACGCGACACGCTCCCCAACCCTGCGTCCCCGCCTGATCGGGCCATGGGTCGCAGTCCTTTTCACGCTCACGTGGCTGGTCATGGCGCCGTTGCTTGCGGCGCTGCAAGACACGACGGATGCGGACACCCCGGCTGGACTTGCCGACGAAGCCGAAGCCACCGACGCGCCCGACGCCGACCACCAGGCGGCGCAGCCCATGTCACCGGGGTCCGTCGAACTCGAACTGGCCTTCGCCCGTGCCGAAGCAGATGAGAACTTCGCGCTGGCCGCCGAGCTGGGCACGCAATGGATCGACGCGCTGGACGCCGAGCTGGGCCCGGAGCATGTATCGCGGGTCGACGCCATGACACGCCTGGGCACGGCACAGCGGCAGGCTGATCTGCTCGATGAGGCTGAAACCTCGCTGCTGGGCGCCATCGACCTTGCGCAGCAGCTCGAGGGTCGCTTCAGCGAACGCCAGCTCGGCGCGATCTTTGAACTCGGACGCGTCTATGCGGACATGGAAGAACACATGCTCGCGGTGGCCACGTTCACCGAGGCCCAGGCGCTGTCACGCCGCCTGCTGGGCCTGCTCAATCTGAAGCAGCTGGACATGCTCGAGGCGATGAGCGTCAGCCTGCGCGCACTCGAGGCCTGGGAAGAGGCAGACATGCGTGCGCTCGAAGCCTTCCAGATTGCCGAGCGCAACTATGGTCCCGATGCCCCGGAACTGCTGCCGGCGATGTACCGCCTGGCCCTGTGGTATCGCTACAGCGGCAGGGTCGAGGAAGAACGCGCGCTGTATGTGCGTGCGATACGCCTGCTCGAGGCTGACGGCGGCAGCGACGATCCACGCATCATCGAACCGCTGCGGGGCCTGGCCAAGAGCATGCAGTTCGCGGCCAGCTTCATCGATCCGCGCGCCACCAGGAACGCACCGATGGGCTATCCGTCGGCGGAGCAGGCTCTCAACCGGGCGCTGGCGATCGCGCGTGCACAGGAGCCGCCGGCACCGCAGCTCGAGGCCCTGCTGTTACTTGATCTCGGGGACTGGAGCATGGCGATGACCCGCCGAAGCTCGGCAGTGACCCGCTATACTGAAGCGTGGGAGCGGCTCGCGGATGCCGAGAACGGCGAGGAACTGCGAGCACGATGGTTCTCCAGACCATCTCCGGTGACTTCGCCGCAGCCCTCCTGGCTGGGTGTACGACAGCGTGGCGCCGAACCCGGCCTGGAGGATGGGCGCGTGGAGGCAAGCTACACGGTAAACGACCAGGGGCGGGCCGAGGACATCCTGATTATTGATTCGCATCCTCCAGGACTGAAGGACACGACCGTGCGGCGCACCCTGCGCTCGCATCGATTCCGCCCGCGTTTCGAGGACGGTGTACCGGTGTCCACACCCAATCAGACCTACGTTTTCGAGTTCGGATTCAGGCCATGACGCTGGCGCAGCGCAGCGCAATTGCACTGGCCGGTGCCATGGTCACGGCGTTCGTGGTGAGCGCTACCGGCACTCTGCCAAGCACTGCAGTCGCGGAAGAAACATTGCCGGCCGATGCACAGGAGGGCATCGCAGGCGATGTCACGACGCAGGCACCCGATGCGCAGGACGCTGCGCCGCCCGACGCACCACCCGCCGACACGCGCCTGGACCAGCGCATTCTTGCCGATGCGGCGCTGCAGGACGGACGCCCGGTCGATGCTCTGGCGGCCAGCGAACGCTGGCTGTCGCTGCTGCGCGAGGACGCCGACGCTGACAAGGAGGAACTCGTCGAGGCCCTGCTGCTGCGCGCACGCGTACACGAGGCCCTCGACGACCACGCGGCGGCGGCCGAGACTTACCTCGAGGTGCTGGACGTGGTCGAGTCGCTGCACGGCAGACTGGCCCCGCAGATGATCGCGCCGATGCTCGGCCTGGGCGAGCAGTTCAATGCCGCCGGACAGCATGGCCAGGCCCTGGTCGTGGCCGACGAGGCGCGCCATCTCGCCCGCCGCAACCATGGACTCTTCGGTGTCGAGCAGGTCGCCCCCATGCACGTGCAGTCCGACGCCCATGCGGGGCTGGGCGAGCGGCGCGCCGCGCGCGAGCTGCGCGAGGAAGCATTCGACATCGTCGCCAGGCGCCTGGGCGAGGACGACCCGGCGCTGCTGGAACATCTCGAATCACTGGCCGACTGGTATGCCAGTCGCGGCCTGACAGTTCGCGAGCGGCGCAGCCGCGAGCAGATGCTGGCGCTGCAGCGTCAGCACTATCCTGATGAACCGATGCTGCAGGTCGATACGCTGCTGCGCATCGCCGAGTCCTGGAAGGGTGAGGTCGCAGCTGCGATGCGTCATCCGATGGACCGGCGCTCGGCCCTGCAGATCGCACGCCTGCGTCCCGCCGCCAGCAGCGGCGCGCGGCCCTCCCGCGACGCGCTGCAGCGTGCCCAGCAGGTCCTCGATGCGCAGCCGAACCCGTCCGCAGAGGCGCGCGCCCGAATGCTTGCGGCATGGGGTGACTGGCACATGATCTTCGACAGCGGACCCGACGAGGCCCTGGCGCTCTACCAGGAAGCCTGGGAAGTCCTGGACGGCCACGACACGCTGCGCCAGCAATGGTTCGGTCGAGCCACGCCGCTCTACCTGGTACCGCCACCCTATCCGCCGGGCGGGCAACGCCCGGATGCCAGGATTGGCACCGTGACGTTGCGCTTCAGCATCGGCAGCGACGGTCGGGCCCATGACATCGAGGTCGAGGAACCCTCGCCGGAAGACACGATGACGGACGCCACCATCGCACAGCTGGAGCGCACGGGCCGGTATCGGCCGCGCATGGAGGCAGGCCAGCCAGTGACCACACCAGGGGCGCGCCTGCGCCAGTCGTTCCGTTACCGGGCCGACGACTGACCGGGTTGGTGAGCATCTGCCTGGTGCCCGTCTGATTGTGACGTACGCCGGCGCCGCAGGGTCTCACTGCGTCTAGGATCGCGTTAGCGGCGTAACTCTTGCGTGCCGAAGGGAATGGTCCACAGGCGCCGCGACAACCGACAGGAGCAGGAAAAGATGGCAAGACCGATAGCCCTGCTGTTTGCGCTGCTGCTGGCATGGATGCCGCAGGCCAGCGCCATCGATGGCGGCGGGCTGCGCGTGCTGCATCACGAGGGCCTTCAGAATGCCCGCTTCGAGGTGCTCTCCGCCAGCACCGGCCATGAGCGCTTCGAGTTCCAGGCGGCCGGGCGGCAGTGGACGCTGGTGATGCGGCCCAATCCACGACTTCGCGACCACGTCCGGGACGAGGGCACGGCCGTACTGGAAGGCCGGTTGCCGGGCCAGCCGGATTCCTGGGCGCGCCTGACCCGCATCGACGGCCAGCTTTGGGGCATGGTCCACGACGGCGATGAACTGTGGATCGTCGAACCCATGGCAGCCATTTCCGCCCACGGCGCGGCGACGGCCAGCGTGGAAGGCACGGGCATCTATCGCCTCGCCGACACCATGATCGACGCCACGGCCATGAGCTGCGCCACGGCCAGCGCAGGGCCCGCACCACGGATGATCCCCGGGGACATGGCCATGGCCATGCTCGGCGCCGAACTCGGCCGCATGGCGCGCGGCTCGCAGAACGTCTTTGCCGCCATCCCCATCTCCGTGGTCGCCGACCGCGAGTTCCGTGACCGGTTCCCGCTGCTCAACCAAGCGGAAGAACAGGTGCTTGTGCGCATGAACAATGCCGATGGCATCTACCAGGAACAGGTGGGCGTGGCCTTCGACCTGCGCGAGATTCGCGTCCTGCAGGCAAACCCCAGCCAGTTGACTTCTTCCACGGCCACTGAGCTGCTCACCGGCTTTCGCCAATACCGGGCCAACAGCCCGTCGCTGATCCAGAACACGTCCCTGTCTCACCTGTTGACCGGCAAATCACTTCAAGGCAGCAACTCCAACGGCCAGACACTTGGCATCGCCTACGTCAGCAGTGGCGGCGGCACGGGCGTACTGTGCAATACAGGTGCAGGCGGTACGTTCAGCAGTTATTCCTCATTTGGTGCGGGCCTGACTTCCTCGCGTGTCACAACAGGCGTGACGCTGGATTCGCTGGTCATCTCGCACGAGATCGGCCACAATTTCGGCGCCGTTCACGACGGCGACGCCGACGATGCACTGTGCGTGGACACCCCTTCGAGCGGCTTCATCATGGCTGCCAGTATCAGCACAAACGCCGAGACGTTTTCACAGTGCAGCCTCGACACCATGCTGCCTTACGCACAGAACGCCCTGGCGGCAGGCTGCCTGCTGCCTGCCTCCAGCGCAGATATCTCCGTGTCACTGCCCGTCAGCGAACTGGACGTGACCGTGAACCAGGATTTCAGCCTGCGCGTCGACATCAGCAACCTGGGCACGCTGGATGCCACGGACGTGACACTGAGGACAACGCTGCCCACCGGCATCGCGCTCGTGACCGCGGACACGGGCGGCGCGGCGTGCACGCTGAACAACGCAGACATTGTCTGCGAGCTCGGCGACCTGTCAGCCGATGCGGGTGTCAGCATCGAGCACCGGTTGCGTGCAAGTTCGGCGGGCGCCCGCGACATCTCCATCGCCGCGACCTCCAATGAGGACAGTTCGGGCACCAACAATCTGGCCACGGCACGCGTCACGGCCACCGCACCCCCGCCGCCACCGCCTGCCCCTGCCAGTTCCGGCGGCGGTGGCGCAATCGCCCTGCCGTGGCTGCTCGCGCTGGGCCTGATGCTGGGCTTTGCTGCAAGACGCAGGCCATTTTAGGTAAGGGTGCGTTATGAAGATCCGGAGTATTTCTGCCAACACTCGGAAGAGTGAGTTTTCCGTCGTTACGCGAGCGGGCGCCGAATTTTCGTTTCCGTTTTCCAAGGCTGATCCCAGGCCGAGCGCGGATGATCCTATTGAGGATTTATTCGTCGACAAGGAGCTCGGCAATGAAGCGTTCACGTATGCTCTGAGGTCTGGCAAGGAAGGCTCTGTTCACATCGAGCAGGTGTTGGAGTACAACGAAGACCCGAAGTATCTTGCTGACCTGCTGACCTACAGATTGTCCATCGAAGCCCAGAAGAGGCTTGAAGGGAGCGAGCTAAGCAGACGTCAACTGGCCAGTCGCCTCAAGACATCAGTGCCTCAGCTGTATCGATTGCTCGATCCAACGAATACCAGCAAGTCCATGAAGCAACTCGTGACGCTTCTGCATATACTGGATTGCGATGTCGACCTGATCGTCAGAAAAAAAGACGCGGCCTGATCCTCTCAAGGTTCGCGCTGCCCGCGTTTTTCCCACCCCAACACGTAGGCATGCTGGGCATCGGTCTCGGGCGTGCGTTCATGGCGCCAGGACTTTTCGACGTCTTTCCACCATTGCGCCAGGCGCCGCAGCGCCTCCTCACCTTCGACCCCGTGACGCACCAGCCAGCAACCCACGACGGTGCCGGTGCGCCCGACGCCGCCCCAGCAGTGCAGATAGATACGCTGCTCTGCGGCCAGTTCCGCGTCCACATGATCGAGAATCGCCTGCATGTGTGCAGCCTCGCCGGGCACGTCGCGATCGCGGATCGACATGCGCCGGTAGCGCGGCATCAGGCCACGCAGTTCGGCCTCGGCCTGCAGCATCGGCAGGTAGGGCGGCAGTTCGTGGCTTTCGGTCAGATCGATGAAGCTGCCGACGCCGGCGTCGAGCAGCCGGCCGCCGGGGGCCACCCCACGGCCCAGGCGCACCCGGGCGGCGTTCTCGTCCGCCGCGGACGGGTACTCGCCCGCCAGCAGTGTATCGGGACGTACCCAGTAACAGTTGCCATGTGGCCGTCCCCTCACGCGTTCGCTCCTGATCGTGGCGGTGTCTGCAGTGCACGCACCCTCAGGAACACATAATACGCGCCGCACACGCACACCATCGACCAGGCGAAACCGTGCGGCGGTACGAGGTCCATGAACGCGCCCATGAACGGTGGCCCGAGCATCTCGCCGACACCGAACATCAACACGAACGCACCGTTGGCCGCCGCCAGCCGGCCGCCCTGGAAGCGCTGACCCAGCAGCGTCAGCCCCAGCGTGTACACCCCCACCACGCCACCACCGATCAGGAACAGCAGCGCCGAGCGCGGCCAGGTGTGCAGCATCGCCCAGGGCAGCGTCGCCGCCGCCAGCACCATCACCAGCACCAGTCCGCGCAGCAGCTGCGCCCGGTCCATGCGATCGGCCAGCCAGCCCACCACCAGCGGGCAGACCACCAGGCCGCTGCCGGCAATGGCGACCATGCGCGCAGCCTGCGGCGTATCGAAATCAAGCGCCAGGCCGTACAGCGGCAACAGGCTGAACAGCCCGAAGTACAGCACACCCATCAGCAGCGCCGCACCGATGGCATCGGGTGCTTCACGCACGTAGCGCAGCACGCCGCGCGTATCGTGGGCCGCCATCACCGAGCCATCGCCGCGCGCGAACAACAACGGCACACCGGCCAGCGCCGTCATCGCCGCACCGGCAAGAAATGGCGGCCAGCCGTCCACGCCGGTGAGCGGCAGAATCAGCGCGCCGATCACCAGACCCAGGGACAATACGGTGGAATACAGCGCAATCACCCGGCCACGGTTGGCCTCTGTGGCCAGCTGGTTGATCCAGGTCTCGCTGACGATGAACAGGCCTGTGGCCGCGACACCCATCAGGAAGCGGATCAGAAACCACGCCGGAATCGAAGGCCACATGGGAAAGGCCAGCAGCGTGGCCAGCACACCGCCCAGAGACAGGGCCATGAACAGCCGCTGCCCCATCACGGCGATCAGCCGCGGCAGCACCGGCGCCAGGCCGATCGCGGCCACCGCCGGCATCGATGCGTTGAAGCCGATCAGCGTGCGCGAGGCACCCATCTGCTCGAGCAGAATGGACAACAGCGGCGTGGTGATGCCAAAGGTCACCCCCACCACGCTGATCGACGCAATGATCGCGACAAGACTCAGCTGCCGCCCCGGCGGTACCGCTGCAATCATCGTCGGTGGTGTGGTCACATCATCCGCCCCTTCCATGGCGCAACCCGCAACTCTACGCGCCCGCCGCACCCTGCGCCAATGCCAACCCGGCAGCCCCATAGAAACACCCCCGGCGCCCGGGAGGGGCTGGGGGGCGGGGGGGGGGGGGGGGGGGGGGGGGGGGGGGGGGGGGGGGGGGGGGG
>JAFIFN010000217.1 GCA_020832005.1 Gammaproteobacteria bacterium | reverse complement strand
GGTTCGAGCATGATCGACAGCCACAGCAGCAGCCATATCGAAAAACCGACCTTGGCCGCCATCGGGATCAAGCTTCACCTTGAGATTTGTCGCGCCACGCCAGCTGATCGCAGAGTGTCACGATCAGCGACTCAGTGCAGCTGCGACTCGTCTGATGAGCCGCGCAGCGCCTGGCGCGCCTGCTCGGGTGCGAAGCTGAAGGACTTGTTACAGAACTCGCAGTTCAACTCCAACCGGCCCTGCTCTTCGAGCACGGAATTGACTTCCCTGTCGCCCAGCAACCGGATGACGTTGTGCAGATGCTCGTCCGTGCAGCGGCAGTCATAGCCGATCGGACGCGCATCGAACAGGCGGATGTCGTAGCCCGCGAACAGCCGCCGCAACAGATCAGCTGCAGGCAGCTCCGCGAGTTCGCCGGTGCGCACGGTATCGGCCAGCACACCCAGCGTATGCCAGTCATCCTCGCTGCCGGCCACCTCGGGCATGCGCTGGAGCATCAGCCCCACCGCGCTGCCACCGACCACACCCAGCCACAGCCGCGTGAGCAACTGCTCGGAGTCACGGAAATAGCCCTCGAGGGATTCGGAGAGCGTGGCGCCGGCGAGCGGCACGATGCCCTGGTAGCGCTCCTGGCCGGGACCCGGATCGATGGTCACCATCATGCGGCCCTCGCCGAGCAGCTCGCGCATCGAGCCGGATCCGGCCACGTTGCCTCCGCGCGCCAGTGCCCGCACGTTGAGCTGCGCCTCACACTGCACCAGCAGCAGGCGCACATCGCCCTCGCCCTGGATCTGCAGGTGCACGCTGCCGCGACCCTTGAGGTTATCCGCAAGCAGCACGCCTGCGGCAGCGGCCTCGCCGAGCAGTCCGGCAACATCGGTGGAATAGTCATGTCGCGCGATGATCTCGCGCCAGGTCTGGTCCATGCGCACCAGCCGCCCGCGAATCCCAAGGCCTTCGAACATGAAAGCCCGTGCCTGGTCAGCCTGTCTCATTTGAGCCGCGCGCGGATCAGCGCGTTGACCTGTCCGGGATTGGCCTTGCCCTGGGTGCGCTTCATCACCTGGCCGACGAAAAAGCCCAGCAGCTTGTCCTTGCCGGCACGCAGCTCGTCGGCCTGCGAGGGATTGGCGGCGATGACCTCGTCGACGATGGCCTCGAGCGCGCCGGTATCGGTGATCTGCCTGAGCCCCTTCGCCTCGATGATGGCATCGGCGCTGCCCTCTCCGGCCCACATCGCCTCGAACACCTCCTTGGCGATCTTGCCGGAGATGGTTTCGTCTTCGATGCGGGCCACCAGACCACCGAGCGCCGCTGCGTCGATGCGGCTGGCACCGATCTCCAGGCCGTCGCGATTCAGCGCGCCGCCCAGCTCGCCCATGACCCAGTTCGCCGCAAGCTTCGGCGCCGAGGGCACGCTGGCCACCACGGCCTCGAAGTAATCAGCGACCTCGCGGCTCGCCGTCAGCACGCCGGCATCGTAGTCGGAGAGCCCGAACTGCGTACCAAGGCGTGCACGGCGCGCTTCCGGCAACTCGGGCAGCGTGCTGCGCAGCTGCTCTATGAGTGCATCCTCGATCACCACCGGCAACAGGTCGGGATCCGGGAAGTAACGATAGTCGTTGGCCTCTTCCTTGCTGCGCATCGGCCGCGTGGCATCGGCGTCGGGATCATAGAGCCGCGTTTCCTGGACGACGCGACCGCCATCCTCGAGCACCTCGATCTGTCGCTCGACCTCGAAGCGGATGGCCCGATCGACGAAGCGGAACGAGTTCAGGTTCTTGATCTCGGTGCGGGTGCCGAGCTTTGGCTCACCCTGACGGCGGATCGACACGTTCGCATCACAGCGAAATGAACCTTCCTGCATGTTGCCATCGGAGATACCCAGCCAGCGCACCAGCTGGTGAATGCGCCGCATGTAGGCCACCGCTTCTTCCGCCGAGCGCATGTCGGGCTCGGAGACGATCTCGATCAGGGGGGTGCCGGCACGATTCAGATCCACACCGGTCATGCCGTGATAGTCCTCGTGCAGACTCTTGCCGGCGTCTTCCTCGAGGTGCGCACGCGTGATGCCGATGCGCTTGCGCGCGCCATCTGCAAGCTCGATATCCAGGTGCCCGCCGTGCACGATCGGCAGCTCGTACTGACTGATCTGGTAACCCTTCGGCAGGTCCGGATAGAAGTAGTTCTTGCGCGCAAAAATCGAGCGCGGCGCGATCGTGCAGCCGGTCGCCAGGCCGAAGCGAATGGCCATGCGCACGACTTCCGCGTTGAGCACCGGCAGCACACCCGGATAGCCCAGATCGATCAGGCTGGCCTGCGTATTCGGCGCCGCTCCGTAGGTCGTGGCGCTGCCCGAGAAGATCTTGCTGCGCGTGGCCAGCTGGGTGTGAATCTCCAGCCCGATAACGGTTTCCCAGGTCATGGAGATACCCTCACGCCCAGCCGGCCGGCCAGCGCCGGTGCCAGTCGGTGGCCTGCTGGTAGCGATGTGCGGCGGCCAGCAGCGGGGCCTCGCCGAAATGCGGCGCGACGATCTGCAGGCCCACCGGCAACCCGTCGATCTGGCCGCAGGGCACGCTGATACCCGGCAGGCCGGCAAGATTCACGCCGATGGTGTAGATGTCGTTGAGGTACATCTGTACCGGATCTGCGGTCTTCGCGCCCAGCTCGAAGGCCGGCGTGGGCGTGGTTGGCCCCATGATCAGATCAACGGATTCAAAGGCGCGCGCGAAGTCGTTCGTGATCAGCTGGCGCACCTGCTGGGCCTTGAGGTAATAGGCATCGTAGTAGCCGGCAGACAGCACATAGGTGCCGGTGAGGATGCGCCGCTTGACCTCTGCACCGAATCCTTCGCCGCGGCTGCGCTCGTAGAGATCGAGCAGATCCGCGGGGTCTGCTGCGCGATGGCCGAAGCGCACGCCATCGAAGCGCGACAGGTTCGATGAGGCTTCCGCCGGTGCGACCACGTAATAGGTCGGCACCGACAGGTGCAGGTTCGGCAGCTCGATCTCCACCAGCGTGGCGCCAGCTCGCTCGTACTCGGCCAGCGCTTCGCGCACACACGACGCCACGTCAGGCGCCAGACCCTCATCGAAGAATTCTTTCGGCACGCCGATGCGCAGCTTCTCCGGTGCGGCATTGAGGGCCGCGGCGTAGTCGGGGACCGCCGCCTCGACGCTGGTGGAGTCCTTCGCATCGAACCCCGCCATGGCCGCCAGCAGCAAGGCGGCGTCCTCGGCGCTGCGTGTCAGTGTGCCGGCCTGGTCGAGGCTGGAGGCGAACGCGATCATGCCCCAGCGCGAGACCCGCCCGTAGGTCGGCTTCAAGCCGGTCAGGCCGGTGAGGGCTGCCGGCTGACGGATCGAACCGCCGGTGTCGGTACCCGTGCCGGCCGGCGCCAGGCCCGCCGCGACGGCGGCGGCCGAGCCGCCCGAGGAGCCCCCGGGCACCCGTGCCGTGTCCCAGGGGTTGCGCACCGGGCCGAAGAAGCTGGTTTCGTTCGACGAGCCCATCGCGAACTCGTCCATATTGGTCTTGCCCAGCGTGACCACGCCGGCTGCGTCCAGCCGCTGGACCACGGTCGCGTCATACGGCGCCACGAAGCCCTCGAGCATGCGCGAAGCGCAGGTCGTGCGCGTATCGCGCGCGCAAAAAATGTCCTTGTGGGCGATCGGCAGGCCCGTCAGCGGACCGCCCTCACCGCGCGCCAGGCGCGCATCGGCGGCTTTCGCCTGGGCCAGCGCGCGCTCGGGGAGCACCGTAATGAAACTGTTGAGCTGCGCATCCAGCGCACTGATGCGATCAAGAAAGTGGCGCGTGAGCTCGACAGCCGAGACTTCGCGGCGCGCGATCAAGTCCCCCAGCTCGGCCAGTGTGGCCTGGTGCAGGGCGCTCACTCGATCACCCGGGGCACCAGATACAGGCCGTTCTCCACCTGCGGCGCATTGGCCTGGTAGGCGTCGCGGGCATCGCTTTCGGTGACCTCGTCAGGCCTCAGGCGCTGTGCGGCATCCAGCGGATGGGCCATGGGGGCCACCCCTGCGGTATTGGTGGCCTGCAGCTGACCGACCATGCCGAGGATGCTCGAGAGCTTGTCGGCGACCTCGGCGACCTCCGCGTCACTGACATTCAGACGCGCAAGGCGGGCAATCTTGCGTACGTCATCATGGCTTAAGGACACACACGCCCCCGGATTGGCTGCGAATAACAAGCCGGCAAGTCTAACCCGTCGCTTGCTGATCTATCCAGCCGTTGCTAGCATCTCCGGCTTCGCTCCGCGCCAGATGGCCCTCCTGATGTTCAAGAAATTCCGCGGGTATTTTTCCAGCGACCTGTCGATCGATCTGGGCACGGCGAACACACTTATATATGTCCACGGCAAGGGCATCGTGCTCAACGAGCCTTCCGTGGTGGCCATCCGCGAAGAACCTGGCCGCGGCGGCAAGGTCCTCGAGGCCGTCGGCGCCGAGGCCAAAAACATGCTCGGCCGCACCCCGGGCAATATCACGGCCATCCGCCCCCTCAAGGATGGCGTCATTGCCGACTTCACGGTCACCGAGAAAATGCTCCAGCACTTCATCAAGAAGGCGCATGGCAGCCGCTATTTCCGGCCCAGCCCGCGCGTGCTGGTGTGCGTGCCCTACGGCTCGACCCAGGTCGAGCGCCGCGC
>JAFIFN010000216.1 GCA_020832005.1 Gammaproteobacteria bacterium | reverse complement strand
ATTTTGCCTACATGCTGCAGGACAAGCCTGGCTGCTATGTGTTCATCGGCAACGGCGATGGCACGCACCGCGACGCAGGCCACGGCATGGGTCCGTGCATGCTTCATAACCCCAGCTACGATTTCAATGACGAACTGATTCCGCTGGGCGCCACCTACTGGGTGCGCCTGACCGAGGCCTGGTTGGGCCGGCCGAGTCAGGCACGGTGAGGCGGGCATTGAATCTCGACCGCCACGGCGGACGGCGTCGGCGCGAGCTTCAACCCCCCGGGCTTCAGTCGCGATCGAACTCCACACTTTGCCAGAACGCAGGCGTCTCCATTGCCTCCCAGAAGCCCGGTGCGAACGACTGCGGCCGCGGCCCGCCGAGACAGAACGCACCCTCGCGGAAGAAGTGATCGACGCCTTCGACGGACGCGACGATCAACTGCCGATTGCCGGATATCCGCCCGAAGTGCCGCTCCAGCGGTGCAATATTGCTCTCGGGCATCACCATGATGTCGTTGCCGGCAAACAGCGCCAGCATGGGCCGCTCGATCCGCGCGAGATCCTCTGCCGGGTCATAGCGAACGATGCGAGCCAGGTAACCGGCAGGCAGTACCCGACCGGCCGCCCCAAGCGTCGACAGCATGGCCCCCAGCCCTGCCCGGCGCAGACCGAGCAGCCGACGGCCGTCGCACTGCCACCGGTTGGTCGTGTCCTCGATGATCTGCTGGCGCACGCCGATGGCGGGTCCGGCCAGGCTCACGACGTAGGCCACCTCGTCCGGCCAGCGCGAGGCCGCGATCACGCCGATCCACCCGCCCTGGCTGTGGCCGAGCACCCCAATACGGGCGGGGTCGATCGCGGGATACGCTGCAACCGCCCGCAGGGCGGCGATGACGTTGTCCGCGCGATCGTTGAAATCCTCACCGCGCCAGTCGCCTTCCGACCGGCCGACTCCCGGTTTGTCGTGCAGGTAGACTGCGTGTCCGCGTTGTTCGAACCAGGTCTGCAGCTCGGGCCAGAACCATGGCCGGCGTTCGCCCGCCTTCCAGCCCTCGCGATAGCTGCTGTCGCCCGAGCCTTCGATGAACACCACGGCCGGGAATGGCCCGTCGCCGGCCGGCAGGAACAGGGTGCCCGACAGCCGTCCGGCCGCTGCTTCGAAATCGAGGTCGAGTGCACGGGGTGACTCGGTGTCGGCTGGAAGCGGCCGGGTCACCAGGATCAGCAATGAGAAGAGCACCGCGGGCACTGTGAGCGTGCGCGAAGTCATGTAGGGGAGGATCGCATATCCGGCGCCGTCTGAACATTCTTGTCCATTCTGTATGCTGTGCCGGCCGATCAAGCCACAGTGGAGCGGGCGTTTGATACGGTAAACGATCCGCCCACGCCCACGTCAGCCGAGGGACATATGAGACCCAGCACCTGTTCATGGCTATGCGCCCTTGCGATCATCAGTGCATTGCTTGCGTCACAGCCGCTGCATGCGGACGAGCCGACCGCATGCGATCTGCTGGCCGGACATCCGGCGGATCCTGATGCGATCGCGCCGGGCCAGACGCTTGCCCGGATAGATGTCGCGAAAGCCGAGCGTCAGTGCCGCGCGGCGGTGAAGGCTCAGCCTGATTCGCCGCGAGGCCACTACCAGCTGGCGAGAGTTCTCTATTATCAGAACGGCGACCTTGACGAGGTCTTGGGACACCTTCGAATTGCCGCTGAGCATGGGTATCGGCAGGCCATCTTTGTGCTCGGTTATCTTCATGCCGTGGATGAGCGACTGGGCCCGGACTTTTGCCGGGCCGGCCAGCTATGGCAGCGCGCCGCAATATGGGGGCACCCCTGGGCGCACTTTCACCTGGTTGAGAAAGCGCTCGACGAAAGTTTTACAGGCTGCGAACTGGCGTTCTCGCGTACCGAACTGGGGACCCTGATGCAGGCGGCCACCGCGCTGATTTCATCCGACTCGTCGGACGGTCGCGTCGAGGCACTCTATCGGCGCTATCTGCTGTCAATTGAGGCGCCGGGACTGGTCGAGCCGGTGGCGCCGACGCGCTGCGATGCGCTCGCGGCACATGGGTTCGACGGTGGTCGTGCCGCACCGGGTGTGTCGACCGCGCAGATGAGCAAGGACCTGCCCTCGGCGATCGATGCCTGCCGGGCCGCCGTGGCAGAAGCGCCGGGCAATGCACGTCTGCATTACCAGCTGGCCAGAGGGCTCTACTACGATGGCCGTGTCGCAGAGGCCATGCCACACCTGGAGGCGTCCTCGGAACTGGGCTGGCCGCAGGGCACCTTCGTGCTCGGCTACATCTACAGTGGCGACGATGGGACGTTTCCGCCGCAACCCTGCCGAGCCGCCGGCCTCTATCGGGCCAGTCTCGATCACGACCACTTCTGGAGCAAGGTATTCCTGGCAAGCCAATGGCTGAATGGTGAACTCGCGGGGTGTACGATCACCCTCGATGAGTCGGCGGTCCGCCAGATGCTGCGCTCTGCTGAAGTACAGGCGCAGATCGATCCCAGCTACGCAGAGGGGATTTCCGATGTGGCGGCGTTGCGCTCGCGCATGGACGATTGAGGCCGGCAACCGTCGCCCGACCCGTCATCGGCGACCCACTGGGCCTGCGGATAGTGCAGCGATATTGCCCACAACGCCTGTCTATGTGCTAGTTTTATACGCATGAATATCAAATATGTACCGATGCTGCTCCTGGCAGCCACGCTGGCAGCCACGCTGGCAGCCTGCGGTAACGCATCCTCGCCCACCGCCGGCCCCGACCCCGCGACCGGTGCCGACGCCGCGACCGGTGCCGACGCCGCGCACACCCCCGCACCACCGGCGGAGAGCGGCGCCGAGCCGGCCGATGCATTTCTCGCCCGCATCGCCAGCCACTGTGGCCAGGCCTTCGAGGGCCAGATCATCGCCAACCGGCCGCAGCCCGACAATGATCCTTTCGTCGGCCAGCGCCTGGTGATGCATGTGCGCGAGTGCAGCGCCGAGGAAGTGCGCGTGCCCTTCCACGTCGGCGACGATCACAGCCGCACCTGGATTCTGACGCGCACCGACGAAGGCCTTCGGCTCAAGCACGACCATCGCCACGAGGACGGCAGTGACGACGACGTGACCATGTACGGCGGGGACACCGATGCAGCCGGCACGCCGCAACGCCAGTCGTTCCCCGTGGATGGGTTCTCCATCGAGATGTTCCTGCGCGAGGGGCTGACCCCTTCCGTCAGCAACGTCTGGGCCATGGAGATCGAGCCCGGCGAGCGCTTCCTCTACGAACTCTCGCGCACCGCTGAGGACCGCCTGTTCCAGGTCGAGTTCGACCTGACCACGCCGGTGGAGCGGCCGCCCACGCCCTGGGGGCATCCGCCGCTGCCGGGAGACGGCGAGCCTTGATGTGTCTGAACCGCGGGATGCGGCCGGACGACCTCAGAATGTCCTGACGCGCACCCGGGTGCTGGCGCTGCGGCCCTCGCGGTCGACCACCACGAGTTCGTGAAAGCCCGGCGTGCCCGGTGTCCACACCGGCGCACCCGCGGCATCGAGCGGTACCGGGGCGCCGTTGCTGTACCAGCGTAAAGGTGCGCGTCCGCGTGCGGCCGGCACGAAACTGCGTTCCTGGTCTTCGGCCCATACTTCGGCGCCATCGGGCGGGAAGATGATATCCGGGGCCGGGTCGCGCTCACCGAAGCGGCGCAGTGCATCGCGCGCACCTACGGCATCGCGTGCCGGTTGCACCGCAGCGATCAAGCCGCTGGTGTGCCGCCTGGCGAGGACATCAGCAAGGTCGAAGAGCAGCGGCAGCGCGGCGCCCTGGCCGGTCACCCCCGGACGCGGCGCGCCATCGGCGCGGCCCACCCATACGACGATGACGTGTTCACCCACCACACCCGCGGCCCAGGCATCGCGAAATCCCCATGAGGTGCCGGTCTTGAACGCCGGTTGCGGGGCGCCGGCGAGCAGCCGCGCGGGCAATCGACCGTCCGGAGGTGGGGCATCGCTGAGCACCGCGAGCACCCGGCGCGCGGCGTGGCCTGCGACCATCGCCTGCGCGGGCCCGGTCCGATTGCTGTCGGCTGCCTGTTCGGTCCACGCCAGCGGGCGCATCTGACCGCCGTCGCCCAGCGCTGCGTACAGGCTTGCGACATCGGCGACACTGATGCCAAAACCGCCGAGCGCCAATGCCAGGCTGGCGGCATCGTGTCCACCGGCGGGCAGCGCAGGCCGGGCGCCCGCCATGGCCAGGGTTGCCGCATATCGCGGCGCGCCCGTAGCCGCCAGCAACTGCACGGCGGGCACGTTCAGCGACTGCTGCAGGGCCTGAGCGATCGTGACCTCGCCGCGATAGCCGCGGTCGAAGTTCGCTGGCGCGTAGCCGCCGAAGCTGCGGGGGGTATCCTCGATGCGCGTAGCCGCGGTGACCAGGCCATCCTCGAAGGCCTGCGCGTAGATCAACGGCTTGAGGACCGAGCCGGGCGAGCGCGGACGGTCACTCAAGTCCAGCCAGCCGCCGGCACGATCACGTCCCGCCGAGCCGGTCGCGGCGCGCACGGCGCGGCCATCGATCTCGACGACGAGTGCTGCAATCTGCACGTCCCGCCCGGCGCTGATCGCTGCATCCCGCACCAGGCGTTCGAGCTCCAGCTGCAGGCCGAGCTCCAGTGTTGCACGCACGCGCGGATCGGCCTGCTCGGCGCGGGCACGCGCGCTGGCAT
>JAFIFN010000215.1 GCA_020832005.1 Gammaproteobacteria bacterium | reverse complement strand
TCGTCAACACCGCCAGCCGCTGCGGTTTCACGCCGCAATACGCCGGCCTCGAAGCCCTGTACCGCCGCCATCGCGAGCAGGGGCTGGAGGTGCTGGGTTTTCCCTGCAACCAGTTCGGGGCGCAGGAGCCAGGCGATGCCGAGGAGATCGCGCGCTTCTGCAGCACGCGCTATGACGTGAGTTTTCCGATGTTTGCCAAGGTGGAGGTCAATGGCGAGGGCGCCCACCCGCTGTATCGCCACCTCAAGCAGGCGGCACCGGGCCTGCTTGGCAGTCAGGGCATCAAGTGGAATTTCACCAAGTTCGTGGTTGACCGCGACGGTCGGGTCGTGTCCCGCCACGCTCCGAACGCCAAGCCCGAAGCCCTTGAGCAGGAGATCGCCCAGCTGCTCGGCTGACAGTCAATCGCACCATCAGGAGTACACCATGCAGGGTTTCCCCCATCACTACCGCGTCACCGCCACCTCTGCCAGCAGCGGCGACGTCCGTCTCACCGCCTCCGGTCTGCCTGAACTGCTCACCCAGGCGCCCGCGGAGTTTGGGGGGCCGGGCGATCGCTGGTCCCCTGAGACCCTGCTTGCCGCGGCGGTTGCCGACTGTTTCGTGCTCAGTTTCCGGGCGATCGCCAATGCCTCGAAATTCGAGTACGCGTCGATCGAATGCGATGTGGAGGGGGTGCTCGACCGCGTCGAGCGCACCATGAAGTTCACGGCGTTCACCGTGCGGGCCAGGCTGAGCGTGCCGGCAGGGGCGGACGAGGCGCGGGCTCACAAACTCCTTGAGAAAGCCGAGCAGAGCTGCCTGATCACCAACTCCCTGAGCTGCGAGACCCACCTCGAGGCGGAAGTACTCAGCGCCGACGGCTGAGCGGCAGTTCGTCGAACACCGGTAACGGCTGGCCGGCGAGCGATTCGCTGAGTCTGCGCAGGCGTGCATAGGTGATCGGCTCCCGAGCCTCGGCGAGCTGCCGGGCGACATCGTCGAGGCTGTAGTGTTCCTCGCTGGCTTCACGAATGGCGGCATCGATCCGGCTCAGTTCGATGACCGCGCGGGCGGTGACGGCGCCCCCGGCGTCGCGGGTGTCGAGGCGGCGAACGCCTTCGGCGCGCCGCGTGAGCGTCTCCAGCGACAGACGATGACGCCGATCACTGATCACCCCGGCGCGGTGCAGCACCTCCAGGCTGTAATAGTCGGCCAGGCCCTCGACGATCCAGCCCGCGCCCGGGCCGGGCTGGACAATGCCTGCGACATGCACCAGCTCGTGCAGCAGCGTGGAGGTGCCGCGTTCGTTGATCATCGGTCGGTCGGCATGCAGGTAGAGCGACTCCGGGCCGGAGAGTCCGCCCCGCCACATCGGATCCCCTGCGCTGACGACCAGCAGACGCTCCGGGAAGTCCGGGAAGATTTCCAGCAGGGCAGGCAGCGTCCAGCGCAGCAGCGCCAGGGCGTCCATGCGCCGGGCGCCCTCGCCGACCGGTGCCGCGACGACCAGCTCGCGGCCGGCGATACGGTCGCGGCGCACCCCGAGATCGCCAGCCAGCAGCCAGCCGGTTGGCCTGATGAAGCGACGCTCGGGATCCTCGACGACCAGCGGCTCGCCGCGCCAGGGGCCGTAACGGCTCTCCAGTGACCAGCTGGCGGGCAGTTCGAAGCTCACTGTGGCGCGGGCATGGGCCCCGGCCAGACTGCGGGTACGCGCGGCAGGAAACAGATGATCGGCGCGGAGCAATGCCCACTCCGGCGTGATCCTGGCATCGTAGCTGCCGGTGCCGCGCTGACGATCGACGCGCACGCGCAACCGGAACTCGCCGCCCTGGGCAGGCGGGCGCCAATACACCACCCCGTCGCCCGCGACCAGTTCCCCATCGCCGTCGAAGCCGTGGTGGCGGTCTTCGTCGATATTGAAGCGGGCCTCGCGCAGCGCGTGCTGCGACTGTGCCAGCTGGATGCGGACATGCGCCTCGCCACTGTCGGGGTCGAGCCGGGCGTGGTAATGCAGGTCGTAGATCGGCGGCTCGGCGCTGGCGATGTCCGGACCGGCCGCCAGCAGGGCCAGCAGCAGGACGGTCACGGCTGCGAACCGCATGGCCGGCGGGCGCATCGGGAGGCGGGCGATACCCAGGGTCAGGTTTGGTGGTGGCATGCGGCGTCCGTGATGGCGTAAGAGGTTGGGCATTTCGGCCCATGGCATACTTGACCGGAAGGGGATGGGCCCGGTTCCGCGGGCGGGTCCCTCGCTGCCGCAGCGCCGGTGTGACCAGGGAGATGATTATGCACGACTCGGTCGATCCCACCCGCGAGGAGATCGTCACGCTGCAGACCCACGTACTGCAGGAGAAACGTCGCCAGGCCGATGCCAGCGGCACGCTGAGCTGGATTCTGTCCGCGCTGTCGATCTCGGCGAAGATCATTGCTGCACAACTGCGCCGCGCGCGGCTGGAGAACGTGCTCGGAGCCGCAGGCGCCGAGAACGTCCAGGGCGAGCAGCAGCAGAAGCTCGATGTGATCGCCAACAACGTGCTGATGCGTGCGCTGGGTGCCCGGGACGGGGTCATGGTGCTGGCCTCGGAGGAGGCGGCCGAGCCGGTCGTGATCACCGAAAACCATGGCCAGGAGCGCGGCTACTGTGTGTTGTTCGATCCGCTGGATGGCTCCTCGAACCTCGATGTTGCCGGCGGCGTGGGCACCATCTTCAGCGTCCTGCGCCACGACCGGCGAAGCAGCCGCACCGAAGATTCCGTGCTCCAGCCAGGCGACCGCCAGGTGGCTGCCGGCTATGTGTTTTACGGCTCCTCGACGGTGCTGGTACTGACGACCGGCGAGGGCGTCGACATGTTCGTACTCGACACCTCGATCGGTGCCTTCATCCGTGTCGAACGCGGGCTGAAGATTCCCGCAACCGGCCGCTGTTACTCCCTGAACGAAGGCAATCGGCAGAGCTTTCCGGCCGGCTATCGGGCCTATCTCGACTGGGCCCAGCAAAACGGTTATTCGAGCCGGTATGTGGGGGCCATGGTGGCCGATGTGCATCGCACGCTGCTGCAGGGCGGCGTCTTCATGTATCCGCCCACCGAGAAGGCGCCGCAGGGCAAGCTGCGGCTGCTCTACGAGGCCAATCCGATGGCCATGATCATCGAGCAGGCGGGCGGTCAGGCGAGCGATGGCACCGGCAGAATCCTGGAGGTCCAGCCCACGGCGCTGCACCAGCGCACGCCCGTGGTTCTGGGCAGCTCGGCGGAAGTGGCGCGGGTCATGGAGTGCCTGGTGCCCTCCCCGGAGGCCGGTGCCGCCTGAGCGGGATCAGTCGCCGGCGGGCAGCCAGCGCGGGTCGGGCACGAAGGCGTCGCTGACGATCACATCGAGCATGCCCAGGCCTTCGCGTAACGGGATCGCCTCCTGCTGGTAGGCGTCCGAGTAGTAGAAATCACGCGCGTGCTGCAGCGAGGGAAAGCGGAACACCCGGATCGAGCTCTCGAACGGCCCCCCCTCCAGGATCTCCGCCTCATGTTCCTCGCTGATGAACAGGAGTTCCCCGCCGAACTCGAGTAGCAGCGGGACCGTGGCCCGCGCATAGGGGCCCATGCGGGGGGAGTCCACCCCGGTCCCGATCACGATCATGTAGCCCGGGCGCGTGTCACCGCGCTCATCGGTCTCTTCGGCCAGGGCGCGCCCCGTGAATGCCGCCAGCGCCAGTGCGGTGACGAGGACGACGGTGTTCAGCATCTGGTGCATCAGTGTCCTCCAGAAAACGGTGTTGATCAGGGGGTGTAGCGGTCAACGGCGTCGAGGATGCGCTCCTGCGCATCGAACAGCGTGGCGATCAGCGCCACACGCATCCACATGCCATTGCGCTCCTGGCGCCAGTACATGGCGCGGGCGTCGCTGTCCACCGATGGGTGGATTTCGCGGCCGCGGGGCAACGGGTGCATCAGCACGGTATCGGGTCGCATGATGTCGAGCTCGGCGCGCCCGATGCTGAACTGCGAGAGGTCGACGCGGGCGGACTCGCCGTCGGTGTCGTGCTCGAACTGCATGCGGGTGACATAGAGCGCATCGAGATCCGGCAGGGCCTCGTGCAGCGCTGCGGTTTCCGACCAGGCGATGGCGTATTCGTCGAGGAAGGCCTTGATGTCCGGTTCCATCTCGAAGGCCGGTGGGGCGATGAACACCAGCCGTACATCACGGTAATGACGCATCAGGCGGCTCAGCGAGCGTACGGTGCGCCCCCGGCGCAAATCGCCCATCATGCCGATGGTCTTGCCGTCGATGCCGCCGCGCTGCTCGAAGCTGCGCTCGAGCGTGTAGATGTCCAGCAGCGCCTGTGTGGGGTGTTGATCACGGCCGCTGCCGGCGTTGACGATCGGGACGGGGCGCGGGATCGAATCCATCAGGGCCGCGGCGCGGGCGGCATAGCCGGGTTCCGGCGTGCGCATCACGATCAGGTCGACATAGGAACTGAACGTGCGGATGCTGTCTTCGAAGGACTCGCCCTTGATTTCCGATGAGACTTCGGGATCCCGGATTTCGCTGGTCCGCACGCCGAGCACATGACAGGCGTTGTTCATGGAGAGAAACGTCCGCGTCGAGGGCTGCGTGAAATACAGCATCGCGCGCTTGGTCGGCAGCAGCTGCTGCAGAAAGCGCGCGCCCTCGGTCTCCTTGGCGATCTGCCGCACGGCATCGCTCAGGTGACACAGTCGATTCAGGCTCTCGCGATCGAAAACATCGGTATTGACGATATGAAACATCAGCAGCCTGC
>JAFIFN010000214.1 GCA_020832005.1 Gammaproteobacteria bacterium | reverse complement strand
GGCACCGTCCCAGCGTCCCGGGGCCCCTCCCCCTTTACCTTCGGGAAACTGGGAAATTGGAAATCTGCTGCCCCCCTCGGGCGCTGATCCGGCCGGCGCCAGAATCACAGGTTTCCAGATTCCCGGCCGCCCAGGGCTCGGGGCGCTGGGACGGTCGCCTCGTCGGCTCGGTACGGCTGACCCCTCCAGCGTCGCGCGCCACCAGAGAGGCATTCTTGACGCGAGTGCGCGTCAGTCGTTAGGTTTTTCTAAGATGTGCTGTAGCAGCCCAAGTTGTGGGCCGGCGGACTGTGGTGGCCGTAATGCGCGGTTCGGCAGCAGCTCGACGATTCTCACGTTTCCATCGAAGGCAACGAGGGGGCTTCATGTGTTGATTCGATCAAGCGCAATGGTTCTGGTGCTCCTGGTCCTCGCGGTCTTCCCGTCGGCGTCCGATGCCGGGCAAGATCCGCCGAAGCTCATCATGACTGATGTGGATCCGGAGCATCTTGAGCGTATCCGCGCCCACAACGGCAATAACTTCGAACGCGCAATTTACTTCGCCAAGCGCTGGCGTGTCGTCGAAGTCAATCCGGATATACTTTTCCCGAACCGAGCCGTGCGAGTTCGTCTGTTCGCGGATGCCGACTTCGTTCTGCGCAGAATCGAAAGACCGGGCGAGCGGAATGCCGATCTTAGCTGGGCGGCGATTCATGATTATCCGACTGTACCTGCGCAGATACAGACGCGCCGGAAGCGCTCGCAAGCATTTGTCGATGCGGTGCTGGAACGCTTTTCCGGGCAACGGACGAACGAGCAGGTCGCGCGTCACGATGCACGTATCGAGGCCAATTTTGGAGTCATAATGTGGCGCGTGGACGAGCGCACAGGCGTGGCAGAGGACGTGGCTTCCCTGACATTTCCCCACTTGCCGCCACCGACCGCAGTCGATGAGCCGGACCTGAGCGATGCTCAAAGGCACTCGGCGACTCCCCCAGCGTTTCGGGTTCCCGTAACAAAAGAATTTCTCCAGCTGCATGGGACCATCACGGACCCCGTCGAAAACAAAACGTATTGGATCAGGGAACTAGACTTCTCACCACGCTATCACCTGGTACTTGAGCTGGATCCCTCCAAATTCGTACGGAATTTGCCGCCCGGCGCAGACCGCGATCTGGCAGAAGCGCGCGCCTTGGAATTCGAGGCAAACCTACCGCCCGACGAGTATCCGGAGATACGAGGGACGATAGAGTGACTGTCCCGGCCCTGCCACAACGGTCGCCAACGGAACGCGACGGCGTGTCGGATCTTCATTCTATTTCCCCCCTTATCGGCGGCGGAATCGGAGGGTCGGGCGGCAGGCTCGCCTGGAACTCCAAGACACGTTGCTGCGCCCGATCGCGCTCAGGCCCCGTCGGGAATCCGCGCACATGCGCGGCGGAATCGAACTCATAAACGATGTGATACCGAGGTGAGCGACTCAGCCCTTCGATTACGTACCTGGCTCGGTTGACGGGATCTGTGACGCTACCAATGAGGGAGATGAACGTACTACCACGTACAGCATGACTGGGCTCTGCACACGACGCCTGCTCAGTCTGCATATCACGGGACGGTCCGGCTTGCGTCAGGCGCGGGATCGGTACGAATCCCGACCCATCGGCGATTCCGGTGGCTTCATCGACAGACCACAGCCCCATCGTAAAGGTCGCTCCTACAGAGGATTGATGGCGTATACCTTGCTCCTGCTCCCGCAACCCCGGATGGCGCTCGAACAGGGTGTCGAGTTCCATTGCCTTGCGTTCCCGTGCATGCGCGGAGGCAGCTGGCGATTCGACTACGCCGAGCCAGTTCGGGTCAGCTTCGCGCTCGACCGGCCCTGGGCGTCTTCGTACTACGAGATCGACATCGGGAAAGGGGCGGATGCGCACGACGTTGTGCTGGAATAAGACCTGCGGATCAATCTCGACCACCCGCCAGCGTTTGGCGAAATAGGCCGTACGCTCGAACTCGTTGCCGTTGTAGGCGCGAATTCTTTCCACGCGCTGGGGGTCAACGTCGACCAGAACTAGCTCCGCGGGTTCCGGCTCGGCGCTCGACGCGATCGGGAAGATCCCGAGGATCACAAACAGCAACACTGCTGTGCTCAATCGAATCACCATTTTTTCCCTAGCGGTTCTTGATGCGTTCGACGCAGCGTCCATCGAACGTATAGCCGGGCTTATGGCTCTCAGTGACACCAACCATAGCAAAAACATAGCGGGCACAGCATCAGGAAACCGGGCATCGGTGTGGCGCCCAACGTTGTGAAATCATGAGTAAGGGTGCCGGCGCCCAGAATCCCAGTTTTCCAGTCTCCCGGGGGCCCAAGGCATGGGGCGCTGGGACGGTCGCACCGCCGCCACGGAAGATCGCGCTCCAGCGTCGAGCACCACCTTTCAACGTCCTCGCTTATGTTCACTCCTACTTATATAAAACAGGCGTAAAAGTCATCTCCGCAATTTGCGTGAACGGCCAAGATAGTCCGCTTGTCCGCGTCGACACAACGATGAACCATCGGCGAATGGTTCGAGATCCCCTCCTCGCCGATCTGGATCACGCCCTCAACAACCCCGTCGTCGGCGATCTGTCCGAGCCCGAACGCCTGGCGCTCGCGGTTTACTGGCTCGTGGACAGACTCGGCGACACACTCGATCTCACGCCGAAACAGGCCGCCGATCGCATCGGCTCGATGGCCACACTCGCGGCGGAGCATCTGACCGAGCACGGTCGCTAGCGCCCACGTTCTCTCACCCTTTCACCCGCTTGCTCCATTACGGAGCCGATAAACGGTGGTCACCCCACGTCCTCGTTTCCGGACGTTCCCGTGGATCGACTCCGCAATCCGACACAACGCTCTCTATCCGTTACCCGTGCACGTCTCCTACGGGCGCCCGTAAAGCCTGCAAGCCAAACCGTTGACTTATACCCTGTACCAGCCTCCTGGTCAGACGCGTGAAATTCCATTCGTACACGGCATCTCGCATTAGCGGCCATTATTTTTCGTGCAGCTTTTAACGGCTGCTAAATCGGACTGCTAACGCAGCATTCCATTACGTAGCCTTCACGAGGTGTTCACCCAGAAACCTATCTCCGTGGCTCCTGGAGAGATACCACACATGACAAGCTGCTGTGGACCTTCACGTCTCTCAAACCGGACATACCGCATCAATTGGCTGGCGCAGGGTTTCGCTAACCAATTGAGGACACACGCATGAACTCGCAACCCAGTACTGCACCGTCGCACTCCCGAGATCCACTAGAGCCGGTCGACCCCGGCGGCGTCTCTCCGCCCTGCGAACCAATAGCACCAATACCGCAATCATTCGGAGACGCTGCTCTCTTCTGGCACGTCTTTGGGCTCCAGCCGATTCCCGTTGTACCCAAGGGCAAAAAGCCCGCCGTGAAGTTCGAGCCTTGGTTATCCAACTTGAGCCAAAGTGCCATTTTGCGGTACTGGGAGCGCCACCCCGACCATGAACTCGCTCACGTGGTCGGCAACAGGTTACTCGTACTTGACGCAGATGGGCCATCCGCTGAGCAGGCCCTCTTGGAGATCGAAGCGGGATTTGGGATTGCGCCACGACTCTGTATAAGAACGAAACGCGGCGTGCATCACTATTTTTGTTTGGCGGCTGGCACGGTCGCCAGAGCATGTGGTCACGACACTGACAAGCACCCCCATCGCATCGATACTCGTACAGGTCAATCCATCGCTGTATTGCCGCCCAGCACCAACAAGTCGCTCGAAAAGCTTGACGCACGCAACGTGGACCATTTGTCCGAAGTCGGTCAAGACTTCGTTGATGCGATCGTCAAACACAATGGAGGCGCACCCTCGCACTCGGCTCTCCCTCGGCACCCACCATCCAGTCAAAAGCTTGTGGGGTCTCCCATCAATCTACTGAGCGTCAAGCGCTTGCTGGAAGTGATTCCCGATCCGGACATCGGATACTCGGATTGGATCACCGTGCTTATGGTCGTCCACACAGAATCCGGCGGGAGCGATGACGGCCTCGCTCTAGCAGTGGAGTGGAGTGCGCGCGGGGAAAAATTCAAAGGACGTGCGGAAATCGAAGCGAAATGGCGCTCGTTCGACAATTCGACTCCGCGGCGAGTGGGGCTCCTGACACTCGCGGCAATGGTTGAGGCGCGCGGTCACGACTGGCTGGACGCCTGCCATGGTGGCTCGGGCTTTGAGCCTTGCGCGTTCGAGCGTGTGTATGTTGATTTGCACCCAAAAGTGACCCACTAGACCCAGGTATTTGCATCTAAAAGTGACCCACGTGTAACGCTTCATCCCGCTGTAGGACAGCGGGAGTGATTTGGGAGTGATAGACGTGGATTTATTGAGTGTGATTCGACGCTGGCACCATCGTGAAGGGCTGCCGATTCGCGAGATCAAGAGACGCACAGGGCTGTCTCGGATCACGATCCGCAAGTACCTGGCCAGCGACATCGTCGAGCCGAAGTATCCGGCGCGCAGGAGCGCCAGCAAGCTTGATCCGTATGCCGAGATGCTGTCGAGCTGGCTGACCCGGGAGGCGAAGCACAACCGCAAACGCCGGCGGAACCTGAAGCAGCTGCACCGCGATCTGGTGGAGCTCGGGTTCGAGGGATCCTATGACCGCGTGGCAGCGTTTGCCCGCGACTGGCGCCAGCGCGAGCGCGAACGCAGCAACCAGGCCAGTCGCGGCGCCTTTGTGCCCCTGTCCTTTGCACCCGGCGAGGCCTTCCAGTTCGACTGGAGCGAGGACTGGCTCG
>JAFIFN010000030.1 GCA_020832005.1 Gammaproteobacteria bacterium | reverse complement strand
TGATGCTGTCAGGGATTCAGGCCTTGCCATCAGCCGCGAGGCTGACGAGGACGACGACGCTGTTGTGCGCGTGGATGGGCCACCGCTGCAGCTGGTGCAGCAGCTCGGACCTGAGCCGCGCCGCGACCGCGACACGCCGGGGCCGAGCGGAGCGCCCGCGGTGTTGCCGACCCCGGCACCCGAACCCGAACCGGAACCGGAACCAGTGCCTCCGCGCTGCGTGGCAATCGGACCGTTCTCTGAGCTGGGTGCCTCCGATGCATTCGCCGACATCCTGCGTGCGCGCGGGTTTGCCCCGACCCGTCAGGCCGAGGACGGCAGCATCTGGACGGGTTACTGGCTTTTTGCGGAGTACTCCGAGCGTGAAGCCGCGCGCAACGCCGCAGCGATACTGCGTGACGGCGGGGTGGACGATGCCTATGTCATTCCCGGTGAGGGGGAGTTTACCGTCTCGCTGGGGGTGTTCAGTGTACGAGCGCGCGCCGAACGGCTGCTCGCCGATGCCGCAGAACTCGGCGTGACCGCACAGTTGCGCGATCGTTTTCGCAGCGGCACGGTGTACTGGCTCACGCTGGCGATTCCCGGAGATGCGAGCATTTCGCCCCCTGAGCCCGGTCCCGGCGCGCGCGAAGTGAGCGTCGAGGCGCGCGAGTGCCCGCCGCGCTAGTCGCGTTGCCGCAGAAGTGCCAGCGGCCTACAATTCGCAGCCTGCCATTCCAAAAGCCGCCGTAGCTCAGCTGGTAGAGCGTCCGCCTTGTAAGCGGAGGGTCGGGAGTTCGAGTCTCTCCGGCGGCACCAACCGAATCATTGGCTCTGGACAATCATCACGGAGTCCGGGGAGAAAAACGATATGCGTTGGTTTGCCACTTTCATCGCAGCGCTGCTGCTGGCCCCGCCCGTGCATGCCGACGATGTGCAGGATGTGCTTTCGCTTTGGGGTGCGCAAGGCGGACCCTGGACAGGGCACATTGATATTTACTCAGCGGGTTCGTCCGAGCCGCAGACCGTCGCGATCACCACCCGCTGGGATGCGGTCCCCGGCTATTCCATGCTGACCAAGATAGAGACATTCACCGGGCCGAGCAGCGAAGACAGCTCCGTCACGCTAATGTTTGCCGATCGCAGCGACGGCAATATCGTCACTCCCTACTTCGTCATGGGTCAGCAGCGTGATTACCGCTTTGCCGTGGTCTCCGTATCCATTATCGACGAGACACACTGGACCACGGTGATTGCCACGCCCGGGGCGCAGGAAATCTACGAAGACCGCCCGGCGCAGCTGCGCTATTCGCGCACGCGCAAAGGTGACACGATAGAGAATCTCAAAGAGGTGAGATTTCTCGACGGTGAAGGGAGCGGCGAATACGAGCTGCGTTCCTTTATTCGTCAGACGCGGTCACCCTAATGTCAGGTACCATGTGAAGCGCTGACACAACCCCGGATCGCCGCGTCAATTCATGAAACTCTCCGCCTTCGGCCAGCGATTCAGCCGCCATACCGGCACCCGAGACCTGATGGACGATCTCGGCGCGGCCATGGCGCGCGGCGGCTCATTGATGCTCGGCGGCGGCAATCCGGCCTACATTCCCGAGATTGAAGCCTGCCTGCGCGGCGAGCTTGCGCGCATCGCAGCCGATACCCAGGAATTCCGCCGCATGGCGGGCAACTACGCCTCGCCTGCCGGCGAGGAGCGTTTTCGCGACACCCTGGCCGAGGTGCTGAACGAGCATTACGGCTGGGGGCTGACGCGCGACAACATCGCACTCACTGCCGGCAGCCAGACCGGGTTCTTCCAGCTGTTCAATCTGCTGGCCGGTCCCACAGCCGAGGGCGAGATGCGCCGTATCCTGCTGCCGCTGACGCCTGAGTACATCGGCTACGCCGATACCGGTGTCACCGCCGGTATCTTCACCTCGCGCCGCCCGGAAATCGAACTGCTCGACGAGCGTCAGTTCAAGTACCGTGTGGACTTCGACGTGCTGCAGCCCGGTGAGGATGTCGCCGCGATCTGTGTCTCCCGTCCGACCAACCCCACCGGCAACGTGCTCACCGACGCCGAAGTGTCACGCCTGACAGCCGTGGCGAAGGCGCATGACGTGCCGCTTGTCATCGACAATGCCTATGGCATGCCGTTTCCGCAGATCGTGTTCACCGACATCACGCTGACCTGGAACCCCGGCATCATCCTGTGCATGAGCCTCTCCAAGCTCGGCCTGCCGGCACTGCGCTGCGGTATCGTCATTGCACGTGAGGAAATCGTCGATGCGCTCACCGGCATGAACGCGGTGATGAGCCTGGCCGTTCCCAGCGTAGGGCCGGTGCTGCTGCAGAGACTGCTTGGGTCCGGTGAGCTGCTGCGCCTGAGTCGTGAGGTGATCCGCCCCTGGTATCGTAAGCGCGCCGAGCAGGCCCTGGGCTGGGTGCACGAGCAGCTGCACGGCTGTGACTATCATGTCCATCGCCCCGAGGGCGCACTGTTCCTTTGGCTGTGGTTTCCCGGTCTGCCCATCACCAGTCAGGTGCTCTACGAACGGCTCAAGGCGCGCGGTGTGCTGGTGATTTCAGGGCATCACTTCTTTCCGGGGCTTGCCGAGGACTGGGCGCATCGCCACGAGTGCATCCGCGTGACCTATTCGCAGGATGAGGCCACCGTGCGTGAGGGCCTGCGCATCATAGGCGAGGAAGTTCGCAAGCTGCGTTGATCAGGGTTTCCCGAGCCTTATCGGTTGTCGTCAATCCACGCGCGCATTTTTTCCTCGAGTGCTGAGAGCGGCATGGCGCCGTCATCGAGCAGTCGGTCATGAAAGGCGCGCAGGTCGAAGTCATCGCCGTGCGCGGCTTGCGCATCGGCGCGTAACTCGCGGATCAACAGCTCGCCGAGCTTGTAGGCCAGCGCTTGGCCCGGCCAGGAGATGTAGCGCGAGATTTCCGTTCGCGCGTTCAGCGGCGCCAACGCAGAGTTTTCCAGCAGGCAGGCTTGCGCCTGTTCGCGGCTCCAGCCATACCAGTGCAGGCCGGTGTCGACGACCAGTCGACAGGCACGCCACATCTCGTAGGTGAGTCGACCGAAGTGCTCATAGGCGCTGCGGTAGATGCCCATCTCCTGTGCCAGGTGCTCGGTGTACAGCGCCCAGCCCTCTGCGAACGCCGTGATGCCGGCCCGGCGGCGGAAGTCCGGCACATTCTCCAGTTCCTGCGCGATCGCGATCTGGTGATGATGGCCCGGCACGGCCTCGTGTACGGTCAGTGCCGGCAGTTCATATAAGGGTCGCTGGTCGAGTGCGTAGGTGTTGACCATGTAGCCGCCGGCCTCACCGGCTGCCAGATTGCCCGACCAGTAGCGCCCGGTCGTGTAGTTGGGTGCCATGGAGTCGGGCACGGGCCGTACGCCGTAGGGCAGACGCGGCAGGTGACGGAAGAACGCCGGCATCGCATCATCGGCAAGCTTTGCGATCCGCGCAGCATGCATCAGCAGCTCTTCCGGGGTGTTCGCATAGAACTTCGGGTCGGTGCGAAGATAGGCCAGGAACTCGGCAAAACTCCCCTCGAAGCCCGAGTCTTCGATCACCGCATCCATTTCCGCGCGAATGCGCTGCACCTCGGCCAGGCCACGCTGATGAATCGCTTCGGGCGTGAGATCAAGCGTCGTGTGGTAGCGCACGACGGCGCGATAATATTCACGCCCGCCCGGGACCTCCGAGATGCCGATACTCGTGCGCGGCTGCGCCAGGTAGTCATCGCGCAGGAAGGCCAGCAATGCCCGGTAAGCGGGCAGCGCCTGGTCCTCCAGTGCGGCACGCGCCTCGCCGATCAGGCGCTCGCGTTCGGCCGCCGGGATGGACTTGGGCAGGTGCTGTATCGGCTGGAGCAGTTCGCTGTCTTGCGCACTTGCCTCGGCGATGGTGGCGATTTGTGCGATGACCTCGGCCACGACCGCCTCGGGCTGGACGAAGCCTGAGTCCACTCCGCGCTGCAGCCACGCACGGTGGTCTTCCAGATAGCCGGGCAGCGCGTTGAGACGGCTGATCCACGCCTGTGCCTCGGTCGCATTGCGCGGGCGCGTGGAGTTGGCCAGCTGGGTGGGCACGGAGAAAAAGCCGCTGTCGTTGGTGAAGGCCATGCGCTGGTGCTCGAGGCGACCCAGTTCAAGGCGCGTGCCCAGCAGATAGTCCAGCACGCGGTAGCTGACCTGGTCGTGCTCGACGAGTGCGGCAATGTCGATGGCCTGCAGGCGAGCATGCATACCGGCTTCCGCCGCGAGGCGTTGTGCGACCGCCGCCGGGGACGCCTCGGGCCAGCGTGCCAGCGCGTCGAGATCGCCATCGCGCCCGGCGGTGATCGGATCACGCGCCTGTTCGTGGGCATCGAAATCCGCGACCAGGGCAGCGAAGTCGGCGGCGGGGTCGGCGCTCACGCTTGCAGCGCTGAATGTCACCAGAAGGCCAATGGCAGCGGTTTGGATGATCTTCATGACGTGTCCTCGCGATAGGTGTCGCGCCGGCCCATCACGGTGAGTACCTGGCGTGGATGAGTGAGGTTCTTACGATCAATCGTCCGAAAGGGCCCATACCTGAAGCATCGCTGAAGCTGATGGCGTGAGCAACCACTATACTGACCTCCAACCAGGGTCACCGATGAGCGCCGAATGCAGCCTGTATGGGCAAGACTCGGCGGGCTGCTGTCCAGGCGATGGAGGGCGATCCGCCAGAGCGTGCTGAACCCGACGGGCGAGGCGGCCGAGGGCGTGCTCGAGGCGGCCCGCGCGCAGGCGCCGGTGATCTGGCTGCTGGGCATGGTCGGCACTGGCAAAAGCTCCATCATCCGCACCCTGACCGGCAGCAGTGCCGCCGAAATCGGCAGCGGCTTTCGTCCCTGCACGAAGCGTTCGCGCATCTTCGACTTTCCGACCGAGGCGCCGGTGGTGCGCTTTCTGGATACGCGCGGTCTTGGTGAAGTCGCCTACGATCCTGGCGAGGATCTTGCGCTGTGCGAATCCCAGGCGCATCTGGTCGTGGCGGTGCTGCGTGCAACCGATCCCGTCCCGCCGGCCCTATTGGATGCGCTCGCGAAGGTGCGCCGACGCCACCCGCACTGGCCGATCGTTGTGGCGCAGACCACGCTGCATGAAGCCTATACCGATGATGCGCATCCACAGCCGTATCCCTTCGGTGCCGACGGCATCAGCCCCAGCGGCATTGCGATGCTGGATCGAAGTCTCGCCGCCCAGCGTGCTGCGCTCACGGCCCTGCCCGGCAAGGCGCCCGTGCGCTTCGCACCGATCGACTTCACCGCAGACGAAGACGGCTTGCCACCGACTGACTACGGCATCGACACGCTGTGGTCGGCGCTCGAAAGCGGCGCGGTCGAGGGCTTCATCGCGATGCTCAGGCGCGCGGCGCGCGGCGATGCGCTCGAGCGTCGCGCACGCGCGCATGTGCAGGGCTATGCCGTGGCTGCCGGCGCCATCGACCTGGTGCCCGTGGCCGGTGCCGTCGGCGTGCCGGTGGTGCAGGGCAAGATGCTGCACTCGCTGGCCGCACTGTATGGCCTGTCGTGGTCACGGCGCACGCTCACGGAGTTCGCGGCCAGCCTCGGTGTGGGCACGCTGCTGCACCAGGGCGGACTGTTCGGTGTACGCCAGATCGTCAAGCTGGTGCCGGGTGTCGGGCAGCTGGTGGGTGCTGCAACCGCGAGTGCCTTGAGCTTTGTTGTGACCTACGGACTGGGGCATGCAGCCATGCTCTACCTGCGCGGACGTCGTGGCGGAAAAAGTCCGGATCGCGAAGCGGTCATCGAGGAGTTTCGGCGCGCGATGGCCGAGGCCGGGCGCGTGGCCAAATCTGGTGGCCTGTTCAGTCAGAAGGGCGATAAGGCCGGCGAGCACAGTGACGAGCGCCCCGGCGGCAGGTCCCAGGCGGGCGAGTCGTGAGGCGGCTGCTGGGGCATCGCCAGGGATTGAGCATTGCAGCCCTGCTGCTGGCCGCGCTGCCTGTGCTGGTGCTGCTGCCGCTGGGCGTGATGTGGTTGTGGCATCGCGGCGGGCTGCTGGTGTGGGTGGCCGCAATGGCCGCATGCTTTTTTGTCGCTGGACTGCTGATCGCCGTCGCGCGGCGACCGCGCTCAACTGCTGCCGGCGGCGAGGATGCGCAGGCGCCGGCGGCGCCACCGGATGCCGACTGGAGTGCGCATGACAAGGCGGCCTGGCAACGTGTGCTGGCGTTCTCCGACGAGGTGACGGGCGAGATTCTTGCCGATCAGAAGGCCGCACTGGCCACGGCGCGTGCCGTCATTGCCGAGGTGGCTGCGCACTACCGGCCCAATGAGGCCCAGCCGATCCTGCAATTCACCTTGCCCGAAGCGCTGCTGCTCATCGAGCGCATCAGTCGGCGTTCGCGCCGGCTTGTCATTGACGCCGTTCCGGGTTCACGGCGTCTGCGTCTGGGTCAGTTGCTGTGGCTCAATGAGGCCCGAAAGACCGCAATGGCTGTGGCCGAGACCGGCAGCGGTGTCTGGCGGGTCGGACTGTGGCTGCTCAATCCTGTAGCGGCGGTGTTTTCTGAAGCACGCCGCACCCTGCAGGGGTACGCCACCAGCGGGTTGAGTGCGTTCCTGGCCGACCGGGTCGCGCGGATCCTCGTCGAGGAAGTCGGTCGTGCCGCAATCAATCTCTACAGTGGCCGGTTGCGGGCTGATATCGACGAACTGGGCGAGGATCGTCTGGCGCCACCTGCGCTGGCGCCACCGCCGCCGCGCGTCTTGCTTGCCGGCAGGGTGAACGCCGGCAAGTCGAGCCTGCTCAATGCGCTGTTTGGCGAGGTCAAGGCCGCCGTGGACGTGCTGCCTGCCACCGACAGGGCCAACGCCTATGTGCTTGGCGAATCACCGGACCGCCCGGCAGTCGAGCTGATCGACTCGGTGGGCCTGGAGCGCCCCGAGCAGATCGACGCGCTGGCCGAACTGGCCGCCGGCAGTGACATGCTGGTGTGGGTGTGCGCGGCCAACAGCGCGGCCCGTGCGCTGGATCGCGAACTGCTGGATCGGCTCAGGCAGCGCTTTGTCGCCGAGCCGGCACTGGACATGCCGCCGGTGCTGGTCGTGATGTCGCACATCGACCGGCTGCGCCCCTTCACCGAGTGGTCGCCGCCCTATGATGTGGCGCAGCCGATCACCGACAAGGCGGTGAATATTCGCGCGGCGATCGAGGCGGTGGCACAGGATCTCGCATTGGCGCCGTCCGACATTGTGCCGGCGCGGCTGGACGAGGGGCAGCTGTACAACGTCGATGCGATCTGGTCGGCGATTCTTGCGCGCCAGGATGCGGCGCGCCGTGGCCAGTTGCTGCGTATCCTGCGCCTGGGTAACCGACGCGGTGGCTTCAGCGAAGTGGCCACGCAGATGATCGGGGCCGGGCGCCTGATTGCGGCGACATTGCGGCGATCCGGTGTGCAGTTGGATGCGAACGCCGAGCAGGGCGCCCACTCCGGGCAGGATGCCCCTGCCGGGCAGGATGGCCCCGCCGACGAGAAACAGCCGAAATGACCCCGCAGCCCGGGCATCAAGCAAGTGCTGCGGTGGCGCACGCATGGTTGTGGGCCCTGCTGTGGCTCATCCCCGCGATGGCCGCGCTGCTGCTACTGAATATCCTCGGTCGGAGCAGCCCCACCTGGGTGCTGGTGATGGCCTGGCTGCTGATCAGCCTGATCATGCTTGCCGGCCTGTGGGTGCGTGCGCTGAGCCGCCGCCAGGCGTTTCTGACTGCGTATATGCACCAGGCCAGTCCCTGGCGCCTGCGGCTGCGGGGCGGCCCCGTGCTGGCGTTGCGCTTGTGGCTGGTGGCGGCACTGCTGGCGCTGGTGCTGCTGGTGGCCATCGTGCGCCTGCAGCAGGATCTGCTGTGGTGGCTGCTGGCGGCCAGCCTGCCGGTGCTGATCGGCCTTCAGGCGCTGGTGGGCAGGCTGTTACGCCGGCATGTCTCGCCGGTCTTCCTGCCGGAGCTGAGTTGGCGTGTGACCATGGCCCTGCAGTTCGTGATGCTGTTCTGCGCGATGGCCTGGCTGGCGCTGTATGGTCAGTATCCAGAGTTCGCCGAGGTCACGCTCAGGCAGGCGTTGTGGCACGAGATGTCGCGCGAGCGCGCCCTGAGCGCCCCGCTGGAGGGGTTGCTGCAGCTGGCGGCGGCAAAGGACGCGCTGGCGCTGTGGCTCGGCCAGCAACTGCTGCCCGCAGTGGGCAGCCCGCTGCTGCGAATGGCCGGCTGGGTGCTGCTGCTTGCAGCAGAAGGGCTGTTTGTATGGTCATACCTGGTGTTCGCCGCCGGTGTGGCGGCGCTGCCGGGCTGGCGACGCCGACAGGCTGCGATACGCGCAGGTTCGCTGGATTGAGGATACTGCATGACTGACACCCTCATCGTTGCCGATACCCGCCGGGCACCGCCATTGTGGTCGGTGCTGCTGCTGGTGGCCGGCGCGGTGGTGCTGTGCCTGGCACTGGCGCAGCGCGCGCAGTGGCAGTCGGGCGGGGCACCGGCCGATGATGTCGTAGTGCAGGTCGCCGATCAGCACTACCAGGTCACGGCGGCACGCGCCGATACGCTGGCCCTGCTCTCGGCCCTGCGTTTCAGCGAGGGCGAAGTCGAAGCACGGCGGCTCGTCGATGCACACCTCGAGCATGGGCTCGACCGCCTGTTCGCAGAGCTTGCCGCCCAGTTGCCCGTGTTCGCCGACTGGTACTACTCGCTGGGCGGTGAGTACACGCGCCTGTCGATGCTGGCACTGGAGAAATCCGGTGTGGTGGCGGAAGGCTATGTTGCGCGCAGGGCCGAGGCGCTGATTTTCGAGTCGACGAATTTCGCCGAAGGTCTCGACATGTTGCGCATGCACACCGATACCACGGTGCTGCAGCAGGCCAACCAGACGCGTGAGAGCTGGTTGCTGGAAATGCTCGCGCTGCTCGATGACCATCGTATGCCGGTCGCGCCGCTGCCGCAGACCCAGCAGATCTCGCTGGATGCGCTGCAACAGCAGCTTGCGGGCTATGGACGCACGGAATTCATGGCGCGGTTTTCGCTCAGCAGCGCAGCTGCGGCCGGCGCTGCTGCGGGGCCTGTGATCTGGCGTGCCGCCAGCCGACGGGCGGCGACCACATCGGGTCGCGCGATGGCAGCGCGTGGCGCCGGCCGCGGGGCTGCACGTGTTGGCAGCGCCGCAGCGGGGGGCGCTGCAGTGTGCGCACCGAGTGGGCCGGGCGCGCTGGCATGCGCCCTCGTGGCGGGCGCTGCGAGCTGGCTGGCCGTCGACTGGGCGCTGCTGCGCTGGGACGAGGCGCGAAATCGCGATGAACTGATCGCCGCACTGCAGGTGAGCCTCGATGAGCTGCAGGCGGAGATGATGTTGAGCCTGACGCAGGCCTACGATCAATTACTGGCCGAGCAGTATGATGGCATGCGCTCGGATATCCAGCGCACCTTCCGGCCGCGCTAGTATGCAGTCAGGGTGTCGGCCGGCATCCCATCGCTGATGGAGCCTCGACCGCGTATGCGCTTTGAGCTGGACAGCCGCACCTGGCGTGCCGACCTGCTGCAGATCATTCTGAATGTGGCGGTGACATTCGGTGTCGTCGTCTATGGCATCAGCGTGTACTGGGCCTGGCTGCAGGGGCTTTGGGCCATCATCCTCATCGACACCGTGGTGATTGCCGCAGTGTTGCTGCTGTGGTGGCTGAAACACCTCGCCTACACCCTCAGGGCGTTGGCCACCTGTCTGGTGATCTATTTCCTGGGGGCCATGCTGCTCACGGTCGCGGGTACCGTGGCTCAGATCTATCTGCTTGGCCACTCGGCGATTACGACGGTGTTGCTGGGCTGGCGTGCTGGCCTGGTCAGTGTCGTGATCAATACCCTGACACTTGTTGGCATGGGTGTGGCGGGGCACGTGGTGTGGACCGTCCCGCCGCTCGGCTGGTCAGGCACCCATGCCGACTGGGCCCTGGTTGCAGCAAACTTCGTGCTGGTGGCAGCGGTGGTGACCTTATCGGTGGGCGGGGTGCTGGGCACGCTCGAATCGGCGCTGGCCAGGGAAAGAACTGCCCGAGGGGTATTGCGCGAGCGCGAACGCCGGCTGCAGACGCTCATTGATTCCACACCCGACACCGTCATGGTGCTCGATGCTGGCGCAGCGGTGCTCGAGACCAATCCGTCGGGCCTGTCACTGCTCCAGGCAGGCAGTGAAGCCGATGTTGTCGGCAGGCCGTTCGCCTCCTTTCTGGCAGAAGCCGACCAGGCGCGTTTTCAGGCATTTCACGAACAGGTGTGTGCCGGCGCGAGCGGGCGGCTGGAGTGTGACGTCGTGGCGCCCGACGCAGCGTCGTTCTCCATAGAGATCGTCTCGGCCCCGATGCCTGATGACGACGGCAGTGTCCGGCATCTGGCCATCGCCCGGGATCTCACAGCCAATCGGAAGATAGCCGAACAGCTGCGCCGCTCACAGCGCCTCGATGCGGTGGGAAAACTCACTGGCGGGATCGCCCACGATTTCAACAATCTGCTCACGGTCATCCTGGGCAGCGCAGATCAACTCTGCGAGAGCCTGGAGAAGGGCTCGCAGCTGCGTTCGCTGGCCGAGACGACGAGATCAGCGGCGGTACGGGGGGCTTCGTTGACGCAGCGCCTGCTGGCGTTTTCGCGGCAGCAGGAGCTCAATCCAAGACCTGTGGACGTCGTCCAGCTGCTGCATGGCATGGAGTCTCTGCTGTACCGCACACTGGGTGACGACATCGAGGTCGCACTTGTGGCCGGCGATGAGCCGTGTGTGGCGCTTGTGGATGCGCATCAGCTCGAAAGTGCGGTGCTGAACCTGTGTATCAATGCCCGCGATGCGATGCCTGCCGGTGGCCGACTGACGCTGGATGTGAAGACGCGTACCCTTGACGCAGAGGATCAGCCGGGACCCGACAGGCTTCAGGCGGGCGAGTACGTGGTGATTTCCGTGACCGACACGGGCGAGGGCATGAGTGCGGAGACTTTGAGCCGCGCGTTCGAGCCGTTTTATACCACCAAGGACGTCGGTCGAGGCACAGGTCTTGGCCTGAGCATGGTGTACGGTTTCGTCAGGCAATCCAGCGGCTATGCGCGGATATATTCGGAGCCGGATCACGGCACCACGGTCAGGCTTCTGTTGCCAGCCGTGCATGACAAGGCAGCAGAGGCTACCGGCGCCTACGCGCCGTTGGCGATGCAGACCAGTGGTGAGCATGTGCTGCTGGTCGAGGACGATGATGCCGTACGCGAGCTTGTGCGCTCGCAGCTCGAGGCCCTGGGCTATCGCGTCACCTCGGCAGGCAACGGACCGACGGCGCTTGGCTTGCTGCAGCAGGGTCATCGTTTCGACCTGCTGTTCACCGACGTCATCATGCCCGGCGGCATGAACGGCCGCGAGCTGGCCGATGCTGCGACCGGGCTGCAACCAGACCTGCCGGTGCTTTTCACCTCCGGCTACTCCGAAAGCGCCATTGTGCGCGATGGCCGCCTGCCCGAGGGCACTTTTTTGCTCAGCAAGCCCTACCGGCGCAACGACCTGGCGCGTAAGTTGCGCGAGGTGCTCAACGGCGTTGCAGAGTGAACTCAAGCAAGCACCCGCCGGGCGCTTAAGGCGTCGGCCGGTATATCAGCTGCTGTTGCGCTCGTGCTGGCGCGAGGCCACGTGCAGCGCATCGATCAGCGCCACGGTGGCGTTTCCAGGCGCCGTGCCGCGCCGGTAGTACAGTGAGATCGATGCGCTCCAGTCAAACTGTGTGACCGGTAGCCTGACCATTCGACCCTGCGCGATTTCATCGGCAAACAGATCTGCAGGCAGCAGGCAGAGGTGTTGATCCCGCAGCAGGATCTCACGCAGAAATTCGGTGGAATTGGTCTCGATGGCGGCGTCGGGTCGCCCCAGCCCCAGTGTGTCGAAGCTTTCCACGAAGGCCTCTTCCACCGAGCCCAGTTTTTGCCCAAGCACCCAGGGGTGCTCGAGCAGCTGCTGGTGGCGCACGCTGGCCTGACCGGCCAATGGGTGCTGTGCCGAGGCCACGACACAGAAACGCTCCCGGCACAGCACTTCGCGGACCAGGCCTTCGATATTCGCATCGACCGTCTCCACGCCGACACAGATGTCGAGTTCGCCGCGCAGCAGGTTCGGCAGCAGATCCTGGTAGATGCCGGCTTTCACCGTCACCCTGATGTCGGGCTGCCTGGACTGCAGCATTGAGACTGCGTCGGCGAGCAACAGTCCGGCCGCCGTGGCGCTGGCCCCGACCGTGACCTGTCCCTTGTCGGTGCCGAGCATCTCGGCGACCCGCTCGCGAAAGCTGCGCAACTCCAGATCCACATTGCGCGCATGCACCAGCAGCAGTTCGCCAAACACGGTGGGCGTGGCGACACGTGCGTTGCGATCGAGCAGACGAACACCTACGATTTCCTCGAGATTGTGCACCGCCTTCGAGATGGCCTGCTGGGTGCGTCCCAGCTCTGCAGCGGCGTTGGAGAAGCTGCCATGTTCGAGCACGGCCATGAAATACTTGAGCTGCTTGAGTTGCACCGGTTCCCCTTGTCCCAACGCGCAGGCGACCCTTAAATTGTAATTTAACTGAAGCCTACACGACGCAAATCAAATTTGTGCCTGCCACCAGTTGGCTGTTCGCGGCCGGGGGGTATGCGCCCCACGAGGCCCGTGTAGTCTTGCATCACGACATCAACAAGACAGGTAGGAGAATCGATGATTACCAACCGCCAGTGGCGCCTGAAACGGCTCGTCAGCGAGGGCGAACACCCGGGCCCTGAGCATTTCGAGTTCGGCCAGGCGCCGGTGCCGGATCTGCAGCCAGGCGAGATTCTCGTGCAGACGATCGTGCTGGGTACCAGCCCGGCGCAACGCATGTATGTGAGCACGGAGCGCCAGTTTCACTTTGCAGTGGAGATCGGCGAGGTCATGAGCTGCCGTGGCGTCGGCCGCGTGGTCGCCAGCCGTCACGCGGGCTTCGCCGTGGACGACATCGTGCAGGCCTCGCTGGGCTGGCAGGACTATGCCGTGCTTGCCCCCGAGGCCAGCGAAGACCCCAGCCACAATGTTCGAAACGTGCGCAAGGTGCCCGCCCCTGTTCGCCCGCTGACCACCGTGCTTGGTCTGTTCGGACAGCTGGCTTACAGCGCTTATGTGGGCGTCATCGAAGTCGGCCAGGTGCGCAGCGGTGACACCGTGGTGGTGTCGGCTGCAGCTGGCGGCGTGGGCTCTATCGCCTGTCAGCTGGCGCGCATCCAGGGTGCCGAGCGGGTCATCGGCATCGCCGGTGGTCAGGACAAGTGCCGCTGGCTGCTGGAGCGTGGGCTTTGCGATGAGGTGATCGACTATCGGCAGGACAGCGTCGGTGATGCCCTGGGCAGGCTGTGTCCGGATGGCCTCGATGTCTACCTGGACTCGGTCGGCGGCGACATGCTCGATACCGCACTGCAGCATCTGGCCGTAGGTGCGCGCGTGGTACTGTGCGGCATGATTTCCACCGAGTACCAGCGGCCAAGACCGCCCGGGCCGACGCATTATTTCAACCTGCTTTATCAGCGCTCACGCATGGAAGGCTTTTTTGTGTTTGACTACGTCGACCGCTGGCCGGCGTTCGAGGCCCGGCTGCGGGAGTGGTACCGTCAGGGACGCCTGGTGCTCACGGATGATGTTGCAGAAGGCCTGGAACATGCGCCGGCAGCGCTTGGCGCACTGTTTGCCGGTGGCAATACCGGCGGGCGCGTGATTCGCGTCAGCCAAGACCCGCAACATCTGCCTCATATCGACGACCAGGACGGCACCCAGACTGCCTCCGAGCACCGGGAGTGACAATATGAATAACGAAGACAGCCGTATCGATCGGCGCAGCTTCCTGGCAGGGGGTGCCGCCGGTGGCCTGGCCACACTCGGACTGGGTGGGGCCGCGGCACCGGCGTTCGCGATGACCAAGCGCATACCCGGCGCGAGCGTGAAAGGTCCGTATCTCGATCTGACCTCGCAGCGCGGCAACATGATTGCCTACGCGCGACTTTCGGGAGACATCGATCTGAAGTCGACAACCCATGGCTGGTATGAGGGCCTGGTGATGGGTGTGGCGCCTGGTGGTGCGGTACGCGACATCTGCGGGTTTCGTGGCATGTCCTCGTATCGCCTGGTGGCGCTGCCCGATGATGAGCCCGGCTACCGCAGGCTGTTGCGAGAGGTGGTCTACTACTACGATCTGGCCACCGGCGAGGTGCTCGACGAGATGGTCAATCCGATCAGCGGTGAGACGGTGCGCGTGGTGCATATCGCCAATGATCCGTTCAATCACACCATCCGGGAAACCCTGGGCCCACCGCCAAACTACGGTGGTCTGAACCCTGACCAGGGCCCGCCCGAGCCGATTCCCTTCCATCTGGACTGGCGCCAGGATGGCGATAGGCTGCTGATGAGCAGACATATCCACCTGTACTACCGCAGCGCGCTGCAGCCCGACAAGTGGCCGCGGGAGAGTGCCGGAGAAAACGTTCAGGTCTCCGAGCTGTTTTTCTTCAATATCAGCCTTGATGACATGCAGAACGAGGCCCTGACCACCGTGCGCCATGGCGGCACGTGGACGCGCGTGACGCCTTGGCTGCCGTGGATGCTGATGGGCCAGGCGCCGGGACATTGCCTGTACCTGGGGCAGATGGCGTCGGTGCCGACGCTCGCCGATGTCCCCGAGCAGATCGTGCGCGATACTCGTGCGCGCCATCCTGAGTATCTGACCGCGCCGGACAGTGATTATGGCCCCAACCTGTCTTCGCTGGAGATGTACGCGCTGGAGCAGGAGCCGGCGCCTCTGTTGGATTGACGCCGCTTTCGGGCAAGGCTAACGTGGCGACCGATTTGTTCGCCGGAAAGCGCCTTTGCCCGATATGACTGTTACCCCGGTTGCCGCCAGTCGCGGTGACGCTGCTGGCCGGCCGCCATGCTGAGGCGCCTGGGCTTCTGGATCGGTTTGGCCGCGTTTCTGGCGCTGCAGATCCTGCCCGTGCCGGCTGGCTTGTCGCCTGCCGCCTGGCAGACTGCATCGGTTGCCGTGCTGATGGGCATCTGGTGGTTCACCGAGGCCGTGCCGATTCCGCTGACTGGCTCGCTGCCTTTCCTGCTGCTGCCGCTGCTGGGCGTGCAGAGTGCAGCCACGGTGAGCTCCAACTACATGGCCCCGGTGTTGTTCCTCGTCATCGGCGGGGCGATTCTGGGTCTGGCGACCGAGAAGTGGGGGCTGCACCGGCGCCTGGCCTTGCTGCTGGTCAAACGCAGCAGTCCTGAGCCCCCTCACCTGATTCTTGCCCTGATGATCGCCACGGCCAGCATGTCGATGATCGTCAACAATACGGCCACGACGGTGATGATGCTGCCCATTGCGGCCGCCATCGCCGCGGCCGTGGGCAACGGGGGCATCGAGACCAGCGATACGGCGCGCCGGCACTTCCTGTGTGCAATCTTCCTGGCGATCGCGCTGGCCTCGAACATGGGCGGTTTCATCACACCGGTGGGCACTCCGGTCAACCCGGTGGTCATGGAACTGCTCGATAGGCAGTTTGATGTGCAGGTGAGCTTCATCCAGTGGATCGGCTTCGGTCTGCCGCTGGTGGCTGTTGCGCTGCCCTGTGCCTGGTGGTTGATCACCCGCCAGGTGCGCGCGTCGAGCTACGCGACGCTATCGCGCGAGACGATCGCCTCGGCGGTGGGCAGGGAAGGCCCGCTGACTCGGCCCGAACGGCGCGTTCTCATCATTCTCGTGCTGACCAGCGCCTCATGGATCAGCCTGCCCTGGCTGCAGGGCTTCGTGCCCGGGCTGTCCGCGCCCGCCGTGGCGATGATTGCCGCACTTGCACTGTGTCTGCTCCCCAGCGGTGAAGCGCAGGCTTCGCGGCGCGACGGGCGTCTGCTGGAGTGGGTGGATTGCCAGAAGGCACCGTGGTTCCTGGTGTTCCTGCTCGGTGGCGGTCTGGCACTGGCGGATGCCATCGTGTTCACTGGCCTGAGTGACTGGATTGGTGGCGCGCTGGGCGGGGTCTCGGCGTTGCCGTTCCTGCTGCTGTTGATGGTGGTCGCGCTGATCTGCATCGCGGTAACCGAATGCGCCTCGCAAGTGGGCACGGCGGTGACTTTCATGCCCATCGTCGCCGCCCTGGCCGTCGCGGGCGGTTATGACCCCGTGCCCGTGGCGCTGGCGGCAGGACTCGCGTCGAGCTGGGGTGTGGCCAATCCTGCCGGTACGGCCTCCAACGCGATGGTCATCGCCACCGGTCATGTCCCGGTGGCGAAGTTCATCAGGGTCGGTGCCGCCGTGGATTTGATGGGCGTGGTCCTGATCGCGCTGGTCTGCGCGACTATCGTGCGGGTGATTCTCTGAGCGGCAGTTCCGTGCGGTAGACCACCTGTTTCAAGGCCAGTCCCGACTGGATGTTGGCCACACCGGGAATGCGCGTCAGTGTATCGGCGAGGAAGCGCTCATAGCTCTCAAGGTCCGGCACGACAATGCGCAGCAGGTAGTCGCTGTTGCCCGTCATCAGGTAGCACTCCATGACTTCCGGGCAGCGCTGGATCTGGGTTTCGAACTCCTCCAGCGCTGCGCGCTCCTGGCTGCGCAGCGATACATTGACCACGACGCTGATCGGCAGACCCACGGCACGGGGATCCACCAGCGCAACATAGCGCTTGAGAATGCCCGCCTGCTCGAGCGCGCGCACGCGGCGCAGGCACGGCGACGGCGACAGGCCGACGCGCTCAGCCAGCTCGGCGTTGGTGATTCGGGCATCGTTCTGCAGCTGGTGCAGAATCCGGTAGTCGATCCGGTCGAGTGAGATATCTGGCATTTTCTGCCTTATTCGGATTGTTTATTGAACTATTCTGCCAAGAATATGCCATCAAAGGCCATGATTCGCAATCGCGCATCCAGCCATATCTCTACAATTGGTGGATTGGGCGTCAGCCTGGGACAGCCTGCAGGGCACGGAGAGCACATGGCAGCGCAACTCATCGACAGCTTGGCGCAAGACCGCCAGGAGTGGCTCGAATCCATCGACTACATCCGCCGCGAATATGGCGAGGACGGTGTGCGCGCCATTCTGCGTGCCGTGCAGGACCATGCGATCGCACGCGGCGTGGTGCTCAGCGAGGCCACGCTGAACACCCCTTACATCAACACCATCGCCGCCAGTGATCAGCCGGCTTATCCCGGCGATCTCGATATCGAGAAACGCATCGAGAACTGCCTGCGCTGGAATGCCATGGCAATGGTGCTGCAGGCGCAGGATGCCGGCGCGGGCGTCGGCGGACACATCGCCACCTATGCCTCGGCGGCGACCCAGCTCGAAGTCGGGTTCCACCACTTCTTCCGTGCCCGCAGTGAAGACTATGGCGGTGACCTGGTGATGCCGCAGCCACATGCGGCACCCGGCATCTACGCGCGCGCCTTCCTCGAGGGTCGCTTCGACGGGGAGCGTCTGGCAAGTTTCCGTCGTGAACTCGCTCCCGGCGGCGGCCTGCCGTCGTATCCGCATCCGCGCGCGCTGCCGACGTTCTGGCAGGTGCCGAACGCGTCGATGGGCCTGTCCACGCCAACGGCGATCTACCAGGCGCGTTTCGCCAAGTACCTGGAGAACCGCGGCCTGAAGCCCGCCAATGGCGGCCGCGTGTGGTGCTTCATCGGCGATGGCGAGGCCGATGAGCCCGAAGTGCTGGGCACGATCAACATCGCCGCGCGCGAAAAGCTCGACAACCTGGTGCTCGTGGTCAACTGCAACCTGCAGCGACTCGACGGGCCGGTGCGCGGCAACGGCAAGATCATCCAGGAGTTGGAGCGCAGCTTCCGCGGCGCCGACTGGAATGTCATCAAGGTGATCTGGGGCAGCGGCTGGGATGCCCTGCTGGCCCAGGATCATGACGGCGTGCTGCGCCGGCGCATGGAAGAGGCCGTCGATGGCGACTACCAGTACTACTCCGTCCTGCCGGGTAATGTGCAGCGCGAGCACTGGGTCGAGGGCAACCCCCAACTGCAGAAGATGATGAACTCGCTGACCGACGAGGAGATCCGGCGCATCCGCCGCGGCGGCCAGGATCCCAAGAAGGTGTTTGCCGCGTACCCGCGCGCGCTGTCGGCCAACGGCCGGCCGACCGTGATCCTGATCAAGACCGTGAAAGGCGAGGGCCTGGGCGCCTCGGCGCAGGGGCGCAACACCGCCCACCAGAAAAAGAACTTCAGTGCTGACGAGCGCCTGGCGGTGGCCCGCGATCTGGGCATCCCGCTGGATGAAGACGCGATTCGGCGTGCAGCCTTCTACCGGCCTGACGCCGACAGTGCAGAGATGGCCTACCTGCAGGCGAAGCGCGAGGCGCTGGGCGGTTACCTGCCGTTGCGCCGCGTAGATTGCGCCGCGCTGCAGGCCCCCACCCTCGAGGAGTTCGAGGAGTTCCTCAGGGGTAGCGACGGCCGCGAGGCCTCCACGACGGCAGTCGTCGTGCGCATGCTCGCGCGGCTGCTGCGACATGAGCGGCTCGGCCGCTATATCGTGCCCATCGTGCCCGATGAGGCGCGCACCTTCGGCATGGACGGCCTGTTCAAGGTGGCCGGCATCTATTCTCCGGAAGGCCAGCAGTACACGCCGGTGGATGCCGATACCTTGCTGCCGTACCGCGAGGCCCGCGATGGCCAGATTCTGCAGGAGGGCATCTGCGAGACCGGCGCGATCGCCTCGTTTCTAGCTGCCGGCACCGCCTATGCCGTGCACGGCGTGCCGACCATCCCGTTCTACATCTTCTACTCGATCTTCGGCTTCCAGCGCGTCGGTGACATGATCTGGTCGGCCGCCGACATGCTCTGCCGCGGGTTCCTGCTCGGCGGCACGGCGGGACGCACGACGCTCAATGGCGAGGGCCTGCAACACCAGGATGGTCACTCGCATGTGCTGGCCAGCACCGTGCCCAACCTGCGCAGCTACGATCCGGCGTTCGCCTACGAGCTGGCCGTGATCGTGCGCGACGGCATCGAGGCGATGTATCAGCGCCAGGAGCAGGTGTTCTACTACCTGACCGTCTACAACGAGACCTATCCGATGCCGGCGATGCCCGAGGGCGTCAGCGCACAGGAAATCCTGTCGGGTGCCTACTGCTTCCGCGCAGCCCAGGGTGAAGGTCTGCCCGTGCAGCTGCTGGCCAGTGGCAGCATCATGCAGCAGGCGCTGGCCGCGGTGCCGCTGCTCGAGGCGCGCGGCTGCAGTGTCAGTGTCTACAGCGTGACCAGCTATGTGGAGCTTGCCCGTAATGCCGAGACTTGTGAGCGCGCACACAGGCTTGATCCGCAGGCGTCACGGCGCGCGCCGCGCATCGAGACGCTGTTCGCGGATTGCGAGGGCGCATTCGTCGCCGTCAGCGATTACATGAAGACACTGCCCAATATGATCGCGCGCTGGATGCCGTCGGCCTACACGGTGCTTGGCACCGATGGCTTCGGCTTGAGTGAGACGCGCGAGTCACTTCGCGATTACTTCGAGATCGACGCGGCACATATTGCGCGTGCGGCCCTGGTGTCGCTGGCCGACCAGGGCCTGCTCGATGATGCGGCCCTGGCCGAGGCGCTGGAGGCCCTGCCGGTGGCTGCGGACAAACCCGACCCGATGGCTCGCTGAGCGAAAGGTAGAACAGATGACACAGACCTGGAATATTCCCGCACTCGGCGACGGTGTCAGCGAGGGGGTGGTTGCACAGCTGCTCGCCGAAGTCGGTCAGCGGGTCTCTGCCGGCGATACGCTGCTCGAGATCGAGACCGACAAGGTGGTCATGGAAGTCCCGGCGCCCGCCGATGGTGTCATCGAGGCCTGGCTGGTCGGGACAGGTGACACGCTGACACAAGGCAAGGCATTCGCACGTGTGAGCGCCGCGTCTGCACCGGCGAGCAGTCGGAGCGACGGCGATAGCAGCGAAGCAGCCGTGGCGACTGATGCAGCCGGCAGTTCTGAGACCAGCACCGCGAGCGGGGCCGGCGCTGAAGATTCAGCGCCCCGGGAGCAGGCTGACCAGGCGTCGCCTGCCGCGCCAGTCGATAGACCTTCGTCGTCGACATCGCCTGCACCGACACCTCCTGCAGCAACGGCGTCGGGCTCCGCGGACGAGCGCAGCATTGCGCCGGCCGGTCCCGCCGCCCGCCGGCTCGCCCGCGAGCTCGGTGTGGACCTGGCCGACGTACAGGGCAGCGGCGCCCGCGGGCGGATCAGCAAGGACGACATCAAGCGCCATGTGCGTGAGCGCGGCACCGCAGGCACTACGGGCGGCGCGGTGCCGGGCAATATCGCACTGCCCGATCTGACCCAGTGGGGTGCGGTGACGCAGCAGCCGCTGGATGGCATCGGCCGCGCGGTGGCGGGGAACATGCAGCGGGCCTGGCGCGAAGTGCCCCACGCCTGGGTCAGTCGCGATGTGCCCATCGATGCGCTGGAGGCGGCGCGTCGACGGCTGCGCGCGCGTGATCCCGAGCTGCCCCTGACGCTCACCGCGTTGCTCACACGCGCACTGGCGCAGGGGCTGCGCGAATTCCCGCGCTTCAATGCCGGTTTCAATGCGCAAGCCCAGACTCTGGTCCTGCGTGAGGATGTGCACGTCGGTGTGGCGGTGGATACGCCGCGCGGACTCATGGTGCCTGTACTGCGCAACGCAGATCGACTGTCGCTGCGCGAGACCGCGATGGCGCTGGCGACGCTTGCCGAGCAGGCGCGGGCCGGCCGGCTGGACCCTGCGCTGCTGCGCGGCGGTTGCATCACCATTTCCAACCTCGGGGGGCTGGGCGCCGATGGGCTGATGCCGATGGTCAACTGGCCCGAGGTGGCGATCCTCGGGGTGGGCGCCGCCCGCCGTCAGCCGCGCCTCGCCGACGGGCAGCTCGTCGAAGATTCGCTGCTGCCGCTGACGCTGGGCTTCGATCACCGGGTCATCAACGGCGCCGATGCCGCGCGCCTGCTGGGCTGGCTGCACGATCACCTGCAGGAGCCGCTTGCGCTGGCGCTGTAGCCGATCACGGCGCCGACAGGCGGTGATTCGGTTGACCCGGCAGTGCTGGAGGGGTAGGAAGGACACAGGCTCAGGCCATGCGGCGATGGCCGCAGGGAGGATGCCATGCCCGCTCCGAACAGACGCAATCTGCAGCAGCGAATCCTCGATACGGCGTTGACGCTGGGTGATGAGCACGGCTGGGAGGCTGTGCGGCTTCACCAGGTCGCCGACGCGCTGGGGATCAGTCTCGATGACATCCGCAAACACTATCGCGAGAAGGAAGATCTGGTCGATGCGTGGTTTGATCGCGCCGATCGCGCGATGCTCAAGGCTGCCGGGACGGATGCCTTTGCGGCACTGTCCACGCAGCAAAGACTGCATTTGCTGATCATGACCTGGCTGGAGGCGCTGGCGTCGCATCGACGGGTCACCCGGCAGATGATCTACGGCAAGCTCGAACCGGGCCACGTGCATATCCAGGTCCCGGGCCTGATGCGGGTGAGCCGCACCGTTCAGTGGGTCCGCGAAGCGGCGCAGCGCGACGCCACCTTCCTGCGCCGGGCGCTGGAAGAAACCGCGCTGACGTCGATCTACCTGGCGACGTTTTTTCACTGGATGCGCGACGAGTCGCCCGATGCGGCCAGGACCCGACGGTGGCTTGAGCGCAGTCTGGCCGCGGCCGGCCAGCTCGATCGGCTCATCTATGGCGGGCGATCAGCGGTCGTGAGTGCCGCAGCAGCTGTCGATGCCCCGGACCGCCGCTAAAGCCGCCAGGCATGGATACCCTGTCGCACGGGCTCAGTGGCGCGCTGCTGGCCTGTGCATGCACGCCGCGGCGACATCGGCCGGCCGGCCGGGAAGCGCGCGTATGGCTGCTTGCCGGGTTCGTCGGTGGCGTATTCCCGGACATCGACTTCCTGCTCCGGGCCTTCGGCACACTGTTCTACCTGCAGTGGCACCAGGGCCCGACACACTCGCTGCTGCTGGTGCCGGTGTGGGCCTGGCTGCTGGTGCAGCTGCTGTCGCTCGCCTGTCGCGGCCGCTATCAATGGCAGACGTTTTTCATACCACTGTGTCTCGGTTTGCTGGCCCATATCGCCGGAGACGTGATCACCTCCTACGGCACGATGCTGTTTGCACCGCTATCCATGGCGCGCTTCTCGGTGCCGGTCGCTTTCGTCATCGATGCGTACTTCGCCGCGATCGTGGTCCTCGGCATGGCCATCGTGCTGCGATGGCCGGCCATTTCGCGACAGGCGGCCTTGGTCTCCCTGTTGATGCTGACGGGATATGTGACCTTCCTGTTCAGCCAGCACCAGGCGGCGCTGTCGGCGGCACGGGCGGCGGCCGGCCCCGATGAGGCGGTATACGCACTGGCGCAGCCGTTGAGCCCGCGACACTGGAAGCTCATCAGGGCACAGGACGATGCCTGGCTGCAGGCGCATGTGCGCATCAGGGGCGAATCGGTCGCGCCGGTGCTATTGGCATTGACGCCGGGATTGCGCGAACTGGCCGAAGCTTATCGTCCTGTCGATACCGCCCGCTGGCAGCGGCACCCCCGGATGCCTGCAGCCGACGAGGCTGCCGTGGGCAGTGCCTGGCGCGCACCCGCCCTGCAGGGCTTCCGGGCATTCGCGGAGTTTCCGACGGTCCTGGAGTCCGACCATGGACCGGGGCGCGCCTGCGTGGCTTTCGTTGACCTGAAGTACACGCTGCCGGGTCGCAGGCCTTCGTATCGCTTCGATGCGTGCCGGTCCGATCCGCAGGGGCCGTGGCAACTGGAACGCCGGCGCGGGTCCCTGTGGCTGGATTGACAGCCGTAAACTGCGGCGCAGTTAACAGCGCTTTCAGCATGCCCTCGGTAGCCTTGTCACAGTCCATCAACCTGCCGGCGAAGCAATGCTACGCAGCCAGCCGCAAGGGGCCCAAATTTGAAGAGTCCAGATCTGCCGCCGGATGAGTCCAGGCGCATTGAGACATTGCGCGCGCTGAACGTCCTCGATACCTCGCCGGAGGAGCGCTTTGATCGCCTGACGCGACTGGCCAAGCGTCTGTTCGGTGTGCCCATTGCGCTGGTCAGCCTGGTCGATTCCGAGCGTCAATGGTTCAAATCCTGTGTCGGTCTTGATGCAACCGAGACGCCGCGCAATATTTCGTTCTGCGGGCATGCGATTCTCGATGATGACATTTTTACGGTGTCCGATACGCTGTGCGACCCACGCTTCCGCGACAATCCGCTGGTCACCGGCGATCCGGGCATCCGCTTCTATGCCGGATGTCCACTGCAGGTGGCCAATGGCAGCCGGCTTGGCACGTTGTGCCTGATCGATCGTGAACCGCGCAGCTTCGATGAAGATGACCGACGCTTGCTGCGTGACCTGGCACAGATGGCCGAACAGGAGCTGGCGGCTGTGCAGCTCGCGACCATGGATGAGCTGACACTGTTATCCAATCGTCGCGGCTTCGAAACGCTGGGTCAGCACGCGTTCTCACTGTGTCGGCGCCGCGATGAACCGCTCAGCGTGCTGTTCATCGACCTGGACGATTTCAAGCAGATCAACGACCGATTCGGTCATGCTGAGGGTGACCGTGCGTTGCAGAACTTCAGCGAGATTCTGCGCTCCACGTTTCGTGATTCCGATGTCGTGGGTCGGCTCGGCGGCGATGAATTCGCCGTCGTCATGAGCGGCGCTGGGGTTGATGAAGCCCGACCGTCACTGGATCGGCTCGACGCGGCGGTCGATAACCTCGAGGTTCGCGAACGCCGCGGTTACAGGATCAGCTTCAGTGCAGGCGTGGTCGGCGCTGACTTTATTCATCACACGGATCTGGCGGCAATACTCGAGTCTGCCGACCAGCTGATGTATGGGGTCAAGCGCGATCGCAAGATGCTTCGCAGCGCCTGAGGCGCTGCGTGTTCAGACGCTGGAAGCGCTGTTGGCCGGCGCCAGGGCGCGTCCCTCGGCGAAGGTGTACCAGCGGTGCTGTTCGAAATCGTAGAGCTTGCAGCGACGGAAAATTCCGAACACCGTCCGCCAGCTGAAGCGGTATTCGTGGATGTACTGAGCGTAGCCTCGCCGGAGGTCTTCGTAGGCGCCCTTGATGTGATAGAACGGGATCACGGGGCTGACGTGGTGTGGCACGTGAATGAGGATATTGTGCGTCAGCGCCTCGCTGAGGCGCGAGCAGCGGATCACCGTGCTGCAGTAGATCTGGCCAAGGCTCTGGCTCCACTCGTCGCGCTGGCTGAAGAACGGGATGTCAGGGTGCGTATGGTGCAGATACACGAATAGCGCAATGAAATAGTTGAACACCAGGAAGGGCACGACCAGCGCTGCGATCACCCCGACCACGCCGCCGGCAAACACCCAGGCGGCAGTGCCCATCAGCACAGCGAACGCCAGTGTGATGAGCTTGCTGTTGCGCATGCGGGTCGCCGCCTCACCCGGTTGTTCGGGCCGGAAACGGATCATGCCATCCCACCAGACCCGCACCAGGTAATGCAGGGCACAGAAATAAGGCGTGCGCTCGAGGCGATAGAGCAGGCGCTGGCCGGGACTGCTGGCCTCATACTCCGCGGGCGTCCACGGGCGCCAGATCCAGTCCATCGGACTGAAAGATGTGAATCCATGGTGGACGCGATTGTGGCCGTGCGACCAGAGTCGATACATGTTCAGCGACGGCAGCATCGCAATCGTGCCCAGCACCTCCGAGGTACGGCGGTTCTTGAACAGCGCGCCATGCGCGGCATCGTGGGCCCAGACGAACAGCATCGCCACGGTGCAGCCGGCGCCGATGCCCAGCAGCAGCTTCAGCCACCAGGCTTCCACCAGGAAGATGCCCGCCATGAACGCAATATAGGCACCCAGATCCAGCGCAAGCCAGCTCAGCGCCTTGCCGGTGGAGCGCTGGTAGCGCTCGGGGCGAATGTACTCGCGCACCCGCTTCAGGCTGGTCTTCTGCACTTCGGCCACCTGCTCGCGCGAGTACGCGCGCGGTGCGGTGGCTGGGCTTTCGTGCTCGCTGATGATGGCTGACATGCTGGTTTCAGACTCCGGGCTGTTTCCGTTTGTTCTATACAACGCGGCATTTTAACATGCGCGCTGTGACGGTCCCATGTACCGCACCGTGGTCATTGCGGTGGGCGGCGTCTGAGCATGAAGTAATAGACAATACCGGCCAGCGCACCGCCCAGGTGCGCGCCATGGCCGATAGGCAGGCCGCCACCGTCGGCCTGTGCGAACAGGCCCCAGATATCGATGGCGATGAAGGCCAGCGCAGCGACCAGTGCGGGCGCCGGAAGCACGCCGAAAATCAGGATGCGGTGCTTCGGGAAGGTCAGCGAGAACAACAGCAGAAGCCCCGCGACGGCGCCGGAGGCGCCCAGCGCGGCGCTGTCCGGCGGGCGGCCCAGCAGCCACGTGGACGTGAGCACATGGGCGAGACTGGCAATGATGCCGGCGACCAGATAGAAACGCAGAAAGCGTCCGAACCCCAGCAGCTGCTCAAGCACGCTGCCGAAGCTCCACAGCACGAACATGTTGATCATGATGTGAATCGGCAGGTAATGGGAGAACACCGAGGTGATCAGCACCCAGTAGCGGCCGTCTGCCAGGTGGGCGCGACTGACGAGGAAGTTCTCGACCATGAACTGTGCAGGCAGCAGGTACCATCCGGCGAACACCACGATGGTGATCGCGATGATCCCGAAGGTGACGGGTGCGTTACGATTGCTGCTGAACAAAGCGCTCATCCCTTGGCTGACAGTGCGGCAGGTGCCGCGGGGGGGCGGGCATCCGGGGAATATTGTCGCATGATCGAAGCACTCATATTCAGCACCGCGCAGGCTCGTGCGCTGGCCGGACGCCTGGTCGCGGCGGTTTGCGTATTGTCGTTGTCCGGGCTGGCCCCCGCCTTGGCCGGCGAGCCTGTCATCCCCCTGCAGGGCCGCGCGGGCGTGCAGGAGATGATCGTCAGCGTGAAGTTTCCGCAGCGAACCGTCGCACTGTATGAAGAGGTGGCGCAGTGGCAGGTATTGGCCCGGCATACCGCCAGCGGGGACGGCCTTGCCCGGCACTGGGGGCTGGTAGACGAGGTTGTCATCGACGAGGTGCTGATGGGCGTGCCCGGGACGGACCTGGGCTTCGTGCGCTTCGTGCATTTTCATGATGTGCCACAGCAGCGCATCCGCTCAAGTGCCCGAGCGTTCGACACCGGCGGGATCTTCAACATCAATGCGCTGGTGCGTGACCTGGAGGGTGTGTTCGAGCATCTGCGCGACCACGGGTTCCAAGGCTTCGCCGACCCCACCTATTACACGCTCTTCGGCCGTCGTTATGGTGGCGCGCTGCTGCGCGGGCATGACGATGTCGTCATCAACCTGCTGCACCGGGTGGATGGCAATTACGATGATCTGCCGGGCTTCGGTGCCATGAGCCATGTGTTCAATGCCACGCAGATCGTGCGTGACTTCGAGGCGGCGCAGCGCTTCTTCATCGAGGACCTGGGCTGGGTGCAGCGCTGGGAGGCCTCGCCCACCTGGCCCGAGGACGGTGCCAACAACATGGGCGTGCCCAACAACCTGATCACCGAACAGCGGGTCTCGGAGCGTGCCGCGAGCTTTGCCATCTCGGATGACGCCGACGGCGGCACCGTGGAGATTTTCCATTTCGACGGCATCACCGGCCGCGACTACGCGGCGCGCGCGAAACCACCGAACCTCGGCATCCTGATGTACCGGATCCATGTGCCTGACCTGGCTGCCTACGCGGCGCAACTCGAGCAGCGTGGCGTGGTGTTCACGCGTCCGCGTACGCGCCTGGTCATGGCGCCCTATGGCGAAGTTGAAGCCTTCGTGGTGACCTCCCCGGATGGTGCCTGGCTGGAGTTCTTTCAACAGCTCTGAACGCCGCCGGCTCGCCGGTGACGACCGCGTCAGATCAGTCCCGGGTGTCCTCACCGCTCTGGAGGCGGCGGCTGCGCAGCACCTCGGTCAACGCTGAGGCGACGATGCCGGCCGGCATGGCGATGACGCCGATGCCCGAGAGTGCGGTCAGTCCCGCCAGCATTTTCCCAAGGCCGGAGCCCGGGATGACATCGCCGTAGCCCACGGTGGTCAGCGTCGCGACACTCCACCACAGTGCCCGCGGAATGCTGCCGAAGGCGTCGGGCTGGGCACGGCCCTCGACGAGGTAGAGCAGCGTCGAGGAAAACAGCATCAGCGTGAAGGCGATGACCAGGCTGAGCATGAGTTCGAAACGCCGCGCCGACAGTGCGAAGGTCAGGTTCTGCAGCGCCACGGAAAACTGCCCCAGCCTTGCCAGGCGCAGGATACGCGCCAGGCGGATCAGTCGCAGCAGGGCACCGGAGACTGGCAGGAACGGTGCGTAGAAGCTGGCCAGGGCCAGAAGGTCGAACAGTGACGACGGCCGGGTCAGGTAGTGCCAGCGACCCTGCGGGTGCTCGCCGGCCGCCCAGGTGCGCAGCAGGTATTCGAACGTGAACATGGTGGCGAAGATGATTTCGCCAGCCAGAAACACCAGTGGCAGGCTCGCCACCAGGGTCTTCTCGGTCTCCAGGATGACCATGACCGAGCTTGCGAGGATCATCCAGATGACCACGCGGTTGAACCGCGAGATGCCGCGCTGCGCGCCCGAGGGAGATTCCAGATGTACCCAGGCGCGCGCCCGCAGCGTGGCCCGGGCGGGCGTATCTTCTACCGGCTCCATGGCACGGATTGTGCCACGACACAGCGGTCAACGACCGCTACGCTGGCTGATATGGCACAAATCGTGTATAGTAACGCGCTGAGACGGCCAAATCCTGCCATGAACTCGCTTGGCGCGAGTTCTGGACACCGCTTCTGCCGGCAGACCGGGTCACACTCCATCGTGACCTTCAGTCAGGTTTTGTCGTCAGTCAACGACCCGGCCGCATACTGTCAAGCAAGCCACCGAGGACGAGACCTACATGAGTGCAGCACCCGCCGACGCCGTACGCAAATCTCCTTCCCCCGCCAGTGCCGATTACCGACTCACCTCCGTGACCAAGAGCACGCCGCCCGAGGGCGCCAATGGTGGCACCTGGCATCGCTACGAACTTGCCCGTGGCACGGCCACGATCACCGGCTATCGCCAGGGCTCGATGAAGGAGGTCACGCGCGCTGCAGAAGAAATCGTGCGCGGTCTCAACGAGCGCCGCTTCCCGCGCAAGGGCCGTGTGCAGTTGACCCGCAGCCGCCGCAGCAACTAAGCAGGCCTGGCGAATCGGGTTCGCTCACCCGCTCGCCCATACAAGCAAGGCCCGGATATCCACAGATGGCTGTCCGGGCCTTTTTCGTGGGCGGCTCATTTCGGACGCTCGCGCCGCACGATGATGCGAAACAGGGCCGGCAGATGGCGTCCCAGCCAGCGGCCGAAGCGTTCATAGGGTCCGGAGATGATCACCTCGGCCCGGCCTCGCTCGATGGCATCGGCCATGCGCCGCGCGCACAATCCGGGGGCCATGCCGCCCGCCTGGTTGGTATCCATCTGTCCGGTGGGATTGCCATCGGGACCCAGTGCGTGCAAAGAGATGTCCGTGGCCACATAGCCCGGCAGGACCAGGGTCACGCGCACCCCCTTGTCGTGCACCTCGGCGCGCAGGGCATCGAAGAAACCGTGGACGGCGTGTTTTGAGGCGGCATAGGCTGAGCGCATCGGTGTGCTGATATGGCCGACGATGCTGCTGACCACGACGATATGGCCATCGCCACGGGCGATCATTCCGGGCAGCAGGGCCTTGGTCAGGGCGACGGCGCCAAAGTAGTTGACCTCCATGATGCGCCGGTCGACGGCGATGTCGGTCTCCACGATCAGACCGCGCAGGCTGATGCCGGCATTGTTCACCAGGATATCGATGGGCCCTGCCAGGCGTTCGGCCTCGGCAGCCTTGCCCGGCAGCGCGGCGGCATCCTCGACATCCAGCACCAGCACCTGGTGACGCTCAGGCGCCATGCATGAATCTCGTACGGCCTCCAGGGCCTCGCGCCTGCGTGCCGCCAGCACCAGGTGTGCGCCACGCCGGTCGAGCTCCAGCGCCAGCGCCCGGCCAATGCCCGAGGAGGCTCCCGTGATCAGCACCGTGCGCTGCGACCAGTCCATGCGCGCGAGTATAGCCCCGTCGACTCTCAACACCACGCGTGCAACGCTGTAGAGTGATGCGCGAGCACGCGTGGCAGTGACAGCACGCTGAATGTGAATCGACAGCTCCGGGAGTGGAGGAGATGGCCGCAGTGAAACTCAGACGAATTCTGGTGTACCTCGACGGCAGCGGTCGCAGGGCCGCGGCCGCCCTGACCCAGGCCGCAGCGCTGGCGCAGGTCAGTGGTGCCCGGTTGAAGATCATCGATGTCGTACGTGAGCCGCCCCGCCGGCTGGCGCGTCTGGGTGGGCGAAGCTTCCGCAAGCTGCTGGCCGATGCGCGGCGTGAACAGCTCGAGACCTTGTGCGCCGGGCTGGCTGAGCAGGAGATTGCGCACAGCATCGACGTGCGTTCGGGCGTGCCGTTCGTCGAGGTGATCCGCAGTGTCCTGACCGATCGCTGCGATCTGCTGGTCAAAAGTGCTGAGCGGCGTGGCAGCCCCGGGATCTTCGGCAGCACGGACATGAGCCTGCTGCGCAAATGTCCGTGTCCGTTGCTGCTGCTCAAGCCCGGCGGCGGGCAGCTGCGCCGGGTCCTGGCCGCAGTGGACCCGGACCCCGAGGATGCCGTGCGTGACTCGCTGAATCCGCAGATCATGGCGTTCGCCGCACTGATGCGGCAGCTCACCGATGGCACGCTGGATGTGGCGCATGCCTGGAGCATCGTCGGTGAGGATCTGCTGCGTGGCGGTATTGCCGGCATCAGCAAGACCCAGTTGCGCGAACTGGCGCGCCGGGAACGCCAGGAGCACCTCGAGGCGCTTGAGCAGATGCTGGCCCCGTATGGTATGGAACTGCGCAGCCCGCATGTCCATGTACTCAAGGGTGATGCCGATCAGGTGCTGCCCGAAGTCGCCGAGCAGCTGCATGCGGACCTTCTGGTCATGGGCACCGTCGGGCGCGTGGGTCTGGCGGGGGTGTTCATGGGCAATACTGCCGAGGCGATCCTCTCGCGCGTCGACTGTTCCGTGCTGGCGCTCAAGCCCGAAGGGTTTGTATCGCCGGTAACGCGCGCCTGATTACGCGCCGGTCCGGTGTCAGTCGCGCTCCAGGAACGCCCGGAGTGCCTGGGCGGTATGTGAGCGCTGCCGGCTAAGGAGCTGCTCGGGCGTACCACGCGCGATCACGCGGCCGCCACCATCGCCGCCCTCCGGGCCCATGTCGATCACCCAGTCGGCTTCGGCGATGACATCGAGATTGTGCTCGATGATCACCACGCTGTTGCCGGCATCGACCAGGCGGTGCAGCACGCGGATCAGTTTCTCGACATCGGCCATGTGCAGCCCGATGGTCGGCTCATCAAGCACGTAGAGCGTGTGCGCGGGCTTTTGGCTGCGCCGCGCAGCCTGGGGCTCGCCGCGCGCCAGTTCGGTGACCAGCTTGATGCGCTGGGCCTCGCCGCCGGAGAGTGTCGGGCTTTGCTGCCCGAGCGTCAGGTAGCCCAGACCCACGTCGCGCAGCAGCTGCAGGGCATGGTGGATCTTGCGGTGCACGCTGAAGAACTCCACCGCATCGTCCACGCTCATGGCCAGCACCTCGGCGATGCTGGCACCGCGCCATGCGACGCTGCGCGTTTCGGCATCGAAGCGGGTGCCGCCGCAGACATCGCAGATGACGCGTACGTCGGGCAGGAAACTCATCTCGATGCGCTGCATACCCTGCCCCTGGCAGGCCTCGCAGCGCCCGCCGGGCGTATTGAAGGAAAACCGCGATGCGTTCCAGCCTCGCAGGCGTGCTTCCGGCGTCTGCGCAAACAGCCGGCGGATGTCGTCCCAGAAGCCGACATAGGTGGCCGGACAGGAGCGCGGCGTCTTGCCGATGGGGGTCTGGTCGACCTCCAGTACGCGGTCGATGCCCTGCCAGCCGTCGAACCCGGTGCAGCCGAACAGGGGCGGGCGGCGACCGCGGCCGGCCTGCAGCTGACGTGCGAGGTTCTCACGCACGATGTCGCGCACCAGCGTGCTCTTGCCGCTGCCCGAGACGCCGGTGACGCAGACCAGTCGCTGCAGCGGCAATTGCACGTTCACACCCCGCAGATTGTGCAGCCGAGCGCCCTGGATGCGGATCGCGGGTGCATCGCGCCCGGCGGGGCGACGCGTAGCGAGCAAGGGGTGGGCAAGCGGGCTGGCAAGCATGCGTCCGGTCAGCGACGCCTTGGTGGCGAGCAGCTGGCTGAGGCTGCCCTGCATCACGACATGGCCGCCGCGCGTGCCGGCACCCGGCCCGAGATCCACGATGTAGCCCGCGCGCCGGATCGTGTCCTCGTCGTGCTCCACCACCACCACGGTGTTGCCCTTGTCCTTCAGCGAGGCCAGCGTGTCGAGCAGCATCCGGTTGTCGCGCGCGTGCAGGCCGATGGTGGGCTCATCGAGGATGTAGCACACGCCGCGCAGGTTTGAGCCCAGCTGTGCGGCCAGGCGGATGCGCTGTGCCTCGCCGCCGGAAAGCGTGGGCGCCGCCCGGTCCAGGCTCAGGTAGGCCAGCCCGACCTCGTCGAGAAAGCCCAGCCGGGATTTCAGCTCGGCGAGTACATCGCGTGACACCTGCGCGTCTCGGCCGGTGAGCTTCGCAGCTTCGAACCACTGGCGCGCCGTGCGCACCGGCATGGCAGCGAACTCGGCGATATTCTTCCCGGCAAAGCGCACCGCGAGTGCTTCGGGCCGCAGCCGCCGCCCCTCGCAGCTGCGACAGACGCCTGCGCCATCGGCTTCCTGCCATCGGGCCTCCTCGCCGGTCTGCTCGGCATCGAACCCGGCGGTGTCCAGGCCCGTGCCGAAGCAGCTCGGGCACCACCCCTGGCGCGAGTTGTACGAAAACAGCCGTGGATCCAGGGGCGCAAAGCTCGTGCCGCAGCCCGGGCAGGCGCGGCGGCTTGAATACAGCTCTCCGCGCTCGCCGCCTTTGCAGGCCGCCACCAGCAGGCTGCCCTGGCCCAGGGCAAGTGCCTGTTCGATGCCGCTTCGCAAGGCCTTGCGGCTGGCTGGTGTGATCTTCAGGCGCGCCACCGGCAGCTCGATGTCGTGCTCCTGGAATCGATCAAGCCGCGGCCAGGGTTCGGTGGGGGTCATCACACCATCCACGCGCAGCTGCGCATAGCCGCGCGCCGCGGCCCACTTGGCCAGATCGGTGTAATAGCCCTTGCGCGCAATCACCTGCGGGGCGAGCAGATCGACCTCCTGGTTGCGATAGCGCGTAAACACGCGCGCCTCGATGGAGGCTGGCGTCTGGGCCTGGATGGGAATGTCACAGCCGGGGCAGTACTGCGTGCCCAGGCGCACGAACAGCAGGCGCAGGAAATGCCACAGCTCGGTCATTGTCGCCACCGTGCTCTTGCGTCCGCCGCGACTGGTGCGCTGCTCGATGGCGACGGTCGGCGGGATCCCGGCCACGCCATCCACATCCGGGCGCGTCGCCGGCTGCACGAACTGGCGCGCATAGGCGTTCAGGGACTCGAGATAGCGGCGCTGGCCTTCGGCGAACAGGATGTCGAAGGCCACGGTGCTTTTGCCACTGCCCGAAACCCCGGTGATCACGGTGAACTCATCTCGCGGGATGCTGATGTCCACCCCCTGCAGGTTGTGTTCGCGTGCATGGGTGATCTCGATGCGCCCCGGATCGGTGCTAACGCCCGCGGCGTAGTGACCCGGCGTGTCTGCCAGCGTCATCGTCGCGCGGCCTTCGCGCGCGGCATTCAGTTGCCTCTGATATTCGTCCAGTGCGCGTCCGGTATGACTGGCCGCGCAGGCGATCACCGCCTGGGCATCGCCGGCCACGACCAGCGCCCCGCCGCCCTCGCCGCCTTCGGGCCCCAGGTCGATGATCCAGTCGGATGCGGCGATGACATCGAGGTTGTGTTCGATGATCGCCAGCGAGTGGCCGGCGGCGAGCAGCTGGCGGAACGCGCCGAGCAGCGTGGCGATGTCCTGGAAGTGCAGTCCTGTGGTCGGTTCATCGAACAGGAACAGGGTGCCACCGGCCGCCTGCGGCTTGCCCTGGCTGCCGGCCAGAAAGCCGGCGAGCTTCAGGCGCTGGGCCTCGCCGCCGGACAGCGTGGGCACCGGCTGGCCGAGCTTCAGGTAGGCCAGGCCGACATCGACCAGTGGCCGGAGGCTGCGCTGCACTTCCGCATCGTCGTGAAAAAATGCCAGCGCCTCGGCGACCGTCATCGCCAGCACGTCGGCGATCGACGCACTTGCATCGCTGCCCGGCAGCATCAGGCGCACTTCGAGGATCTCGGGTCGGTAGCGGGTGCCGTCGCAGTCCGGGCAGCGCAGGTAGACATCGCTCAAGAACTGCATCTCGACATGCTCGAAACCGGTGCCACCGCAGGCCGGGCAGCGGCCGTCGCCGGAATTGAAACTGAAGGTGCCGGGGGTGTAATCGCGCTGTCTGGCCTGCGGTGTGGCGGCAAAGGCCTTGCGGATGGCCGTGAAGGCGCCGACGAAACTGGCGGGATTTGAACGCGCGGTCTTGCCGATGGGGCTTTGATCGACCAGCACGACGGCATCGATGAGTTCGGCACCGCGGATTTCGCGGTGGGCGCCGGGCGCGTCGATCGGCTTGCCCTTGTGCTTGCACAGGCCGCGATAGCAGATGTCCTCCATCAGCGTGGATTTGCCCGAACCGCTGACGCCGGTGATGCAGACCATGTGCCCCAGCGGCAGGCGCACATCGATGTCTTTCAGGTTGTGGCCACGTGCACCGAGAATCTCGATGGCCGCCGCGTCGCCGGCCGGGTGGCTGTCGGCGGCAGGCGCCGCGGCCACGGCCAGTTCGCCACGCAGGTAGCGTCCGGTCAGCGACGCGCGCGAGCGCAGCAGTTGTTTCGCCGTGCCCATGAACACGATCTCGCCGCCTTGCTCCCCTGGTCCGGGGCCAAGGTCGAGTATCCGGTCAGCGGCGAGCATGACCTGCGGATCATGTTCGACCACCAGCAGCGAGTTGCCCGCATCGCGCAGACGCTGGAGCACGCCCACCA
>JAFIFN010000213.1 GCA_020832005.1 Gammaproteobacteria bacterium | reverse complement strand
AGGACCTTAAAGTCGAAGCCTTTTCCAAACCGTCCGTGGAGACGGGGTAGAACCCCTGCGCATACAGGCTGACGTCGTCACGAACCCGGTAGACACCACCGAGGCGGTAGGTGACCTTGTTGTCCTTGAATTGCACGCCGTTGACGTTGTCGTCGAAACGATCGAAGCGCAGGCCACCCACGAGGATGAAACGCCCCAGCGTCAGCTCGTCGAGCAGGTAGAAGCCCTGGCGCGTGCTCTCGATCACGTTCGGCACTACCGGACCATCGATGTAGGTGCTGCTGTCGGAGAGTCCGTACACCGGATTGATGAAGCTGATCGGCGAAGGCAGACCCGGCGTCGGGGTCGTGTTGCCACGCACGCGGCTGGCGAAACGGTCCTCGTCGATCGTGAAGTAGTCCGCACCAATCAGCATGCGATTTTCAATATTGTCGCCGATCAGGGTGCTCCATACGGCGTTGGCCCCCAACGACCATGACTCCTGGGTCCGAATCTGATCCCGGAACTCGCGACGCACACTGTCGATCTGCCCGTCGCCAATCGAATCGAACAGCGCATTGGGCTCGTGATACTGCTGCCGCTCGGTGGCATCGTTGTAACGTGCCGTGGCATCCAGCCACAACGAGTCCGTCCACTGCGACTCGAAGCGCACCTGGAACACATCCGACTTCATCTTCAGAAAGTCCGTGGGCTCGTTGGTGTTGTAGCGTCGCGTCGTCAGGAAATTGCCGTCGTCATCGACCGGCACGCCACGCAGGCGCGCAGCATTCTGCGTCAGGTCATAGCGGGCAACCTGGAAGATCAGCGATGAACGATCGGTGTCGTAAGACAGCCCGCCATCGAGCATCATTGTTTCCTGCGAGGCGTTGAAGCGCAGCATGCCGCGGTCCTCGACAAAGGCCCCGCCGCGCACGGCGAACGAATCACCCAGCGGCGCATTGACCTTCGCCAGCGCCCCCAAGCGATTCGAGGTGCCGGCGACCACACCGAACTCGGCATCGAAGTCCTGATGGGGTTTGCGCGTGACGTAGTTGAGCAGGCCACCGGGGGCGCCGGGCCCATAGAGCATGCCGGCCGGGCCCTTAAGGTACTCGACGCGCTCGATATTGAACAGCTGCGGCACGGCAAAGCCTGCGTTCGGGTCGCCGCGCAGACCATCGTAGTACACCTCTTCCTGGCGGAAGCCGCGGGCAGACACGCCGCCGAAGCTATAGAAGCTTACGCCCGAGAGATTGCGGTAGAGATCCTGCGCATCACGTGCGCCCTGGTCGGTGATCAGACTGTCGGGAATCACCGCGATCGACTGGCTGGATTCCAGCGGCGCAGTCGGCAGCTTGCCGACAGTGGTCGAATCCACCCGATATAGCTGAGCCGCACGACCCAGCACGATGATTTCGTCCATGGGCGCCTGCGACGGTGCCTGTGCCTGGACTGCGCCGGCGGGCGCACCAATGGCAGCCGCCAGTACCACAAGTTGGTGAGCTTTCATGACTTCCCCCGATTCGTTTACAGCAGGGACTATTTCCTTGCTGGAAACCACGCTAGCAGGCGTTGCTGTCGCCACGCTGACATTGCACCGCAGCAATCGGCGCGAGCGAGCAGGCGTTCGGTCAGTCGGCCGGGGGGCGGGATTCGCGGCCCTGGATGAGATTGCGCCAGGCGGCGAGCAGGCTCTGCTGCTTCTGCTGGTCGCGGTAGGCGAGCAGTCCCGGGCCCAACGGGATCGGCCGCAGCAGGCCGACTTGGGCACCGGCCATGCCCAGCCGCGAGTGCGGTCCGGTCATGTCCTCGCGGATCGCGCTCAGCCCGCCCTCACGCGCCAGCGTGGCCTGGCCTCTCGGCGAAAGCAGGTAATCGAGAAAAGCCTGGGCGGCGCGCGGGTTCGGTGCGCTGTCAGGGATCACCGCGGTGCGCGAGACCACCAGCGTGTACTCCGAGGGATGCACGATCGTCAGCCGGGCACCGGCATCGACACGCGAGCGCGCATAGGAACCGAGCACGTTGTAGCCCATCAGCAGCTCACCGCGCTCGATCAGCGACAGCAGTGTCGAGGTGTTCTCCTCGAGCCTGACCTCCACTTCGCCGAAGGCCTCCATCAGCAGGCGAAAGTCGCTGTACTGGCGGTCATCCTGTGAGGCCAGCAGATACCCCACGCCGCTGAGCGCGATGTCGTAGGTGCCGACCCGGCCGCGCCAGAACGCCCGGTCGTCTTTCAGCGACTCCAGCAGCTCGGCGCGCGACTGCGGCACCGGGCGTTCAGCGGCCATGCGCGCATCGAACACCATCACTGCCGGCTCGAAGGTAAAGCCGAAGGCCTCGTTTCGCCACCGCGCCCATGCCGGCAGCGCGTCGGCATGCACCGAGGCATGACCTTGCGCGTAGCCGTCGTTGACGAGCTTTGCCTGCAGGTCCATCGACGAACTCAGCAACAGGTCCGCACCCGGCTGCCCCGCGTCGACCTCGGCGAGGAATCGCTCGTACTGCGGCAGACCCTCGATCTCGATGTAGACGACCTCGACCTCGGGGTGGGTCTCGCCGAAGTCCGCAATGACCGGTGCGAAGGCCGTGGAGTCGGTCGTGCTGTAGATGGTCAGCACACCCCGGGGCGGCGCCTGCGAGCCGGTACAGCCGATCAGCGCCGCCATGGCAACGCCCACAAGCACGAGGCTTCCGAGCAGCGTGAACACCCGGCTCCGGTAGCGCGGCTGCGTCTTGCTCATCGCGTTCATCGCGGGCCCTCCGGCAGCAAACACTCGACGATCAGGCCGCCGCCGTCGCGCGCGTGCCGCAGCACGCGACCGCCGTGGGCCTCGATGGCCTGCCTGACGATGGCCAGGCCAAGGCCGGCACCGGCCACCCGATCGCTGCCGCGCGCGAAGCGCTCGAAACTGCGAAGCCGGTGCTCGTCCGCAATCCCCGGTCCGTGATCGAGCACGCGCAGCGAGTACCCATCGGCATGCGCGTCGAGGACGATCTCCACACCGCGCTCGGCACCCTGCCCGTGGTGCATGGCGTTGTCGATCACGTTCTTGATCGCCTCGCGCAGCATCAGCAAATCGCCATGGACATGTGCGCGATCGACATTGCACGCAAAGCTGATGGCGTCGTGATCGCTGATCGAGACACATTCCTGGATGGCCTCGGTGACCGTCTTGGCGAGGTTCACCGTGTCGAAGTGCATGACATGCGAGCGGTGCGTGACGGCTGCGTCACTGAGCAGCTGGTTGACCAGTCGCGTCAGCCGCGAGGCGCTGCGATCAATCGACGCCAGGCTGCGCCGGAGCTCCTCGGGATCATCGTCGGCGGCGGCCTGGACCTGTGCCCGCAGCGCCGCCAGCGGTGTGCGCACCTGGTGGGCGGCATCGGCGACGAAGGCGCGCAGCATGTCGATGGTGCCGCCCAGCCTGCGCATGAAGTCATTCAGGGCGACGATGAGCGGCCGGATCTCGACCGGCGCCGGCGCGCTCAGCGGCTGCAGGTCCGAAGGCCTGCGGGCCGCGATATCCCGGCGCAGGCGATCCAGCGGACGCAGGGCGCCACCAATGCCGAACCACACCAGCACCAGCGCTGCGATCGTCACCAGCGCGATGGGCATCAACGCACTGACCACCAGCTCGCGCACCAGCGCCTCGCGCGCCAGGCGCGTATGCCCCACCTGGACGACGATGGCGCCGCTGACGCCGGGCTGGGCTATCTCGCGCGACAGTCGCGCGAATCTGACCGGCTCGCCACGATACGGCGCATCAAAATAGCTGAATACACCGGTGGCGTGATCCGCGCCGATCACGACATTGTCCATGCCGGGGAGATCGTCGTAGCCGGTGACCGTCGTGCCGTCGGGCCCGGAGACCTGGTAGAACACGCGGTCATCAGGTGCGGCGCCGAGCATGTCCAGTGCCGCATACGGCACATCGACGCGCACGCCGTCGGCGGCGATGGAAATCGTCTCGGCAATCGACAGCGCAGAGGCTGCCAGCAAGCGATCGTAGGAACGATCCGCGGCGGTTCGCCCATAAAGGTTGGAGGCAATATACATCGCGAACATGCCCACGATGAACAGCGACCCGACCAGCGCCACAAGGCGAAAGCGCAGCGACAGCATGCTAGTCGCTGCCCTCGTCGGCGGGCGCATCGGCGGGCTCTGCACGATAGCCCAGTCCACGGATGGTGCTGATCACCAGCGCCGGGCCGAGTTTCTTGCGCAGGCGGCCGACGTAGAGTTCGATTGCGTTGGAGCTGACGTCTTCATCGAAGTCCGAAAGATGCGACGACAGGCTCTCCTTGCTGAACACCCGGCCGAGGTTGGTGACGAATATCTCCAGCAGTCGGAATTCCCGGTTGGGCAGCTCCACCGGCGTCTCGTCCACCCATACCAGCTTGGCGGCCTGGTCGACGGTCAGCGCCCCTGTGGTGATGACATTGGCGGCGACCCCCTGCGAGCGCCGCAGCAGCGCACGGCAGCGCGCATCGAACTCGCGAAAGTCGAAGGGCTTGGCAAGATAGTCGTCGGCGCCGAGATCCAGGGCGCCGACGCGATCCTCGATGTTCGAGCGCGCCGTGAGCATCAGCACCGGCGTCTTGCTACCGCGGCGGCGCATCGCACGCAACACCGCGAAACCATCCATCTTCGGCAGACCGATGTCGAGCACGACGACATCATACTCCTGGTAGCGCAGCACGCCGTCGGCGCCCTCGCCGGTGTCCTGCCAGTCGATGCCATGGCCGTCACGACGCAGGCGCTTGACGATCGCCGCGCCAAGATCCTTGTCGTCTTCCACCAGCAGAATGCGCACGCTGCAATGTCCGTCGGCTCCC
>JAFIFN010000029.1 GCA_020832005.1 Gammaproteobacteria bacterium | reverse complement strand
CGTCCTGCCATCGCCGGATGAGTCCGAAGTCGGTGAGCCCGAGATCGCGAATCCCAGTGACACCGTGGGCAACGAACATGGGCAGGATGTCTAGGCCTTCGTAGGACCGGATGTGGGCATGCATGTCCCACAGCCCCGGTATCAGGTAGGCCCCCTCGAGAGCTACGACCGTTGCTGCGTGTACAGGCTGACTCCGGTGAGGCACCACCGCGCTGATCAGACCATCGCTGATGAGCACGTCCTGGCCAGAGAGCAAGACACCATGCCGCACTTCCACGACATTGACGTTCTTAAGGAGGATGTCGGCGGGGGCTCCCAGGGCGGGGGCACCCAGAGAGCATGCGCCGACGAGGAGGCACAATACTGCCCATCCACGAAGGGATCTGGCCACACGATGCCGCAACACCGGTTGATGTTTGCACATTGAATTTTCCCCCAGCTGTTGTACTGACCTGAGTATAGGGGGATATAGGCAGCCTGAACGTCATAGTGCTGTGCACGGCTTGAGGCCCACAGGGTCGGCGGCTCTTCGGCTGGATCGAAGGCGAGATTGGCGTTCTCGATGCCTCGCGTCCGAGCTGCATACCGGCAGTGCGGGATCAATGCCCGGCGCGGTTCGCCAGCGCCTCGAAGCGGCCCTCACCGTGGATGCGCTGTCCCGGGGTCGAGTCCATATCGCGCTTGAAACCGAAAGGCCCGGCAAACTCGCCGGCCACCTCGAGTTGATCGCCGTTGCGGTCCAGTTGGGTAAACACGAGCTCCGCATCGGTCGACTCGTAGAAGTTCGTCATCCGATCGTCGCCCTGGTGGAACCGGATGACGACTCTTTCGGGGGTGCACGGGCACGGCGTGTCGAACCCGCTGACAATGGCACGGACACTGATGGTGTCCCGATAGCCGTCGTGGCCGTCATGAAAGCCATTGACGAACACCGCGAAGCTGCCATCGGCCTGTGCCACCCAGGCCGCGGTGTTGCCGTCGTCGCGCAGGAAGGTCTGCAGCCTCAGTGCTTTGCCATCCATGAGCAGTTCCAGGTCACCGGTGGGCACCCGCATCAGGGTGGAAATACGTTCCTCCAGGCTGCGCTCTTCGTCGTCCGATTCACGGTTGAACACACCGCCGAACATCCGCCCGACCCGGCGCACGGCACCCCCGGAGGGTTCGGGCCCGCGGGCCACTGAAGGCATCTCGGTACCGCCCAGGCGCATGGCCAGTGACTGCTCGGCAAAGCCTGCGGGCAGTTCGAACAGGCTGCTGTCGATGGACTCGTGCCTCAGTGCGGTGACCTCCATGACACTGCGGCTTTGTTGTGGCCGACCGCGGCGGCCGGCGCGAACGGTCGTCTCGTGCACCGATCGAAGCACCGTGCCCGATATTGACGCCAGCGGGTCGATCAGCGCGGCATCGGACTCTTCATTACCCGTCACCGTGCCGATGTCGAACCATGCGCTGATGCGTGGCGAGTCGATCTCGCCGGTGACCCAGAGCTCGGTGACCGTCTCCACGCTCTGGCGATGAGTCATGAACAGCACCTTGAGCTCCATGGTGTAGCCGGAGCGTACGCGGTGAATCGTTGTGGAGTATCCCAACACGGGTTCGCCAGCCGCCGTGCCCAGATCTTCCGAGAACACGTCCGAAAACTGGATATCGATCATCTGGCGGGTGGCCCCGTCGCCGCCCTCGTCCTCCATGGCCGTCAGCCCGGCGAACAGCTGTTCGGCGATTTCGGCCGGCGCGACCCGTGTGTAGGTCTGCGCCGCCGGATCGACGAGATAGCTGGTCTCGCCGCCGTCGAGACTCAGCATGTAGGTGCCTGCCGCGAACAAGGGATGTTCGCTGTCGACGAACTCCATGCGAAAGCGCTCGTCCTGGACCCAGCTGCGCATGTGACTTTCGTCATGGTCACGCTGCTGTTCGGTGGACATGCGCTGCTCGAGGTACAGGCCCTCGGCGGCTTGCAACGCAAGCGGCCAGGCCAGGCCTGCTGCGACAGCCAAACAGAGTCCGTTGAAAGCCGTGCTCACTGTTCTCATCGCTCCACCCTCCGGCGGTGGGGTTGTGCCGCGCAGTTCACGGCGCCTGTGTGGCCACGCGGATCCCCGTGATGTGGCTCGGGGACTGGTCGCTGCCGTTGAGTCGGAACTCGAGCACGTTGCCGCGCGCGAGCTGCGCATTGGGGACGTTCACGATGCGTTGATCCTCGAGGAACATCCGCGTCGTACTGCCCTGCACCAGGATGCGCACCGGCACAACTGCGGCCTCCGTACGCCGCGACTCGACCACAGCGGTCGGCAGGTTACGGCCACGCAAGCCCATGTTGCCGTCGGGCCCCAGTCCCCCCAGGGCGAAATAGTTGCCCTCGTACTCGAACAGCGCGCCATCATGGGTCTGGGTCAATACGGCGTTCTCATCAAGGCCGGTGTCGCCGACGTGCAGATCGAACTCCAGCGTGAAACTCTCCGGCAGCGCGCCGGGCAGCGCGACCCGGAAACGGCTCGGCCCGGTGGCGCGCAGCAGCTTCCGGCCCTGCCACTCGACGAGTTCCAGGTTGCCGCGGACGAACTCGAGCCCGCCTGGGAAGTCCCCGACGCGACCGTTAGCGAAGTCATCGAAGAACAGCACATGGCTGCCCGCTACGAACTGGTGTGCCGCACCGGTGGCAGCGCCGGGTACCGCAGTCGGCAACGCGCCCGCGCCAGGCGGTGGCGCAGCGGGCGCGAAACCGGCGGCGCCGGCCGAAAGTGCCTCCACGTCGGCCGGACTCATGACCTGGCCCTGGGCATCGACGATTTCGACGTCGTGGCCCTCCGATTCCGCCCGCTGGATACATTCAATCTCGCCGAAGGCGCAGCGCACGGTCTCGCGAACGCGGATCTCGACCTGCCGCTGGGTCTCCCGCTCGGCGGCACCCCGCGCGGCGTCGCGCAACCGGTCGATGAATTGGGCGGATGCATCGATCGGCGACAGCACCAGGACGACGGCCAGCGTGCCGATCACCTGTGATCCGAAAGACGTTCCCTTGCAACGTTCACGCATGACATGACTCCTCGCTCTGGTCTCTCAAGAGGTCAAACGAATTGCGCGGGTGAAAGCCGTCATCCTCGAGCGCTTGTTCGAAGCTGGCGCTCAGCCACGCCGCCTCGGCGAACTCACCGAGGCTGCGGCGAAGCTCGTCGGACTCAAGGCCGGCATCGAGGCCCGCGCGTAGACGCTCGGCTTGCAGCACCGCCCAGGCGATACCCAGCCCTTTCGCCGGTGGCGTGACCAGCAAGGCATCGCCCAGCGCAAGCCAGTCGGGCGCAGCGGCACCGACGCGGTGCATCTGGAGCAGTTGAATCGGCAGCGGGCCAAAGCGGTTCGGCGGCGCCACCGGTCGGGCATTGGCGAGCATGTCGGCCAGCTCGGGATCCGCAGACAGAGCGGAGAGCAGATCAGTGGGAGTCGGCTTCGCACCTTCCGTGCCGCGGGATTCACCGCGGACAATGCACGTGAGCAGATGCGTGGCCCCGTCGTCTGAACCCGACTCCAGGCGCTGGATGATGACCCTGCCTGCCCTGTCACTATCGAGACTTAACGCGCCGGCGCCCCATGGCAGCGCAATATCCGCCAGTCGTACGGACCAGTAATGATCCTGCCCCGGCACCTGCAGCAGGGGGATCGCAGACCCGAGTGCGCCGGCTACACCCGCAAGCGCGGCGCGTGCACTCCCGCTGGCGTCGACCAGCAGCGGTGCGCGCGAATGGGCGATCCGACTGCGCCCATCGGCGGGCTGGTAGTCGATCTCCCATTGCCGTGTCGTCAGTGCTGCGACGTGCAGTGCAGAGACGTCCTTGACGATCACCCCGGCGGCCGCTGTGCGCCTGCGCATCAGACGGTCCAGTAGTCGACGTGACAACCATGGCGTAACCGCAGCGTCGTTCCCGGCGCCGGCGGAGAGACAATGCAGCGACCCCTGCGTTGCGCCTGCTTCAATCACCTCACGATGAAGACCGGGCAGAATCCGCTCCAGGGCCAGCCAGCTTTCCGAGGGGATCCGATGCGCGTGCGCACCCGCACCTTTGCCATGCGAACCGCGCGAACGGTGCAACAGCAGGACCCGTCTACCGGTCGCGTGCAGCAGCGTCGCGGCCAGACAGCCCGCAGGGCCGCCGCCCACCACCACGGCATCCGCGAGGGTCCCTGCGCGCCGTCGAACTCCACGGCAAGGTCGCATGGCCGGACTAACCGCGAGCCAGGGGGAGCGCGGTGCCCGATGAGGCGATCGACTCGCGAACCCGCGGATCTGCCGCAATCACCACGAAGAACAGCCCATGCTCGGCGCGTTGCTCGCCCAGCACGCGAACGGCAGCCTCGGCGGCGTACCGCTCCGCCCCCTGCGGTGGGTAGAACATATCGCCCCCCGGGATGAACATGTCTCCGCCCGGGATGAACATATCTCGTGGAAAGAACATATCCCCTCCAGGGATAAACATGTCTCCCCCAGGGATTGAGTTCTCACCTCCCGCCGCGCGGAATTCCCCAGACATGAACACCTCGGCGACACGGCCGCCTTCCACGCGAACGACGCACAGCGCGACGGGAATCGCCTCTCTGGCATCTGCGCTGCGAATCTGGAGGTGTTCCAGCAAGGCTCTGCGAAGCTCCTCGCCACGTAGTCCCTCCAGTCGTCTCGGATCGCGCACGCGGATCTCCAGGCGGCCTTGCTCGCGGCCGAGGGTCACTGGTGCCACGGTCGCAGCACCGACCAGCAGGGCCGTACCAATGAGCAGGCGCCGACGATCCAGCGCGTGAGGACGGGGCAAATCGGTCATCGGATTTCTCCTTGCGGATGTGGCTTCAGGGGTCACGGCGCCGCACACGAATACTGCGGTCACCTCCTCTCAAACGAGATCCGTCGGCAAAACTGCTCAGGTATTTTCCGAGGGTTGTTCGTGGCGCCTCCCCGTCGGAAACTCGACGCTTCGGTCGCCTGACTGCCTGGCAAGGAGAATGCCGACCATGCGGATGTCCCGGACGCTGCGTGTTGCGTTGTTGCTCTGGCCAGTCCTGCTGTCAGCCCAGTCCTCACGCGTTGTCGTGGAGCGTGAGCCGAACAATCAGCCGGCCCAGGCCACCCCGGTCAGGGGTGAAGCGACGCTGGTCGGCGAGCTCTACGAGGACGACCAGGATTTCTTCCTGTGGAGTGTGGAGGACGCTGCGGCCGCGCGGCTGTGGACGATCGAACTCGAAGGCATCCCGGGCGGCCTCACGCGCGTGGATCTGCTGCGCTGGTCGGGTGATCCCGACGAATCCCCCGAGGTCCTGGTCGCGCTCCAGGCCGAGCCCGAATCACCACGCGCCGTCCTCGAGGGTCTGGTCGTCGAGGAAGGCGATTACCTGCTCGGTATCAGTCGCGCCCGGATGGCAGCCGCCGGGAGCTATCGCGTGTTCCTGCGCTCCTCACCGACGCAATCGCTGCCCCCATCCACCGACGCACAGGCCGACGCAGCGCAGCGCATCACCGAGCGCCGACCACTGCACCACTACGCCATGCAGGCCGAAAGCTGGTATCGCTTCTCGCATGAGGCTGGGGAGGAGGCCGCCGTGACCCTCGCCGGCCATGTGCCACCCGGGCGAAAAGCCGAACTGCGGATACACGACGCCCAGGGCCAGCAGGTGGCGAGCCGCGAAGTCGACCGGGCCGGTCGCGCACGGCTGGCAAACCTGATGCTGCCGGCAGGTGAATACCTGGTGCAGATCGCCGATGGGCATGCCGGCCCACGGGTCATCAACCTTGAGTTCAGTGGTCCGGTGTCGGCCGGCGAGGAACGCGAGCCAAACGACCGCTGGCCGCAGGCGACTGTCGTGGGCGAAGGCGATGCGATCAGTGGCCGCTCCGGCCCGCGGGATCCGGATTTCTTTCGCTTCGAGCTCAGTGAAGAATGGACCGCGCAACGGCTGTCGCTGATCCTCGAGGCCGAGCCGCGAACCGCCATGGAGCTTTGCCTGCTGCACCCGGACGGCACTGATCGGCTGTGTCGCGAGGGCCGCGAGGGGGCGCGGCTCGACGATCTCGTGCTGCAGCCCGGCACACATGGCCTGCGCGTGCGCCCGGCCAGCGTCGAGACCGACTACAGGATCCGCTGGGAGCGCCGTGGGCGCATCCGCCGCGGCGTCATCTACGAACCCAACGACACGCCTGGAGAGGCGGTGGCGCTGGCCGCTGACGGTCGCGCCCGGGGCAGCTTCGGACGCGATGGAGACATCGAACACTTCTTCGTGACGGTGGAGGGGCAGGCAGAGATCTGGCGTGTCATCGCCCGCGGTGAGACTTCCCGTGAGCTCTCCCTGGTGCAGCGCGGCGGGCGCTACAACACCACGCTGCAGAGCGCACGACGGGCATCGCGACAGACCGGTCCGCTGCGCCTCGACAATCTCGTACTCGATGTGGGCCGACACATCTTTGCCCTGACCGGCAACGAGGGCAACTACGAAATCCAGGCGCAGTCACTCGGCGCGGTACCGCCGAACCTGGTCACCGAACCCAGCGATGCACCCGAACTGGCGTTCGACCTGCCGCTGGATGGCACCACGCTGCAAGGCAATGTGACCAGGACCGACAAGCGCACCTACCTGCGGATGGACCTGCGCGGCCCGGAGCTGATCACGCTGACACTGACCGCACCGCATGACGGGGATCTGCGGGCGACGGTGCTGTGGGGCTCGCGGCCGGTGCAGGAGTTCCGGCTGTCACCGGGCGAGACGACAACGCCTGCGCTGCTGCTCGACGCCGGACCGCACTATGTTCAGCTACGCGCTGATGATCCGGGCGAAGGACGCTACGAGATCACTGCTGCAAGAGGCCATCCGCTGCAGCGCCTCACGGTCCTTCACCCGCAGCGCCTTGCCGAGCAGGCCCGTCCGCTGCCGCAGGATTTTCGACTCCATGGGCGTTTCGACACGACGATGCGCGAACGCTGGTATCGACTGCCGCGGTTTGTGCAGGACAGTGAATTGCGGGTCGAGGGGACACGTTCGATCCGCCTCGCGCTGTTCCACGCCGACGATCCGGACACCGACCTGCTGACGCGGGAACACGATGCGCGCAGCAGTCCGGCACGCCTCGCCGCCGGACAGGACTACCTGCTGCGTCTGCAGGGCAACAGCGAGTTCGACCTGTCAGTGGATTTCGGCGCGCAGCAGGCGCAGCTGACGGCCGCGCTGCCCGTGGAATTGAGTGCCGAGGTCGCGGCCGAGCGGGTCGCGCCGTTCATACGCACGCGCCAGCAGCTCGAGGGTCTCCTGCGGCTTCAGCACCAGGGCGATGAGCCGCTCGAGGTCGAACTCATCAGCAGCGCCAGCGACCGGACCTGGTCGCTCGAAGTCGACGACAGTCACATCCGGCTTCAACCGGGCGAATCACGCGAAGTCGCCTGGCGATCGCTGAGCGGCCGGGACCTGGCGCCGGCCGAGCCGGTTATCCTGGCGTTCGCGGCCCGCCACGCCGACCAGCGCCAGGTGGCGGCCGCGCTGGAGATTGCGGTCGACCCGTCCACCAGGCCCGTGTCGCCGCAGCCAGGCGCGGTCCTCCCTGAGCCGCTGGTTGGCGCGATCAACGTTGCGTGGAGCGAGTTTGGCGCACGCCCGGTCAGCGGGACGACCGCACACGAGCGGTTGATCAGCGGCAGCCTGCCGGAAACCGCCAACCTCCAGGTCCGTCATGGCGAGCATGTCGATATCGTACTGGCCGGCGATACGGCTGCGCCGATCCACGGGTTCGTACTGGATACGACAGGCGTCGAACCCGCCCGGCGGCTGGCGGCGTTCGCAGTCGCGTTGTCAGAAGACGGCGAGCACTTCGAGACGGTGCTCGAAGCCGAGATGGCGCCATTGGCCAGGCCACAGGCGTTCGCGCTGCCCGAGCCCGTCATGGCGCGTCATGCGCGTTTGATCCTGCGCGCGCCGGCACTGGCCAGCGAGCAGCGCATCGAGCTCAACGCCTTCAAGGTGCTGGCCTCGGGTGACCTGGATCTCAGCGGCGGCCGCGGCTTCAACCTCGCCGAGCTGTCGCTGGGCGGCCACGTCATCCATACCGACCCGATTGCCGGATTCGGCATCTGGGCGGAGCAGCTGCTCGACGAGGGCAGTCAGATGGGCGCGCTGCGACGGGCGGCCGGACAGACTACTTCATGGCTGATCGGGTTTCGTGACCAGCGTTCGGCCCGTATCGGCGAGATCGTGATCGAGCCCCATCGTGTTGCAGGGGGCATGCCGCACTTTTCCCAATTCACGGTGCAGGTCGCGCTGGCCAGTCCGATCGGTCCATGGGAGACCGTGGCCGTGATCGATGTCGATGACTCCGGCGGGCGCTGGCAGGCCGAAACACCTGTCTGGGCACGCTATGTCCGATTCGAATCGAACGCGGCCGAGGCGGCGGCCAGCTTCATGTTGCCGACCCGGATACGCATCTACGAACCCCCGGTTGATGCGAGCTACCGGAGTGCGCTGGCCGAGTGGGGGACGGACTGGTGGGACGGGCCGTATGAGCATGCCTTCCCGGCCCCGCTGCCCCTGCGCGAGCCGCCGCGGCAGCAGGGCAACCGGACCACGGCCACCGCCGCAGCGCTGGTTGCCGATGAGCCTGCCAGGGGACACGTTCAGCTCGGCCAGACCGAGGCGTGGTATCGCCTGCGCATGCCGGAGGGTCACAACGTGATGGAGCTGACCCTCAGTGGTGTCGAGCGCCTGCGCGCGGGACTGGAAATCCAGGGCGCAGACGGCCGTCCGCGCACCCCCGAGAGCGAGCGCACCGCCGGACGCCATCATCAGGTACTGCTGCGCGCGGAGCCTGGGGAGGAGTTGCGCATCCGCGTCTTCGAGGCACCGCTGTCGATTGTTTTCGCCTGGGATTCCAGCGGTTCGGTGGCCCAGTACGTGGCCATGATCCAGCGGGCCGTGCGCCTGTACGCACGCTCGCTGCGTCCCGGACTGGATGAGGCCCAGTTCATCCAGTTCGACGGCCCACCGATCTTCACGCGCTTCCTGGACGACCCGCATGAAGTCGCCCTGGGGCTCAATGCCTTCGACAACAACTACTCGGGCAGCAATGTGCACACGGCGATGATCCATGCGGTCGATGCCCTTCGCGACCGCCCGGGCCAGCGCGCCATCATCGCCATTGGTGATGCGGAAGAAGATATCAATATGCGCGGGATCGGCCGCACGCTCTGGCCTGCGATGGCACAGGTCAAGCCGCGGGTCTATGCCTTCAAGGTTCGCCCGGGGCGTGTTACTGATGATCTGCGCCGGCGCCAGTCGACCATGCAGAGTTTCGCCGCAGTGAATGGCGGCTACTACGCAACGGTTTACGATGCCGCGCAGCTCGACGCCGCGCTCCAGCGGGTCACACAGGAGCTGCGCGACCCTGCCGAATATCTGCTGACCGCGTCGAGCCGCTTCGAACAGGACCCCGGCCCTGCGCGGCTTCGCGTTGTCAGTGCCGAGCCTCTGGTGCCTGCCGGGGCGGTGTCCATCATCCTGGATGCCTCCGGCAGCATGCTGCGCAGAATGCAAGGCGGGCGTCGCATCGAGGTTGCCAAGCGCGTGCTGGGCGAAGTCATCGAGGTCATCCCGGAAGGTACGCCGGTCGCGCTGCGGGTCTACGGCAACCGCGAAGCCAACGCCTGCCGATCAGATCTCGAGATTCCACTGTCGCCGCTGCAGCGCAGCGGCTTCCGCAGCTCGCTGGAGGGCATCACGGCGATCAATCTCGCCAGAACGCCGATCGCCGACTCGCTGGCAAAAGCTGCAGACGATCTCGCGGATGCGACTGGCCGACGGATGGTCGTGCTGCTGACCGACGGCGAGGAGACCTGCGATGGCGATGCACAGGCGGTGATCGCACAGCTGCTCGATCAGGGCTTCGACCTGCGACTGAACATCGTCGGCTTTCAGCTCGGCGACCAGGGCTTCCAGGCCGAGTTCGAATCACTGGCCGCGCAGGCGGGCGGTCTGTATTTCGATTCGGCGAGCGAAGAGGAACTGGTGCTGGCGCTGCAGCGCGCATTCGCCGTGCCTTACCGCGTGTTGGGTCGCGCGGGCAGTGTCATCGCCACGGGTCTTGTCGGCGGTGAAGAAATCGAGGTCGCCGCGGGCACACACACCATTGTCGTCGACGGTGAGGCGCCGCGGCGGCTGGAGGACCAGCGCCTGCGCGGCGGCGTGGCAACGCTGGTCACTCTCGATTAGGACAGACTTTCCGTGATGTTTCTGGCCCCGGGGAGGGCTACAAGGAGTCAAAAATGAATGCTCTGGTATCGAAGCCATTTACCATGATGTTCGCGTGCTGCCTGCTGGCCCTGTCAGGCAAGGCTCACGCGCAATCCCCCGTGCCGGTGCAGCTCGCGCCGCCGCATGTGCCAGACGCATGGGACACAAGGCTGGCCGATTCGGTGATCGCCGCAACGCAGGCCACGTTCGCCACCATGGAGATGGGAGATGCCGATATTCGCGTGTGGGTGGGACGCATCCCGGGTGATCCGCCCGTGGCAGGCCTCTACGATGATATGGACTGGCCGCATGAGCTCCAGTCCGCATACACACTTGAGCTGGATCTCGGCGAGTCCCTTCAGGCCACCGCAGAGATGATTGGTGAGGACTTCGAGACTCGAATCGGACAAGACTGGACGGCACGCGCGCTGGCGTTGGCAGCTACTGCCGAGGGGCGCCCGGTGGTTCGTCACGAATATATACTGATGCCGGACGATGGCATGGGCAGCCTCGGCGTGGTTGTGCATTCTCCGTTTGTGGATCTTGACCGCCTTGAGATTCTTGAGGGGACTTGGGTGCAGATTGTTCGCGTGAATATCGATGACCTGTGACGCGACTCTCCATGTGATCAGTCCGTGAAACCCACTCAGTCGTCGGTCATCAGGCTATGGAAGTCGATTCGAGGCTGAAATGAGCATGCGCACGATCGTTCTTTCGCAGGCGTTCATGCGCTCGGAGGCGGCATCCAGATCATCACCGTAAACGCTCCTCAGGTATGTTCCAACATCGCCGTACATGACCGTAATGAAACCGAACATCGCATCCGCGACATTCTGCAGGGTCCCGTCGAAGCAGTGCTGCGAGAATCTGATTGTTTTGAGCAACTTCAGCATTCCCTTCCCCTCTTTCACGGTCATGTACTCTTTTACCTGGCCACCACGACCGTCTGCGATCATTGCGAGCGTGTTGCCTCTCATGGGATCAATCCGCCACCACCCCGCCCCGGTCTCCGCAAACGCGCGCGGCACAATCACGGCATAGCCAGATTCCAGGTCTTGCCTGATTGCCTCCAGGGCATGGCTCTCCATTCGCAGCGAGCGCAGTGACGAGACGTCGAAAGGATGAATGACCTCAAGCTGCTCCCCCGCGGCGAGTGCGGCCGAAATTCGTCCGATCGTTCCAGCCTGCCCCAGGGCGTCCGCGCCGATGACTATGCCCTCCGCATGGCTTTCCCATACACCGGAGCGCACCAGCAGTTCTACGCCTGCAGGCTCGGCGCTCTGACTCACATCCAGCGGACGCCGGGGGTTCGTGGCAATGTCGATGCGCTGCCAGTCTGTTGATAAATCGATCGTATCGGTTTCGTAGATCACCAGTCCCGGTGCGTTCCGGTATGTGCGTGGTGCGCTCCGTCCGTTTTCGGCATCGGACAATCTCGAAAGGATCAGGTGTCCAAGCCAACGTGTATCGGTCGAAAGTTCCGCCGCTGGAACAGAGAACGGGCCTTCGCCTGCCCCCAGGCGGATCATCGTGCGGAATGTCTCCCTGAGTGCGAGGATTCGATCAAGGTAAGCGTTAATGATGAATGCATCGGGTAGACCTCCGGTGAATACCATGAAGGTCTGTTCCCGTAACAATGAGGCGAGCCGAGACTGGGCATCTGTCTCGGGATCCAGCAGATCACGACGAATGGATATCTCCTGACCCCCCGGAGCGATCAGAGAGTACTCGGCGTACACGCCAATCAAGTCAACGAACGCCTCAGGTGTAGCGTCGCCCGCCTGAGTCTGGCCAAGGGCATCCAAAGCGCCGGCGGCCTCGCCGACGCGCTGCGCGCCAGTTGCGAAGACGCCGGCCATCGGGCTGGCCGCAGCCTCCGGGTCGGCGACATTTCCCCGGATATCCAGCGCAACCGCCCCCGGCGCCAGGAACTCCCCGAACCTCGGAAACATGAATCGCATGTCGTCGCTTAGCTGATCCCAATCGACGTGTTGTTCGCTCTGTTCGTCCGGCACAGAGTCCGGAGTAAGCTGAAAGACCTGCGGTCGGCCAGCGAGATTGGCGACCGGGACCTCCCAGGGCGCCATCAGCATGTGGGTGCGCTCATCATGCCCCCACTTTTGTTGAGCGTATACGACGAAGCGGATGCGGTACTGCAGCGGCTCAGGGACCTCTCGATCGAGTATTTCAAGACTTTCCAGCGTGGCCAGCCAATCCGGTGGGTCGCGAAATACGGGATGCGCCTGGCGCCAGGGGTTCGCCTGTGTACGACGGTATTCCACCCAGAAATAGTCTTTCGCCTCGTTCCGAATCCGTGACAGGTAGTCCGGATCGCCAAGGGGAACATCATGCGCAGCGAGCAGTTCGAGAATCATCGCTGTTTGCGCAAGGGTACTTTCGTATACTGCAGTGTCCATCAGAGACTCGGTGGGGTCCCCGCCGATCGGTAGCATCGCGGCGTCGATCAGTTCAGGGCTGCGACCGACCAGCTCAGCAATCTCTTCAAGAATCTCAAGCGTGACGTCCGTCTCAGCAGGTGGCGCATGCGGTGATCGCTCAACCAGCATCTGCTCGATCAACTGTTGGGCCTGTGCACCCGTCAACTCAGTTCGTACAATTCTGACGTCGTATCCACCGTCGGACATCAGAGTCGCGAGCAGTACGGCCTGATCGAGGGCGTTTCCGGCACGGCTCATGAGCGCACCGGCAGCCCCGCGCAGCAATCCGGGATACTGCTCGAAGTAGACTTGGTTTGTGACGTAGTCCAGGTAGGCGATCGCTCCGCCGGGCTGCAATGCCAGACTCAGCGCTTCGACATCAAACTGTGTGCGATCGAGCTGAAACCGGAGCTCCTCGAATGCGTCCATCAGGAGGTCCAAGCGGCGAAGCTCTTCTTCCAGACGAACACCCTGATCGGACTGTCCTGCCATGGCGGAGGTCTGGGTGCCGGAAAATGCCACTGGCGAGTCGTCGACAGTTGCTTGGCGGCCAGAATCCCCATGCACCACATCGACACCCGCAAGCGCGACGATGCCAATACCCCAGATCAGGACGTCGTGGGCGATTCCGTTCATCCGCAGCATCTGGGTTCACCTGCCTTGTCGAAGTGTGTGTCTAGAGCGCACTTGCAATACGCCGCGCCATCTCGAGGCCAGCTGTCTGCGCGTTCGCTTCGCTGTAGGCGCGGTCTATAGAAATCGTGAACTGCCCATCCGGCGGAAAAACCATGAATCTGTAGCCCCCAGCTTCCCGGCCCAGCAGCGCCTGATGCCCTGAGATCACGAGGGCCTCATGATCGGTGCGGTTGTACTGCACGGCGGCCAGCGCCATTTCGTACGAGACCGGAGCCCCGTACCGATTCTCACGCGGCATGAAACTGATACTGAGAGATCGATTCGGCCCGAAATCGTCCTCATCAAACTCCACGCCGCCGCGGATTGCCGCCTCGATGGCTGCACGGTCGCCGCCGGCCGCCATCAGGGCTTGCGTCGCCTCGCTCATGCGGGCCATGTCGCAGCTTTGTTGTTCGGCGAAGTACGCTGCCGGGTCCGCGATCGTCCAGTGATACCGACACTCGACCCTGCCGGCCTCGGAGGTCAAAGGTTGCCTCTGCAGTGCCTGATCGGTCGGTATTGCGAACATTGCGCGTATTTCTGCTTCACTGAACAATTCGCACAGGCGGGCAGCGTCGAGGTCGGCTGTTGCCTGCTGGTGAGCGGCCGCCGGCGGTGGCGATGGGCCGGCATCGCTTGCGCCGTTGGAGGTCGCCGGATCAGACGGGCTGCCACAGGCAGCAAAAGACAGGGCGGTGAGTAATACGAGATATGAGCGGGCAGGCATGACGGATTCCGTACGAGGTGATCGAAAAAGTCGGATGACGCCGGTTCACTCGGACAGGCGTTGCCTGTTAATCAAACGATAAACCCGGACAAAGTCGTTCAACCCCGCCCGCCTCGGCCGGTCTCGTTCAATCCGACTGCCGCGCCACCACCGGCACGGTAAAGCGCGCTTCCCCGCGTAAACCAGGCGCCTGCGCGGTCATCCCGCCAGCCTTGAGCTCCAGCTGCCAGAGACTCGCATTAGGACCCAGCGTCTGGCTGCTGGCGGGCGCATCCTCGGGCAGCTCGAAGTGCAGCTCGGCGATTGAGCCCGCGGCATCCGCGCGGGCGTGGGCCACGATCTCCTGCCGCCAGTTTTCCGCATGGCGCACGGGCGTGTCACGCCTGGTGCCGGGCAGTCGTGTGCGGTGCACAAGGGCAGCTTCCACGCGCCTGGTGCGGTCAGGCGGGTGTGGCAGGATGGCGCGCAGCCGGAATGACTCGCCCGGTCGGCCCGGGCCATCGGGCAGTTCGACGCGGCAGGCCTGCCAGTCGCGAGTGCGGTGACGCAGTACCAGTGACATCACGAACATGCCGATGGACGGCACCAGGACCAGACCGCCGGCCGCGACGAAGAAACCGAGATCCAGTGACATGGACGAGGAGGCCGCCATCATCGTGGCGAGACTGACGATGCCGCCGCCCGCCACCAGCCAGACGATGGCCACGGCCAGGCAACTCCCGGCGGTCCATGCCTCCCGGTCGGGCGCGATCGCGCCGCCCGGTTGCCAGCGGATCGCGGGCCGGCGCCCCGGCGCGGTGCGCGGCTTCCCGGCACCCGGCTCGGGCATCCGGAATTCCTCTTGTCGGGCAAGGTCGGGATAGTTCACACGCAGCACCCGCCCGCCCACGCTGCCGTCGGCGTTCACCGGCAGGCGTCGCACGGCCCAGCGCGTCAGAAGCACGAGGCCGCCGATCACCAGCGTCGCCGGAACGAGGTATCTCATAGCCTCAGCGCCCTCGCCCAGCAACAACGAGGTCACGCCACCGAGCGTCAGCATCAGCGCCATCGGGATCAGCACGAACGACACCATGACGAGAAAGAAGATCCGCAGCGGCGAGCGGATGTGGCTCGGCCGGGGCTCGGGGGTCTCGAAGTTACCGTAAGTCGTCACGAATCGACTCCACCAGCGCGTCGGCGTCCAGCCTGCGGGAATCGTCGGCCGCCAGCCGCTGCCGGTAGATGGCCTGCGCGGCGAGCGCATGCGCCAAAGCCTGTTCATACCGACCACGTCTCGATTCCAGTTGCGCGAGCGCCAGATACGATTCAGCGCTCTGTTCACTGTCATCGCCCAGCAGGCTACGACGCATGTTCAGGGACTGCGTCAGCAACACCTCCGCTTCCTCCCACAGGCCCTGCTCGGTTTTTATGTCGCCGAGCCCTTGCAACGAGGCGGCAAGCACCCGATCTTCACTGCCGTGAACCGCCCTGCCGACGTCGATTGCCCGACGATAATACTCCTCTGCTGCGCGCTGCTCGCCCAGGTCATTCAGCGCACGCGCCTTGTTGTGAAGCATGAACCCGGTTAGGGGATGAATCTCTCCGACCTGGGCGATCTGGATATCGAGTGCCTGTCGCAGGTTCCCCCGGGCGGCCGCAGGGTCCCCGAGCAGCAGTTCCTGCGAAGCAAGCTGCAGCAACAGCGTGGCCAGGCTTGGGTGATCGGGACCGAGGATCACCCGATCGATCTCGAGTGCCTCGCTGATGTGTATCCGGGCCTCAGCGGGGCGACCTGCTTCGGACAATACTGTGCCGAGGTTGCTCAGTGCGATGGTCGTCTCCGGGTGATCGTCGCCATACAGCGACCGTCGAATCGCGAGCGCCTGTTCGAGCATCGCGATGGCCTCGTCATGGCGCTCCTGTCGCGAGCGCACCGTGCCGAGAATGTTCAGCGTACTGGCGTGATCCGCGCTGCCCGGCGCCAAGTCTTCGAGCAGCGCAAGGGCGCCTTCCAGGACATCGCTGGATTCGGCGAAACGGTTGGAGACGACGTACACCACGCCGAGATGATTGAGCGTGCGGGCGCGTAACTGTCGTGCAGCCTCCGGCGCGAGTGCCAACGCTTCCTGGTAGGCCTGCTCCGCTTCGGCGAGCTGACCCAGACGAAACAGACTGACCCCGAAATAATTCCACGCCTCTGCGGTGAGGGCCGGATCGGCGTCCGGATCACCCCGGTAGATCTCCAGCGCTTCAGCGAACAGGCTGTTCGCTTCCCGATACTGGCCCAGCGCGCCGTTGACCTCGCCAAGCGTGGTCAACAACGCAGCCCGCAACAGCGGCTCTGTCTCCAGATCGGTCAGCTGCCCGGCACCAAGCGCCACGAGATCCTGGGCCGTAACGACCTCGCCTCGCGCTTGGGCAGGCGCTGCCGCCCGAAACAGGCTGACCAGGTAGTCGCTGACCCGGTCGCTGCGCTGGGCTTCAAGACTGGCCATGCGCGCAGCCGCTTCGGCCTCCACGCGTGCCTGCTCGGCTTGCGCTGCGGCGAGTTCGGCCTTGTCGCGTTCCACCTGCAGGCGCTCGGTGTGCACCACCAGCCCGCCGATAATCATCATCGGCACCAGCACCGCGCCGGCCACGGCAAGCCGATGTCGGGCGATGAACTTGCCGCTGCGATACGCCCAGGTGTCCGGCCGCGCACGCACGGGCAGGCCGGCGCGATGACGTTGTATATCGGCAGCGAACTGCTCGGCCGTGGCATAGCGGCGCTCGGGTTCGCGCCGCAGCGCCGTGAGCACGATGTTGTCGAGGTCACCCGCGAGCGCCCGTGACAGCCGGCGCGGTCCGCTGGCGCGACGCTGGGCGAGTTCCTCAGGTGAGCACTCGTTGTCACCTGCGGCCTCGAGCACCTTCAGCGACGGTCGCGTGGGTTCCCGCTCGAGCATCGACTGGCGCAGCGCCTGGAGATCCGTAGCGCCCGTCGGGTGCGGGAGATGGCCGGTGAGCAGCCGATAGAGCAGCAAGCCCAGCGAGTAGATGTCGCTGGCCGTGGTCACGGGCTGGCCGCCGAGCTGCTCCGGGCTGGCCCACGCCGGCGACATCGGCCGCCCACCCAGGCGCGTGAGCTCCGTGGCATCTGCGCTCTCGGCCGCGTCTTCGAGCACCTTGGCGATGCCGAAGTCCAGCAGTTTCACGCGACCGTCGCCCGTCACCAGGATATTGCTCGGCTTGATGTCGCGGTGCACCACCAGGTTGCGGTGCGCGTATTGCACCGCCTCGAGCACCTGTTCGAACAGCGCCAGCCGTGCCGCCACGTCGAGACGCTCGCGGTCACAGTATTCGTCGATGGGCACACCATCGACGTATTCCATCGCCAGATAGGGCCAGCCCTCATCGGTGACGCCGCCATCGATAAGGCGGGCGAGGTTCGGGTGCTCCAGGCGCGCGAGTATCCGGCGCTCGCCGTCGAAACGTCGGCTCAGGGATGCCAGCATCGGGCCGCCGGGCAGCAGTTTGACGGCGACGGTCTGCTCGAACTGCCCGTCGTCGCGATGCCCGAGACACACCACGCTCATCCCGCCGCGACCCAGTTCGCGCTCCAGCCGGTAGGGCCCGGCGCGCTCCGGCAGGCTCAGCGGCGGTGCCGCGGAGGCCTGTGAATCACCACCCAATCGGCGGGCCAGCCTGCCCAGGCGCCGGTCGGCATTGGCGTGGACTGCGAGCAGCTGCTCGACGAGTTGCCGCAGCTGAGGGTCGTCGGTGGACTGGTAGAGATAGTCGCCGCGCGCATCCGGCGGCTGCTCGAGCACATCCAGCAACAGCGCCTCGGTCTCCGGAGAGAGTGCCAGCGGGTCGGGTCCGTTTTCCGGTGTGTGCTCGCGGATCATGCGCTCCGGTCTCCATCGGTGGAGGGATACGCGGGACTCCAGGGCACTTTGCCAGAGAGTCAGTGGCTCTTCTATACCAATACGAACAACGCTGCCGAGAGCGTTCACGACCCGTCCAGATGAGCAGGTTTCGCCACGAATTTCGTTTGTGGTTGCAAGCCCTGTCATTTGGCGATGGACGTCAGCTGACGATCGCAAGGCGCTACCACTGAAGGAGTTCGCCAACCAATATGAAACGAACCTCGCCGATCGCGCTGGCGCCGGCGCTAGCCCTTACCCTGACTTTCCTTGTCCCGGCATCGCCCGTGCATGCGCAGGGCTCGGGCAGTTCGTTTCTGCAACGTGTCACGATGCCCTCGACCGGGCAGGTCGATATGCGCATCCATGACGATGGCGAAATCGAATCGGTGCGTCTGCACACGTATCGCGACAAGGATGGCAACACAGCCCTGTGGGCGGATCTGTCGAATTCACCGAATCCTGCCTCGCGGGGCATCGGCCTTTACATCCACGCGTTTCCGACCCGGGAAATGTTGGCCGAGGACGACGCCATTTCCCTGTCCATGCGCCTGCCCAGCCTGGATCTCCAGTGCCCGTGTACCCCTGAGGAGGCGGGTTTGCGGCTGTACCTGGATGGCGACATGGAGGCGTCTCTTTATCGGTCCCTGAGCCCCGATGTGATCGTCGAGAAGATTGAACGGCAGCGCCAGGGACGGGTGCGCCTGGTTGGGAAATTCAGCGCCGACATGGCGTTCTACCAGCGACTCGACGGGCCGCCGGACCCCACCGACACAGTGCGTGTCGAAGGCCGCTTCGACGTTGTCACTGACCGAATGTGAGTAAGACGCCATGACACTGCAACGTCAACTGCCGGGACGCTGAGCCTGCGCTCGGCGCTGGAGGCAGAAAACGGCGTGCTCCGGGGCAGCGTCAACCTGTTCACTCATATTCTTGCGCGCTACATCGACTACTGGATGCCCGACGGCTGGGAGTACGACGATCTGAAGTACTACTGGGGCATTCCGTATCTTGGCGACTTCCTGGGGTTCACCGTCGCACTCGAGGAGCTGACTTTCATGGCTGCGCTGGATCCTGAGATCAACCGTGACAGCACGCTGTTGCTGCTCTACTCGGTGGGGTTCATCTCAGCCGGACTCGATCAGGCCGCCATCGACCGTATCGCGCAGGATTTCGCAGAGTCCGATGGCTGGCTGACCGGATCCGGCGTCGCGGACTTCGAATAGTGGCTGGCTGCGATCGAAGAGGCGCCTGAAGACATCGTCGATCAGGCAATCCAGCAACTCCGTGCGCAGTATGGTGCCGACGTGCCCGCGGCGTTTCCCGGCTTCATGCATTCGGGGCAGACGTGTTATTTCCGTGACCGGCCAGTGCTCTGCGTCGGCCGATATCCGCGCGCCGCATGGCAAGGGTTAGACGGGACCGCCCTGGCCTCAAGCGATCCGGAAAACTTCGGTGATTGCGCCGGCCAGGTCTTCGAGGTCATCAATGGGACCCCGCACGAGCCGCCGTATCCGTACATCTACATCCAGGTGCAGAACAACGCGCCCACCAGGCCAGAAATACCGACATTCACGGGCCGCAACTTCGTGGAGATCGAGGTGACACCGCCCGCGGGGGGCAGTGTCGTGAATTGACCGGACATGTCGGATCGCCAGCATGCCTGGTTATAGATCCGTCGGAATCGGCGTGTAGAATCATGGACAGGCTGAGGAGCACCCCTGTCCATGGAGATTACCCAGCTTCTTAAAGAGGCAGAAGCCGGCGATCGGGGTGCCCTCGACCGCCTGTACGAGGCGGTGTATTCGGAACTTAAGACCCTGGCGGCGGCGCAGCGCCGCCGGTGGCAGGGCAACGAGACACTCAACGCCACCGCGCTGGTGCACGAGGCGTATCTGAAGCTTGTGCAGCTGCCAAACCCGCAGTGGCAGAACCGCGGGCACTTCTTCGCCGTGGCGGCCCGGGCGATGCGTCATATCCTCGTCGATGAGGCCAAGCGGGTGAGCGCCGCCAAGCGGGGTAGCAACCCGCAGCAGGTGGGTCTGACGCAGGCCGAGGCGCTGATGCCGGCACCCGACCAGTCGCTTGCCACCGATGTGCTGGCTCTGCACCAGTCGCTTGAGTCGCTGGAGGCGAGCAACCCCCGCCAGGTGCGCGTGATCGAATGCCGCTTCTTCGCCGGGCTCCAGACCGAGGAAACCAGTGAGGCGCTCGGCATCTCCGTCAGCACCGTGAGGCGTGACTGGGAACTGGCGAAGATCTGGCTCGAACGTCACCTGGGAGAGGCGGCCGAGTCATGACCGGCCAGCCGGATTCGGCCGGGGCGCCAGTGCAGATCACGCCTGAAGTCGAAGCCCTGTTGCTGGAGAGTCTGTCGCTGTCGCCGGACACCCGGGAAGCGCATCTCGCCCAGGCGACGGATGATCCCGAGGTCCGGAAACTCGTCCGCGAGTTGCTCGCAGCGCATGCCCGGGGTGAGCGGCGCCTTGGCCGGCTTGCTGGACGACTGGGTCTCACTGCCTCCGACACCTTCGCGATGCCTGAGCGGGCAGGCGCCTATCGCCTGCAGCGCGAAATCGGTCGCGGCGGCATGAGCGTCGTGTATCTGGGTTGTCGGGACGATGGCGAGTTCGAACAGCAGGTGGCCGTGAAGCTGCTGGCTGTGGGCCCGGGCAGCGAAGCACTGGTCGGTCGCTTTGAAGCTGAACGCCAGCTCCTGGCACGACTGGCTCACCCGAACATCGCGCGATTGCTCGACGGCGGCACCACGCGGGAAGGCTGGCCTTATCTGGTCATGGAGTATGTTGACGGAATAGCCATCACCGACTACTGCGACAGTCTGCGCCTGAATGTCGAAGAGCGCCTGCGACTGTTTGAACAGGTGCTCGATGCGGTCCAGTATGCCCACCGCAACCTTGTCGTCCACCGTGACATCAAGCCCTCGAATATTCTCGTCACCGGCGATGGTGATGTGCGACTGCTGGATTTCGGTATCGCGAAGGTACTAAGCGATGACGACGGGGCCGGTCAGGCAAGCGAGTTGACCCGCTTGGGCGGACGGCCGATGACACCGATGTGGGCCAGCCCCGAGCAGATCATGGGACACGCGGTGACGACCGCCAGCGATGTCTACGCGCTCGGTGCGCTTTTGTATGTGCTGCTGTGTGGACGCTCGCCGTATCGGGGTGAGCTCGGCGAGGCTGAGGATCTGCGTCGCGCCATACTGGATATTGCACCCCTGGCGCCGTCGCGGCGACTGGAAGATTCCGGGGACTGCTACGAGTCTGCCGACTCCGATGCCTTGGCCGTGCGCCGCGCGACTACTGTACCGCGGTTGCGAAGACTGCTTCGCGGTGACCTGGACATCATCTGCCAGGTCGCTTTGCGCAAGGAGCCGAATCGTCGCTATGCGACGGTGGAACAACTGGCCAATGATCTCGCACGGCATCGCGGGCGATTGCCGATTCGGGCCCGCGCGGACAGTGTTGGCTACCGGCTTGGCAAATTCGCACGGCGGCATCCGCTCGGTCTGCCGGCGGCGCTTGTGCTCCCGCTGCTGGCGATCGGCGCCCTGTTCGTGCATACCGAGCGCCTGAGTGCCGAGCGCGACCGCGCGGAACTCGAGGCCATGCGCGCCGAGGCGGCTGCCCAGCGCGCAGAGCGCGATGCCAGGCGGGCGCAGGCGACCAGTGATTACCTCGTCGACCTGTTCCGCTCCGCTGATCCGCATTTCGCGTCCGAACCCGACGCGCTGACGGTCATGTCCCTGGTTGAGCGCGGCGTGGAGCGCGCCGGCGAACTCGCAGAAACGCCTGATGTGCAGGCCGCAATGCTGGTCACGCTCGGCTATGTGTTTCGTAATCTGGGCGAGACCACGCGGGCTGTGGCACTCATGGCGGAAGCGGTAGCCGTGCTGGCGGATGTGTCCGAAGATCTGCCACGCGAGCGTGTAGATGCCTATAACGCGCTGGGCCTGGCGCTTGCAGAAAACGGTGCTCAACGTGAAGCCGCGGCAGCGTTCCATGAAGCCCTGGCCCTGGTGGACACCGGCGATGAACTGCAGCGTGCCGCGGTGCTTAATAACCTTGCCGCGACGCTCAATGCCCTCGGCGAGTACGGCGGTGCCGAGGCGGCGCATCGCGAAGGACTGGAAATCCGTCTTCGCCTGGATGCGAGTGCCTATGAGGAAGCGTTATCGCGGAACAATCTCGGTGCCGTGTTGTGGCAGCAGGGACGTATCGCCGAGGCGCTGGATGAGTTCGAACAAGCGCTCACCCTGCGGCTGAACGATCCGGATGTGGGCCCCGAGCATCCGTACACGACGACCTCGATGGGTAACGTGGCGGCCAGCCTGATGGCGCTGGGTCGGCTGGACGAGTCCTACGCGATGTACGTTGAGGCGCTGCGGCTGAGGCGCAGCACGCTGGGGGATGACCATCCCCGAAACGCAGCCCTGCTGCACATGATGGGCCAGGTCCGCCTCGGGCTGGATGATATCGAGGGGGCGGAGCGCTACTGGGCCGAGGCCCTGGAAATCAGGCGTGCCAGATTGCCTGAGCAGCACAGAAGCATAGGCAGAAGTCTCAATGCGATGGCACGAATTGCGCTGCACCGCGAGGAGTGGGCGCACGCGGAGACGCTGCTGCTCGAGGCGCTCGAAATCAAGCAGTTGGCATTCGGGAATCATCATCCGAGCGTGGCCGATATCTCCGCCAACCTGGCTGTGCTGCGTCAGCGGCAAGGCCGCCTCGATGAGGCTCGGGCCTTGCTGGACGCGGCCCTGGAGATCCGCATCGACCGCTTGGGGCCCGCTCATCCCCGGGTGATTGAAACCAAACGGCAGTTCGTCGACCTCGAACTCGCTGCACGGACGCCCTGAGCGATCGCCTTCAAGACAGCGGCAGCGGGTCCATTGTGCCGAACAGAATTCCCACGCCGTACCTGAGCACCCACAAGGCGAACAGCGTGTAGCCGGCCAACAGCGTCCAGTACGCAACCGGCTGTGTGCGTCTTTGCACTTCGACGCGACCGCGAAAGCCGTTCGGGCCGCAGGGCAGCCAGCCGCGTCCCAGGCTCTGATAGCTCACCGCCAGCAGTCCAAGACCGATGACGCTGAAAAACAGCCCCTGGAACAGCACCATCAGCCGTCCCTCCAGCGGCGCAGGCGCGCCGCGACCACCGCCGCCGCGATTGCCGGCAAGGACATGACCAGAAACAGCGCGATGCCGATCGGCAGGAGATTCCACGAGTTGCCGCTGGTGAACATCACCACCGGTGCCTGGATCATGATGATTGCCAGGCCCCAGCGCCACGGACGATAGGGCGTGAGGTATCCGAGCAGCGCAGCCAGGGCAATGCACAGCGGATAGGTGACATCCCAGTACCAGGGCGAGTCCCAGGCTTCACTGCGGCCCGTCGCAGCCATCGTCGCGATCCACAGGGCCGCGCCGCCGGCAAGTGCGACGTAGAGGGTGCGCAGGGACTGTTCGCGTTCATCCATGGTGCGATAGTCCGGATTCGATCCAGCAGCGCCCACGAACTGCGTCGCAAATTGCGATGGTTACGGCTTGCTGCGGTCGCAGCGCGCGTGGGCACTATCGCGCCAGCAGATTCCCGGTCTCCAGCAGGATGCGAAAGCCGAGGCCGACGACATTCTCGGTGCCGGTCAGGTCGCGTCGGGTTCGGCGTACGCCGCCGTGCACCGAAAAGTTCCGGCTCACGACGTAGCGCGCGCCGAGCGCGTTGTAACGACCGTCGTTGCCTGCCACGGCGTCGTTCTCGAAGCGGCCGTAGCTGGCCATCAGCCGCCAGGGGCCGAATCCGCGTTCCGCGTTGACGAACAGGAAATCGCCGTGCTCCAGTCCGCGTCCGCGGACCTCGTAGTGTCCGCCGATCCGCCAGTCATCACCGGCGTAACGGGCGCCGAGCTTTGTGCCGGTGCGCCTGTCAGGGCCGCCGTCGAGACGGCTTGCATCGATATGCGCGAACATCAGCTGGACCGGTCCCACCGGTACGCTCAGCGATGTTGACCAGGCGTTGCGCCCGGAGGTGCCTCCTGCGTTATCGCTGGCACTGTTGTCGTCGAGCGCCATGAACACGCGCACGCCGATGCCGTTCCAGGTCTGTGAATACTCGATGGCGCGATCGACATAGCTGCCATGGCCGAACGGCCCGCCAGAGCGGCCACTGTTGGCGCGGGCCTGCATGAATGTGGCGTTCAGCGGGTCCCAGCCGAGACTGGATACCTTGTAGGGCGTTTCCAGTCGTCCGACGAGCAGCTGGCCGAGCGGCCCGCGGATCCCGGCCTGGACCTCGCGCTGGCGCGCACGCCCGTCGGCAAAGCCTTCCATATTCACGTTAAAGCCCAGTCGCGCGACGACAGTGACGCCTTCGGCGATGCGCTGATGACCATCGATGAACAGCGCGCCCCAGTTCTGGCTGTTGCGATTGCCGCCGCTCCAGCCGTCGGTGAGATACCAGCCCTCACCGTCGCGGGCCTCGGCGGCACTGCCGCTGACGTGTACGAGTTCCGGCTGCATGCGCAGCAGGAGGCTGAACCCCGAGTCCGGCTCAGTGCCGGCTGCCGCGGCGGTGCCGGGCGGCAGGGCTGCCAGGCTTGCGACCAAGGCGGACATCAGACATATGCGTCGCAGCGCGATGCGCTGGCTGCCAGCGCCCACAGGGCTCATGAAGCGCGTGGTGTCCGCAGCAGCGTCAGCACCGGCCAGGTGAGTATGGCCAGCCCGACGCCCACGCCCAAGCCCACAGCGATCAGCGACACGAAGTCGAGCCAGCCGGCGAGATCGTCGAAGCCCGCCTGCGTCAACCACAACGCGAATACACAACCTGCTACAGCGCCCGTCACCCCTACCGCGAGCGCCATCGGACGCGCACGCCGCCAGCCCGGTGCGGCACCTCGGCGGCGGCGCAGCAGCAATGTGCCAAGCACGAGTATCTCGATGGCAACCAGAATCGCCAGCCACAGCCACCAGGGGCGGATCAGTTCCAGCAGCACGGCGAAGATGCCCGCGAGTGAAAAAGCCATGATTGTTTCTCCAGCGAGGCGCGCGCAAGCGCGTCAGATTCGCCCGCGCAGCATCGCGTTATAGGCTGCCTGGAGCATCTGCTCCTTCAGTACCCACGGGACCCAGTGCTCGCGGTAGGGGTCGATGAACGTAAATGACGGCACCATCGCCAGCGAGTAGTCGAACTCAACCAGCATTGCCCGGCCCCGTCGGGTGATCAAAGGGCACGAAGTATACCCGTTATAGGCGGCGCCCGACTCCCGCCCGCGGATTGTATCGACAAGGTTCGCAACCGCCACCGGGACCTGGGCCTTGACGCTGGCTGCCGTCTTGCCGATCGGCGTGCCCACGCAGTCACCGGCACCGAAGACGTTCGGATAGCGGGTATGGCGCATCGAGTGACGGTCGACCTCGAGCCAGTTGCCGTCTTCGGCGAACGGGCCGGTCTGCCAGGCCAGTGCACTGTCGCCCAGTGCATCGGGTGCACGCATCGGTGGCACCACGTGAATGAAATCGTAGTCCAGGCGTGCCATCCCCTGCGGCGTTTGGAAGCTCGCCCTGCGCCGCTCCGGTTCGATGCCGACGAGGCGGTGATGCCAGTTGATCGCGATGTCCCTGGCAGGGAATTCCTCACGCAGGAAACCATCTATCTGTGGCTGTGAAAACAAGCCGTCGGACGGGGCGTTGTAGGAAAGTTGCAGTGCCTCCCGGCGACCACGCCGAGAGGCCAGATCCTCGGCAAGCATCGCCACCTTGAGCGGTGCACCGGCGCACTTGATGCCGCCCGGCCCCCGGGTGAACAGCCCCTGGCCCCCGGCGTTGATGAACTGATCGATCATCTGCCAGGTGCCGACAGCGTGCTCGGGCGTGTCGTAGACGCAGCCTATGCCCTCGCGGCCAATCAGCGCAGGATCCATGCCCTCGATCGCGGCGAAGTCCAGGTGCAGTCCGGTGGTGACGAGCAGATAGTCATAGTCGATGACCTGGCCCTGATCGGTGACGAGGCGATCGGCGTCGGGATCGAACTCCGCGACCATCGCATCGACCCACTCCACATTGCGCGGTACATAGCGGCGGTTCTCATCGATGATCTTGCCAGGCTGCCAGATCCCGGTCGCGATCATCGTCAGGCCTGGCTGGTAGACGTGTCGCTTGCGGCGGTCGATAAGGGTGATGTGCGCGCCTTCGAGCGCGCGGGACAGTCGGTTGGCTGCAGCGAGACCGGCAGCGCCGGCCCCGGCGATGACGATGCGAGCGTTGGTCCGATACGCACGTGCCGGCGACGGCAAAAGCAGGCCACCTGCACCCGCCGCGGCGATCGCCCCGCCACCCAGCGCCTGCAACAATTCTCGCCGGCTCAGGCCCAGCGTGTCGCTGCAGGCTTTGTCACCGTTGGTTCTGTTGGACATGTCCGAAATCCCGCATTTCGCGCATTGGCGAACAAGGATTCACGGTAGAGCAAAGCCTTCCACACCGGAATGTGGAAATCTACTTATTCGTTTCTCGGTTGCCGATAGCGCACGACACGGCGCGGCGCCTAGGGCTTGAGCCGGTAACCACTGCGAAAAATCCACCACACCGCTGTCAGTCCCACCACCAGAAAGATGGCTACCACGGCCAGGCTTGCCACCACGCTGACATCACCCGCCCCGTAGAAGCTCCAGCGAAAACCGCTGACCAGGTAGACGACCGGGTTGACCAGGCTTACCGTCTGCCAGAACGGTGGCAGCATATCCAGCGAGTAGAACGTCCCGCCCAGAAAAGTCAGCGGGGTGATCACCAGCAGCGGTACGAAGCCGAGTTTTTCGAAGGAGTCCGCCCAGATGCCGAGGATGAATCCGAGCAGGCTGAACGACACGGCGGTCAGCACCAGGAACGCGGCCATCCATACCGGGTGGGCGATCTCCAGCGGCACAAAGGCACTGGCCGTGGCTAGCGTGATCAGCCCGATCAGGATAGCCTTGGTTGCCGCCGCGCCGACGAAGGCCAGCACCAGTTCGAACGACGACACCGGTGCCGAGAGCAACTCGTAGATGGTGCCCGAGAAGCGCGGAAAGTAAATGCCGAAAGAGGCGTTGGAGACGCTCTGCGTCAGCAGCATCAGCATGATCAGGCCGGGCACGATGAACGCGCCATAGCTCACGCCACCCATCTCCGGGATACGCGCGCCGATCGCTGCCCCGAACACGACGAAATACAGCGATGTGGTCAATACCGGCGCGAGAATGCTCTGCAGCAGCGTGCGGAACGTCCGCGACATCTCGAACAGATAGATGGTCTGCACTGCGCGAAGATTCATGACTGCGGACTCACCAGGCTGACGAAGATCTCTTCGAGCGAGGTCTCGCGCGTGCGCAGATCCGTGAAGCGCACACCGGCGCGGCTCAAGTCGCTGAGAAGGGCGGTGATGCCGGTACGTTCACCGTGGGTGTCATAGGTGTAGATCAGCGTATGCCCGTCCTCGCTGAGTTCGAGTTCATACTCAGCGAGCATCTCCGGAATCTGTTGCAGTGGCTCGTTGAGCTGCAAGGTCAGCTGCTTGCTGCCGAGCCTGCGCATCAGCTCGGTGGTGTTCTGCACCAGGATCAGCTCACCGTGGTTGATCACGCCGATGCGATCGGCCATCTCCTCGGCTTCCTCGATGTAGTGGGTGGTCAGGATTACCGTCACGCCGCGCTCGCGCAGCGCGCGGACCTGCAGCCACATATCGCGGCGAAGCTCCACGTCGACACCGGCCGTGGGTTCATCGAGAAACAGCACTTCGGGTTCGTGTGCCAGCGCCTTGGCGATCAGCAGCCGGCGCTTCATACCGCCTGAGAGTTCGCGCACGCGACTGTTGCGCTTGTCCCAGAGTGAAAGGTCGCGCAGCACCTTCTCGATATGCGCCGGATTGGGCGCCAGCCCGAACAGGCCGCGGCTGAAGGCCGTGGTGTCGATGACCTTCTCGAAGGCATCTGTGGTGAGTTCCTGCGGCACCAGTCCGATCAGGCTGCGTGCGGCGCGATAATTGCGCACGATGTCGTGGCCATCGACGCGCACACTGCCGCTGCTGGCCGTAATCAGGCCACAGACAATGCCGATCAGGGTCGTCTTGCCGGCACCATTGGGGCCCAGCAGCGCAAAAATCTCGCCCCGTCGCACCTCGAGGCTGACATCGTCCAGCGCCTTGAAACCGTCCGCGTAGACTTTCGACAGGTGCTCGATCGACAGCATGACGCGGTCGTCGGCCGGGGAGGTCTCGCGGGCAGCGTCGCGCTGTGCGGCGGGGGTGGTGGTCGGGTTCACAGTGAGTTGGGTGCGTGTCATCAGCGGGATCGGATTCCGGCGGTGAAGTATAGGCAGCCGGGCGCGCTGCCGATAGGGTGCAGCTTGCGTGAATGCTGCCCGGCAGGCCCGGGCGACCGCGACACGGCCGATGGCCGGCGACGCGGGTGTGTCCGTTTCCAGACTAGCGCGCAGTTTCGGTAAGCGCGGCGGCCAGCAGGCGCGCGATCAGTCGGTCTTTCAGCCCCTGCGGCCGATCCAGCTGCATTCTGGCCATGGCCTCGGGCCAGCGGGCCGGATCGCCTCGCAGGGCGGCGGCCAGCAGCGGCCAGCGCTTGCGCTGCATGGCCTGCAGGCGCTTGAGCGCAGCCCCTAGCTGCTGCTCCAGCGTGGTGAAGTCACTGCCGAACGGGAAGCGGGCAAAGTGCTCAGAGGCCCCGGTGGCGCGCAGGCGATCGGCCAGCCTGTCGGGGGTATTGCCGCGAACCTGTGCGGGCGGCTGCCAATGTTCGCTGAGCTTGCCTGCCTTGACCGCCTTGTCGGCCAGTTCGGAGACGAATCGCGCATCACAGATGCACAGCAGTGCCTGGATGCATTCTTCATCGCTGCGCCCGCGCAGGTCGGCCACGCCATACTCGGTGACGACGATGTCGCGCAGATGTCTCGGGATGGTCGTATGCGGATACTCCCAGACGATGTTGGAGCGCAACTTGCCCCCCTGGGTGCGCGTGCTGCGCAGCATAAGGATGCTGCGTCCATCCTCCATGGCATGGGCCATCGCCACGAAGTTGTACTGTCCGCCCACGCCGCTGACGACCTGGTGATCGGACAGGCCATCGGAGACCGCAGCGCCGGTGAGCGTCACCATCATGCAGCTGTTGATGAAGCGCGCACGCCTGCGCTGGGCGACCTCCAGCGCTTCATTGCCGCCATAGAGCTGGTTCACCCGCCCGACTGACGTCATCCGGAAGCGCGGCCGCTCGGATTCGGAGAGCTCGCGCAGGAACGCATAGAACTCGTGAGAGCCCAGGAAGAATGCGCCATCCATGATGGCGCCGCGCCCACGCAACTCTTCGGGCAGGGTGCCGGCATCGGACTGGGCCTGGTGGCTGGCGTCTTCGAACACCTCGCGCTTGAGGATGCCGGCGCGATACAGGTGCATGAAGCCATCCATGAACATTTCGCTGGCGCCATAAAGGCCGCGCTCGAACTCGGCGAGTCCGCCGATCTTCTCCGTCAGCGTGCCGGCATCTCCGTCGGTTTCGGCGACCACGCGACGATACAACGCGTTGTGCTTCTGCCGCAGAATCAGTGCGTTGACCAGTGCATCGCTGAGCGAGCCGATGCCGATCTGCAGCGTGCCGGCATCGGCGACAAGGCGACTGGCCTGCAGGCCGACCCAGTGGTCCTGCAGGCTGACGGGGCCGCGCGGCAGCGCGAACAGCCGATAGTCGTCACCGGCCGGCAGCAGGACATCGAAGTAATCCTCGTCGACCAGCGCATCGCCATGCATCAGCGGCAGCTCGCGATGCACCTGGCCGATCAGCATGCAGTCGAGATCCGGCCGGCGTGATAGCCGATCCATCAAATCCAGCGTCACATCAGGATTGCACGACAGGCTGTAACGCCTGCGACCATCGAGTTCACCTTCGGCCACCAGCTGCATGGCGACATTCACGCCGCGATCTATCAGGTCTCGCGCCACATGCGTGTAATTGCTGCTGATGTAGCGGCGCTGCACCAGCGGATTGCCAAGCTGGCTGCCCGACTGCAGGTAGAACTCGGTGACGGTGATGTTGTCCGGAAGTTTCCGGGCGGCGAGATCTGCGACGTACTCCAGGCGGGGGTAATCGGTGCCGAAGTGGCGGTCGAGAAACGGCGTCAGGAAGCGGGCCTCCAGATCGCTACCCGGCGTGGGCAGATCCAGCGACAGCGCGGTGACGATGTCCAGGCGAATACCGGCATCGGCCTTTGCCCGCCGGTACAGGGCATTGACCAGGGGGTTGGGCTTGCCCAGCCCCAGGGGCAGCGCCAGCACCACGTGCTTGCCCACGCGGCTCAGGATGGTCTCGGTGACTTCCTCAAGTTGCGTCTCCATGCCTCCATATCATGCCTGCCATCTACCAGGAGCGCATCCGAGGCCGGCACCGGCGCTGAATCCACCCCGCCCCCGTCAGCGAAATAGCAGACAACAAACATCGAGGTCGGCGCGCGGACCGCGCGGCCTCCTGACGCTACGGAGCCCCGAACCGATGACGCTTATCACCCGCAAGCTCAATGCCAGCGCCTGTGCCGCGCTGCTGTCCATGGTGCTGGCCGCCCCGCCGGTCTTCGCCGAGCAGGGCGCCGTCCAGGCCGACCAGTTGACGTTCAGGGTGCTGCTCGACGATCGCGAAATCGGCAAACACCGTTTCGTCATATCGCCGGAGGCCGGCGGCACCCAGGTTCACAGCGAGGCACGCTTCGACGTGCGTGTGCTGGGCATTCCCGTATATCGGTATCGCCACGAAAACACCGAAAAATGGGGTGACGATGGTTGTCTGCGTGGCATCAGCTCCCGGACCACGGCGAATGGTGATCGCTACCAGGTCGATGGACGTCGTGACGAGGATGTCTTCCGCGTCGAGACCGGCTCCGAGCCGTTCGAATTTGATGGCGACTGTGTCATGAGTTTCGCCTACTGGGATCGTGCGTTCCTGCAGGCCTCGCGCCTGCTGAACTCGCAGACAGGCGAGTATCTCGATGTGCGTGTCGAGCCCCTCGGCGACAAGCAGTGGTCCCGCAACGGCTCGAGCGTCAGCGCGCAAGGGTTCCGCATCGTCGCCGAGGGTACCGATACGACGGATGCCACCGATATCCGCGTCTTCTACGCCAGCGAGGATGGTCGCTGGTTGGGCCTGGAGTCGCGGGTGGCCAATGACCGCCTGCTCGCATACGTCCGCGCCGACGAGGACGCCTGAAGCACGGCTGGGTACACTCGCATGGTCTAATCACAGGTCCATGCGAAGCGGAGAGTGCCCAGATGTCTTCACAAAAGCTCAGCAGACGCGCTGCACTGGCCGGGAGCCTGGGCGTTGCCGCAGCGGCAGCCGTGCCTGCCCGTGGGATGACAGCAGATGACGCGGCGGCGGGCCTGAGCTTCGCCTGCTACCAGGTCGGTGACCAGCAGGGCCTGGACTCGCTGCGCCGCGGGCAGGCGACGGCGCACCCGCCCGGCCCGGGCGAGGTGCGTATCGCCGTACGTGCAGCCGCCCTCAACCACCGGGATCTTCTGATGCTGCGCGGCCGCTACGGCGCGCGGCAACCCGAAGCGCGTATCCCGGTCGGCGATGGTGCCGGCGAAGTGGTAGAGGTGGGCGCAGGCGTGACTGAGGTGGCACCGGGCGACCGGGTCACGGCGCCACATTTCATTCGCTGGCTGGACGGCGACTACGTGCCCGAGGTGTTCGCCCACGACCTGGGCGTGACAGCCGACGGCTGGCTGGCCGAGTACATCACGCTGCCCGCATCAGCGCTTGTACACTTGCCCGAGGGGATGGCCTACGCTGAGGCCGCCGCACTCGGCGCTGCCGGCATCACGGCCTGGGCGGTGATCGAGACGCTGGGTCGCGTGAAGCCGGGCGACACCGTGCTGACGCTGGGCACCGGCGGTGTTGCCATCCTGGCCCTGCAGATCGCGAAAATGAATGGCGCGCGTGTGGCCATCACCTCGTCGAGTGATGACAAGCTTGCGATCGCACGCGACCTGGGGGCCGATATCACGGTCAACTACCGCCAGCAGCCCCAGTGGCAACAGGTCGTGCGTGAGCGCACCGGCGGGCGTGGCGTGGACATCGTCGTGGAAACCGTCGGACTGGGCACGCTGCCCCAGTCGCTGGCCTGTTGTGCCCCCAATGCGCGCGTCGGTCTGCTCGGCGCGCTCGACCAGGGCGGCGGCCAGGCGCCCAATCTCTCGCCCCTGTACTTCGGCAACCTCGTGCTCAAGGGCATCACCTCGGGCAGCCGTCGCATGCTCGAGGACCTGCTGCGTGCCTGCGCCATGAATGCCGTGCGTCCGCATATCGACCGCAGTTTCAGCTTCGCCGAGGCGCGCGAGGCGCTGGACTACCTGGATGCCGCCAACCACGTCGGCAAGGTCGTGATTACCGACTTCGGCTAGGAAAGCTGCCGTTCTCGGCGGCTATGGATTCAATCCCGTCGCCTGAACTGGTAGCTGCCCGATGCCGGCACGCGGAATACCACGCTGCCGTCCGGGCGCACGCCGGACTCGTCATACCAGAGCTGGTCGCGCCCGACGATGACGCGGGCGTTGATGGTCATCTCGGTGCGGGTCTCCTGCGAGACGATCAGGCACTCGCCTGGCGGGATCTCGCCGATGAACACATCGGCATGACGACGAAACGGCAGGCCGCAGGCCGGCGGATAGGGAATCACATCATCGGCCGTGATCTCGCTTACCGCAGTGTCAGGCGCCAGCTGCGCATCACGCCAGCGATCGGCGTCGCGCAAGGTGTAGAAGTCCATGACGAGCGCATTGCGTGCGTGATCCACGCGGAAACTCCACAGGCGCTGGCGTTGCAGTCGCCCGTCGGGGGCGCCGATCGGCCATTGCAGGTAGACCACGTGGTCACCCAGCGCCGGTGCGTGCACGCGCTCAAATACAGGGTAGAGCAGGTCGGGTGCGCGGCCGGGCTCGACGGGTGCTGTGGCCAGATGATTCTCGCCGTGCTCGACCTGTTGCCGGTTGTCGAACTCACCGGTCATCCAGCTGAGCAGTTCATCGAGCTCGCCGCCGAGGCTGCTGACTGGCTGCTTGGACTCGCCCGCCAGGACCGCGCCAGACAACAGCAACAGCACTGACAACAGCAGATTGCGTGTGATGTTCACCGGATCATGTCTCCACAGTTGCGCCCCGAGACGCATCATAACCGTGCGGCGGTGAGCAGGCAGGCACCCGCCGTCAATCGGCGAGCGGCACGACAGGCAGGTGCAGCGAGATGCACACACCGCGCTCGACATTCTCCGCCTGCGCATATCCGCCGTGAAATTCGGCCACCAGTCGCACGATATACAGCCCCAGCCCGAGGTGCGGCTGCGCCGAAGGGCCAGCTCGATGCGATACCAGCGAGTCAAACAGCGAATCGCCTGCGTCCGCCGGCAGAGACGCGCCCTCATTGGTCACCGACAGGATCCACTGGCCTCGCCGCTGGGAGAGCTTGAGTTCGATCAAGCCGTCGGCCGCGGAGAACTCCACGGCGTTGTCGATAAGCTTGTCCAGTGCCTGGGCCAGCAGTTCGGGTGAGCCGTCCAGGCCCCCGGGTGCGTCTGCCAGCTGCCAGCGCCACTGTCGCCCGGTGTGCAGTGCTTGGTAGGCACGCGCGCAGCTCTCCACCACCGGCGCCGGGCGATAGCGCTCGCGCGCACTGTGACGGACCATATCCTCGGCCTTCGTGGCCTCCGACAGTGATGCAAGTATGTTTCCGAGCCTCGCCGTCCCCGCGCGAGCCCGTGCCAGGTAGGGCGCCTGCTCTGCCGGTGGCGCATCGGCCGGCAGATTCTCCAGCGATGAGTTGACCACCGCCAGCGGCGTCTTGAGTTCATGCGAGAGCTTGCCACCAAGGCTGCGCAGGTAGCCGGTATAGCCGTCGAGGCGCTGGAGCAGGGTTTCGAAGCTGCGCGCGAGGTCACCGAGTTCGTCGCCTTGGCCGGTGCCGGGCAGCGACGCGGTGAGCTCTCCGCGCGGCCCCAGCGCGCCGCGCGCAGCACGGCTCAGCCGCGCGATGCGCCAGGACAGCCAGCTGGCATAGCCCAGCAGCAGCACCGCGAACAGGCCCATGATGCCCAATGCCATCGTCAGCACGCCGGTCAGCGCGCGATTGGTCAGCGTGATGATCTCCGCGCTGCCCTGCTCGAGCAGCAGCGTGCCGCCGCCGGCCAGCGGCACTGCCACGGCCAGCACCGTGCCATCGGCAATGCGATAGCGCGCCATCGCGGTGTCGCCCTGTGCAGCCAGGTCGATCTCGGTACCGGCGGTGCGTGCCTGCGGATTGATTGCATCGCTGGGTCGGGGTAGTTCGTCGCCTTGCAGCCACCACTCGAATACCCGGTTTCGCAGTGCGATCCAAACCGATGCCTCCTGCTCGAGGCGGGGCACGGGTGCCAGCATGCCGCCACTGGCGAGCCGCCACCCGGCCGCATCGATCACCTCGGCACGCATGCCGGCGGGCAGGTTGCGTTCGAGCACGGCCGCGAGCGCAGGCCGCGTCTCGACACGTCGCCCGGGCAGGTGGCCGCGCGACCAGCTGAGTATTTCGCGCCCTGGTTCCG
>JAFIFN010000212.1 GCA_020832005.1 Gammaproteobacteria bacterium | reverse complement strand
GTCGGTGAGGCGCGGGCAGCAGCCAGCGAAAAGGTGCTTTATTCGGCTTATACTCGGTCACCTATTCCGCGTGATCGCGGTCAGCCAGTCCACGTCATCCCGGTCACCTGGTCCATACGATGGCGGTCACCGTCGGAGCGAAGCGACGCAGGATTGTGACAATTACTCTGAGTGCTCCTGCCCGGTCACGCGAGCGAAGTTTTTTCGCATTGATTCTCCGCTGAGCGTAAGGCGGTATGCGTTGTGCACGAGCCGGTCAAGGATGGCGTCGGCCAGCGTTGGTTCGCCGATGTAGTCGTGCCATTTTTCACTGGGCAGCTGGCTGGTCACGAGAGTGGATTTTCGATTGTGGCGGTCATCGAGGATCTCCAGGAGGTCACGCCTGCCCTTATCGGGTCATGGGCATCAGCCCCCAGTCATCGAGGATGAGACGCAGACGAGGCATTTCCGGCTTTACAACGCCCGGCGCGCACATCAATTCCTCGACAAGCGGATGCCTGATGAGGTTTACTTCCTCTTCAGCCTGTCCGGTAAAACCAAGCCGTCGCAACGCAACGAGTAGATTTTGAAGAATTCCGGTCGGGAGGCCGTCAAATGCTAAAGACGCTGAGGTGGATTGCCCGTTCGATTCGGGTGCTTGATGCTCAACGCGAAGCTCTTTGGGACCTGCCGGAACTCGAGCGTATCGAAAGCATTGAGTCATATTTGGCGCCTTATTCTGCGGCAGCCATGGGGTTGCGGCGGAGCATTACCTTAGATCTCGGTTGCGGAGGAAGTCCGCGAAACCCTTTTGCGGCTGAGCAGGTGGAGGGCCTCGACGTTCGCGAATGTCCCGAGAATAATGTTCGTTACGCGGATCTAACGACGAGTGCGATCCCTTACCCTGATAGCGCGGTCGATTACATTACCGCCTACGATTTTCTTGAACATGTGCCGCGTCTTTTATACATGCCCGAGCGACGGACGCCCTTTGTTGAATTGATGAATGAAATCTACCGCACCCTGAAACCAGGAGGAATCTTCTTGTCGCATACGCCTGCTTACCCTTACTCGCAGGCATTTCAGGATCCGACGCATGTGAATTTCATTACGTATCAAACTTTCGCTCGATACTTCGATACAGAATTCTGCTGGGCGTCGATCTACGGATTTCGCGGCGGATTTGAAATTCTGGGTCAAGGAGTGAAACCGCCATGGCTGATCAGCGTGCTGAGAAAGCCGATTTGAAAAGCCGGCACAATTTACTGTTGACTCTTTGTAGGGTTCAACGGCTCGTCAGGCGCCCCCGCACCGCAGGCGAAAGCAGGCGCAGGTCGCGCCCGGAGGTGATCGAGAAGATCCTCGCCCACCTGGACAAGAAAACCATGGAATCACCTGGATTGCCCCCGCCATGCCGGGCGCCGCCGCAGCGCGGCTTGTTCGATTCACTCCATTCACCGGGATGATCCCGCAACAACGCTTCCCAGGCTGCGCCGACGATGGTGCGGCCACGATGCCGGCTGGCCAGGCGGCAGGGGTGCGCGTGAAAAATGCGCCGACGAGCCTGTCGCAGCGGCGAATTCGGTGCCCTGACACCACTCAGCGACGATCAGTGCGCAGCAGCGAACGCTGCACGCAGGTATCGGCGTCGGCGAGGCAAGGGCACCAGCCAGCGAAAAGGTGGTTTGTTCGGCTTATACTCTCATCGAGCAGATCACTCGGTCATTAGAAGATTCATCTGAGAATCAGCGGTAGCGAGAAAACCAGGATGACCGGAACCAACGTCACGAGCTCCCAAGCAGAACCTTCCATCGAGGCAAGCAAGTGAATTTCAAACGGCCCTTCATTTCGGCGATTCTTGGTGTGACTGCTGCTTTCGCGACTCATATCCATGCTCAGAGCGGGCCAGCACTGCCTCCTATTGACGAACAACTCGTAGCCGACGCTACTAGCGTGGCGATCAGTCAGACCACCTTCTCGATTTTCCGACAACCAGATGAAATACGGCGGATCTTCGAGGGTGACTGGAGTTGGACTACACAGTCCGCGCGCCAGGATCAGCAGTTCCTGGCCTATGCATTGGAGATGAACCGCCGACTCGCAGAAGTCTGCCCGGGCATTGTTCCGGGATTCCGTCGCGCTGAGCAGCAGGCGTTTCAATCGGTCTGGTTCGGGGCGGCGATGAGCATCACGACCGCGAGTGGCAGCAGCCTTGGGGACTTATCGTCCGTCCTGGAATTGACGGCACGCACTTTGACCTTGAGAGAGGCTGTCCTTCAGGATGTGGCCACACTTGCCAGTGCCGGTCTGGCACTGGACCAGCAAGATGACTCGGAAAGGATGTGTGAAACCCGCCTGCTAAGCCATGTTGCAAACGCACTCCACCTCCTGGCCTCCGGAAGGCGGCCGGAAGAGGGCTTTGGACTTGTCCGTGATACAACGGTTTCGGGCGAGATTCGTCTGCTCACATTCCCGGCCGTCGGGTTGGCCGAGAGCCGTCTGGGATACGAAGAACAAAGAGCCCTCAGCGCTCGTCACAATTACTACATTGGCTCGACATTGCCATCACCAGCTTACGATCAAATGATCAACGATATGCGACAATTGACCCGGATCGGCCAGCAAGTACTGGAGTGTCATTACGAGACGGACCCCGGCGACCCGTTTTATAACGTGCAGTTCTACTGGTCGCTTGATCTTGCCAGTTATCTGGCATTCTCTCTGCCAGTACTGGCCGAAACATTTATCAGGACGGCACAAGGCAGCCTCGAGAGAGTTGCAGGAAACCGCCACGTTCGCCATCCGTTCCTGTATTACGGATCGCCCCGGCATGAATGCCCCGCTGAACTGGACCCCCAGCTTCCTCACATTCGGCTCACGCCGTTCGATGAGCGGGGCCATGTACGCGTCGAAGTCGTTCCGTTCAGGCCGCCAGCTGCTGCCAAAGAAGTCTCGCCACCCACCGAACCCGAGACCCCCCCGCAATGGAAAGTCCAGCACCATAATCTTCGCTCCGGAGAATCTGAACCGAGGTTCGGCCCTGACTACAATTTCGCCTTCATCTCCGTACAGTTCGACAATGTATCTTCGGACTTCCGGCTTCCTCCTCCCGGCGAAATTGAAGAGATAGCCGAAGCGATCCGCATGTTCGATGAATCGCTTCGCCACGGCACAAGAAGCTATGAAATTCGAATCAGTCAACCGCCTACGTTCCTTCAGCACGATCAGCTTTTTCGTATGAGGCTGGGAGTGTTGTCCATCGAGCACCATTTGGCCGTCTCCCGAAATCTGGACATGCCCGGACACTCTCGCTCTGCACTCTTCAACGGAGCAGCTGTCAGAGAGGCTGTAGCGTCACTGGGGGGAGCGCCGCTGGTGCTGACTTGCGGGTACTTCGCTGGCCTCAACAACGAGGGTGACCCCAGGGCGTCTGCTCGGTACTACTGGTATCTGAACCGTCCAGCCGCTTTTCAGCCGGACATCCTGCGAGCGATCGACGATCAGCATCCGCTGCTCGCGATTGGTGATCCGGTTTCTGACTGCCCTCCCGAAGCGGAGCCCCGTCGCATCAGGCAGGACACCGAAGGCCGCTGGATGATAGACCATACCGTAATCAATGTTTCACCGGCATCTACAGTCCCCGAACCGCTGCCGCGATCGGCAGAAATCCTGAGGCAGGCGCGGTAGCCTGAAGAAACACGCAGCTCTGCGCCAGGCATCCGGAAAGTGAAAAGCAACGAGCCCCGGAACACCGGGGCTCGTCAGCAATCCGGGGCTCTTGTGGAGAAGCCCGGATGCGCACCACACCAATCCGGTGGATAGATGCCAAGGCGCACGGCGTGATGGAAACTTGAATGGGGCCAATCGATCAGCCGCGATACATGTCCATGTTTCAACGGATTGAAATGGATGTAGTCGAAGTGGCTCCGATAGTCGGCGTCATCGCGGATCAGGTGTTCCCAATAACGACGTTGCCAAATGCCGCGCTCACCGCGAGTGCGTTGTTGGGTGGTGCGGCTCTCGGTCCGTGGCAAGCGCCCGGAAAATCCGAATTTGATGACCTTCCAGCGTGTGGAGAAGTCCGCATCACCAGGGGGCAGCGTCCAAAGGCAGTGCAGATGGTCAGGCAACACCACCCAGGCGTCGATCTGAAAGGGGTAGCGAACCCTGGTGGCTTTCACCGTGTCCCGCAGCAAGCCGACATGGCGAACCAGAAGATCGCTGCGCCGATCAAACAGATTGACGGTAAAGAAGTAAGTCGCACCGGGGACACAAGCGCGGATATAGCGCGACATGGATGCTCCTCCTTGAGCATGGCGAGCCGCGGCGATGGTGGTCGGGCTTGCTTGTGAAATATTGATTTTACATGGAAGTGAGTGGTGGTGGGTTGGATGATGGATGGTAGAAGTGGTGATGCGGTGATGCGGTGGAAAAGGCTGCGCCGTTTTCCACCACTGTAGCGTTGGCGGAGCCTCAGGGCTTATCGGCTCCCACGATCCACATGGCGAAGAACTGGCTGTGGCCGCCGTAGGCGTGGCCCATGGCGCGGCGGGCGCCGTCGACCTGGTGGTTGTCGCAGAGGCCGCGCACCTGCTGTGCGGCTTCGGCGAAGCGGATCATGCCGGAGGCGCCGATGGGGTTGGAGCTGAGCACACCACCGGAGCAGTCCGCGAAGGCCAACGGCATCGAGCCGTACGCGTATCTGCGCAGCATCTTCACCGACCTGCCTCAGGCGACTTCGATCGAGCAGATCGAGGCGTTGCTGCCCGTGCCGGCTGACAACGGGAATCTCGCCAAAGCATCGTGATGCAGAACCACGGCTACATAATCTGCCGTTAACAGCCAGTTATCGCGTGGTTCGACGCAAACCCCGGCTGCTAC
>JAFIFN010000211.1 GCA_020832005.1 Gammaproteobacteria bacterium | reverse complement strand
AAACGCATCGAGCGAGACCGCATCCAGCCGTCCGGGATGACCGAATCCCCAACCGCCGGAACTTGGGATTGATGAATCGGGGAATGGAGAGTTGGCCGCGCAAGGGTCGGATGAGTTCTCTTGGCTGGTTTCAGAGCCGGGGGCCGTGGCTTCCCTGCTTCGCGTAAAGCTTCGCAGGGCGGAGCCGGGGGCGGGCAGTTCGACGGTGTCATTGGTGTCCACTCCGCCACCGGCAGGGAGCGCGGCCTTATGCACATGACCAAGCACGTTGCGACCAGGGGCTTGATGGCCGTACACCGGCGGAGGTGCATGGACCCGGCGCGAGGGGCCGGGCCAAACCGCGCACGCTGCCATCGAGGCGGTCGCCCTGCGGGCTCCCTACGTGATGGCGGCGTGAACCCCCGCGCCGAGTCCACCTTAACCAACCCCTCGGCGCGCCCGGCGCATGGGGAGCACCTCGGGCAAATAACCCCGTAGCAACCCTACAGGTCGGGCTTAGCGCCAGGGAAGTCACGGTCGGGCGGCTGGTGCTGCAACAATTTCTGTGATGTGGCGGCGAGATTTCGGGCCGAGCGGGTAATAGCCCTATGGAGCCACGAATGATTCCGCGTCGCTCCGCCAGGTCGCCGCTGCGCCGGGTAATTAACTAATAGCGGGCCAGCGCGCAACCAATCGGCCGCCGGTGCAGATATAGGAGGTGCCGAGGTCGCGAGGCGCGACACCGCCAGAAGTCCCGCACAGGGAAGCCACCGCACGACCGCCGATGGACGGCAGGTTCGCGGGCCGACCCTCGTCGGATGGCATAGGTAACCAGGAGAGGGACGATGTGGCCTGCCACCGGTCGAATTCCCTATGTGGAACGATCCGCAGAATTTTCGCCCAAATGGGCGAAATGGTGTCCGCCAACCGCCTTCTGCGGCAAATAACCCTGTAGGGGCCCGTCAGTTCGGGCTTGCGCCGGGTAATTGATTAATGGCGGGCCAGCCCCCCGAATCCGTGGCCTTGCCCGAGCCCATCCCGTCGGTGCCCCATGAACCCCCTTTCCGCCAGGAGCCCTGTGCATGGATGCCGTCGCCACGATTGATCCGACTGCCCCCGCCGGTCCCGCTCTGGACAGCCCGCCATCCCCTGCCCTGCTGAACGCCAGCGACCTGGCCACATTGCTCAACTGCTCACCCAAAACCATCTACCGGCTCAACGATCGTGGGGCGTTGCCCCGGCCGATCCGATTGGGCGCGATGCTGCGCTGGTCGCGGCCGGTCATCGAGCGGTGGATCGCCGAGGGCTGTCCCGTATCGCAGCGGAGGTGCCGCTGATGACCATGCTGTCGACACCCAGCACCATGGACATGGCCGTCGCGTACACCCATCGCGGCTGGCGGGTGCTGCCGATCCCGTATCGCGACAAGAAGGTCACGATCCGGGGGTGGCAGCAGTGGCGGCTTGACGAGGATGACCTGCCGCGGCACTTCCCCGCCGGACCGAGCAACCTCGGCGTGCTGCTGGGCGAACCGTCGGGCTGGCTGGTGGATGTGGACCTGGACCATCCCCGGGCCGTGGAACTGGCCGATGACCATCTCCCGGCGACGGACGCGATGTTCGGTCGCCCGGGCAAGCCGCGTTCGCACCGACTGTATGTGGTGACGGCGCCCGTGGCGACGAAGAAGCACCGCAGCGCCTCGGCGGGCATGATCGTCGAGTTGCGTTCAACCGGCAGCCAGACGGTGTTCCCACCGAGTGTGCATGAATCCGGTGAGCTGATTGAATGGGAACAGGATGAGCCGCAGCCTGCCGTGGTCGATCCGGCGGTGCTGTTGGATGCGGTCAAAGCGCTGGCCGACCGGGTGAAGATCGAGCTGGGTGAAAAGCCAGCCCCGCGTGACAGTGTTCGCGTTGAACACACACCGCCCACCCGTGTCAACGCGGACGCGGAGCCGAGCGATGCCTGCAATCGCGTGGTGACCGTCGAGCAGCGTTTCGACGCCGCCCTGCGCGCCATGCTGGCGATGGGCATGGTCGATCACAACGATGGCTCGTCGCGCCTGTTCGCCGCAACCTGCCGGTGTGTCGAGCATGACCTCGCCGATGACCAGGCCGTTGCGTGCATTCGGACCTATGCCCAGCGCCGACCCTTCCCGCGCCGCTGGTCGGATGCGGACATCCTCCGCCGCCTGCGCGATGCCGAGGGTGTGACCACGCGGGGCCAGGCGCTGATGCACGACGAGCAGGGCCTGGTGCCGCTGGGCCAGCGCGACCTGGCCACGGGCAAGCTCGTGCTCTCGCCGCGGCGCACGCTGCCCACGGCCCGGGCCTACGTGCGGGACTTCCATGATCACCCGGAGGCCCCCACCCTGCGCACCTATGCGGACCTGCTCATGGCCTGGCGGCATAACCGTTACGTGCCGATCGAAGACGCGGCATTCAAGCACCGCCTTCAGCCGTGGTTGCACGATGCCTTGCGCTACGTCTACAACAAGGGGACGAAGCAGCTGGAGTTGCTTGCGTTCGAGTCCAACCCCACCACGGTGAACCAGGCGCTGGAAACGATCCGCCATTACACGCACCTGGATGTCACGGTCACGCCGCCGGCCTGGCTTGAGGATGAACACCATCGTCCCGCTCCACATGAGCTGCTGCCGTGCCGGTCACTGAACCTGCACATCCCCAGCGGACAGACCCTGGACGCCACGCCGGCACTGTTCACCACCAACGCGCTCGACTTCGACTACGCCCCGGAAGCGCCCGCGCCCATTCGGTGGCTGCGGTTCCTCGACCAGCTCTGGCCGGACGATCCGCAGAGCCTGGCGCTGCTGCAGGAGTGGTTCGGCTACTGTCTGACACCCGACACCCGCCAGCAGAAGATGCTCCTGATCGTCGGCCCGCGCCGCTCAGGCAAAGGGACCATCGGGCGGGTGCTCAGCCAGCTCGTCGGTCCGGGCAACGTCTGCGGGCCCACCACCACGTCCCTGGCCGGCACGTTCGGGCTGCAACCGCTGATCGGTAAGTCTCTGGCCGTTGTGAGCGATGCCCGTTTCCATGGCGACAATATTCTCACCGTCATCGAGCGCATCCTGTGCATCTCCGGCGAAGACACGCTGACCATCGACCGCAAGCATCTCGGCTCAGTCACGATGAAGCTGCCCACCCGCTTCGTGTTCTTCACCAACGAACTGCCCAGGCTTACCGATGCTTCCGGAGCCCTGGCCGGACGCTTCCTGACACTTCGGCTCACCCGCAGCTTCTATGGTCAGGAAGATATGCGACTCACCGACAAGCTGCTGAGTGAACGGCCCGGCATCCTGAAATGGGCGCTGGAGGGCTGGACGCGGCTGCGGGAGCGGGGCCACTTCGTGCAGCCCGATAGTGTCCGCGATGCGATCTGTGAGCTGGAAGACCTGGCCTCGCCGGTCGGCGCGTTCGTGCGGGACTGCTGCGTGGTGGGAGCGGGAAAGCGCATCAGCATCGACGACCTGTACCGGGCGTGGCGGCAGTGGTGCCAGAACGATGGTCGCAGCACGGCCACGACCAAGCAGACCTTCGGGCGTGATCTGGCCACCGTGGTCCCGGGCCTGCGCTCGCGGATGGGGTCGGGCAACCTGCGGTTCTACGAGGGCATCGGTCTGCTGCGGGAGGTGCCCTGTGGGGTGTGAGCCCTTGCCAACATGCGCGCACATGCGCGCACCTGCGCAGTACATGCGCGCACTGGAAGGGGTGCGCGCATGTAACCAGCCCTGTATTGACAAGGGTTTACGACGCTACATGCGCGCACATGCGCGCACTCCGGAGGTTTTTTCGCGCGTGCGCGCGGGAAAAACACAATGCTGCGCCACATGTATGAAAAAGAAGTGTGTGAACGGGATAGGGAGCCAGCGTGCGCGCCAACCTGCGCGCAGGTGCGCGCATGTGCGCGATGGTGAAGCCAGGAGCCAGGACATGAACCACAAGATCCGATGTCGCCACTGCCGTAACCCCATGATGTGGGCCGCCCAGCGTGTTCAGTACGGGCGACTGGCCCGACACGGCTGGCTCGGGAGCAGATCAAGGCGGTGTTGCCGCGCTGTCAGAAGTGCACGACGCTCTGGCTGCGGACACCCATCAGTGATCGATGCCCTTTGGCTGACACTTCATTAACCCCGGAGCAGCGCTGCTCCACATCCATGGAGGGACACGCATGAACCGTCTGGTCTGCCAGGATTGCCGTCACTTCGAGTCGGATGGCTGTGTCGATCGCCGCGGACCGGTCGATCCCGACCTCGAGGGCGAATCCGTACACGATCATCCACCTCTTACGAAAGGACGAACCATGACCGAAAACAAACGGCGGACGCTGGTGCGGGAGTATGACGACGGTCCCGGCTCGCCTGTCGATGGCGGCGATCTGAAGGAGCTCGCATATCGCCAGGGCTTCGTCGAAGAAGCCCATCGCATCGTGCGCGAGTGGGCGGATCCACCCATGCCGCCGACACCCGACCCCGAGCCGGACTCCCTGCGCCAGCTGATTGAACAGCAGCCGTGCGATCCGTTCGGCGAGGCCGAGGCGGCATGGCAACTGCGCCGGCGTGTGCGTGAGCGCTACGCGGTGTACGGACCCGGTGATGCCGGGCGCAAGACCTACCACCTGGGCTTTCGGTCAGGCCACAGCCTCGCCGCCGCCAGGCTGCGTGGTCGCCACCACGCGATGGTGCACGTGATCGAGCCGTGGCACCACGGCGAGACATCGGACGTCGACATCTTCGACCCACACCTGCTCAACGCATGGTGGCGTGCCGTCCAGCGCTGGGCCGCCAAGCCGATCCGACCGGGCGTGATCTCACCCCCGCCGCGGGTGCTGGCCTGCGACTGCTGCGGCGAGTACGAGCCGCATGGGTCACCACCACCCGGCGCAGCGACTTCCGCAGGC
>JAFIFN010000210.1 GCA_020832005.1 Gammaproteobacteria bacterium | reverse complement strand
GTGGTGACGCCGGTCACCAGGCCCGTCGCCGCTGCCGTCGGCGACCTCGATGGCGACGGCCTGGCCGACATTGCCGTGCTGACGGGTCGCGACGATGATGGCTTCGACCTGCGCGTCGGCTGGGGACGACCAGACGGCAGCTTTGACCTGGAGTTGCTGCGCGAAAGCCTGAACCGGACAGCGAGACCGGCCATCGGTGATTTCCGTCGTTCTGGGGGCGCCAGCCTGGTGATCCCGAGGGAAGGCAACCTGCTCGAGGTGTATGAGTACTCGCCCGGTCAGGGACTGGTTGCGACCTCCGAGACACTCGCGTTCGCCGGCACTGCACCAGCACAGCTGCGACGGGTTGATAGCGTCGATCTCGACGACGACGGCATCGCCGACCTGGTCATGCTCGCAGACCAGGGGATCTGGATGGCCCGAGGTCGCGCTGAAGGTGGTTACGCACCGGCAGTGCTGGTCGCTCTACCCACGGACGAGTTCGGTCGCGACGTCCGCCTTCTCTATGTCGACTACGATGGCGACGGACGCACGGACATCCTGTTCCAGGACGACCGCGCCTACGGTGCTGCCGTGTCGGTCGTCGGCCTGCTGCTGCGCGCCGCGGACTGATTGGCTGTGTCAGTCTATTTGCATGCCATCGTCTCATCGTTCGACTCCTCGCTTATCAGCCGACCTTCAAGGGTCGCCTCAAACACGACAAAACAAAACAATACGACGCCCGATATGACGGTAATCCGCGTACAACCTTGCTTCCACCTGCATCGAGCCGTACACTTTCCCGAATTGAGCCGTATTGCGATCTGGCCATGGCCAACGTGGAGACCACCAAGCTGACAATCCGCCTGCCTCGGCGTCACGTCGAGTTCGCGAAGGCCTACGCTCGTGCTCACGGCGTTACCGTCACGGAAGTCATCGACCGCTACCTGAGACGAATGCAGGCGCTGGAGCAGTATGCGCCCTCAGCCGAAGTGGCCGCGATTACTGGTGTCATACCCGGGGACGTCGACGCGGAAGCTGAATGGGGCCAGCACTTGGTCGACAAGCACCTGCGGTGATCATGATCGACCTGAACGTCCTCTTGGACGTTCTGCAGAAGCGGGAGCCACACTACCGGACGTCCGCAAGGGTGGTTGAGTTGGCTGTGACCGGCGATGTCGTCGCCAAGGTGCCGGCCCATGCCATCACCACCATCCACTATCTTGTGGGCCGATTTCGGGATTGCGAAACGGCAAACGCGGCCGTGGACTGGTTGTTGCGTTACCTGGATGTCATTCCCGTGACGCGCGAGGAATTACTGCGTGCCGGGGCGCTGGGCTGGCAGGATTTCGAGGATGCAGTGGTGGCAGCCGCCGCCGAGTCTGCCGGATGCAGACGGATAGTGACGCGAAACGTAGCGGACTTTGCCGGCTCTCCAGTTCTCGCAGTGACGCCCGAGGAGTTCATGCTGGACCTCGATATCGGCCCGGGTGATTCCCGTCGGAGTTATTGAGCCACGACGACGGCGCCGCATTCGATATCAACCGGCACAGCCTCGCTTGCCGCCGTGTTGGTCTACACGCCGCCGCGGATGAGCAGATCTGCCAGCGAGCCGATAATGGAAATCATCAGCGCTCCACCCAGCGACCACCAGAAGCTGTCGATCTTCAGATGGTCGGTCAGGCGGTCGGTGAGTACCAGCAGGATCGCATTGATGATCCACCGGGTGATGAAGGCAAGCAACCAGGCCAGGCCCAGCGTGACGACTGTGAATACCGCGAACAGCAACCATCCCAGCAGGAAATTCAGAACGCCGAAGATCGCCGCGACCAGAATGGCGCTGCGGAAACTCTTGACGTGAAAGCCGGGCAGGACCGTGGCGGTGAGCCAGACGGCGAATGTGAGAATCAGCCAGGAGAGCAGCAATTCCATTCAAAAACTCCCGCCTTTATGCCAGTTGAGATGACGCAGGAACAGCCTGCCGGCGACCTGAACGGCAGTATTGCAGTGACGCTGGTGGCGTTCTGTGCACCGGCGTACGCAACTGTCATTTCTGGTTCGACAGTCCGCACGCATAGTAATGGTGCCTGCTAGTTGGCGACGGGGGTGAATGCCGTTCCCGGCATCGCCGTTTCGGCCGGCTGTATGCCGAGCAGCGCCGCGACGCTGGCATGCAATTCCAGCGAGAGCACGCGACCCAGGTCTCGGCCGCCGAGCGGCTCGCTGTAGCGCCACAGCACCATCAGGCCGTTCATCTCGGGATAGCGCTGCGGATCATAGCCGTGCATGCCCAGCGGCCCGTTGCCTTCGCTCACCGGCGCAGTCACGCCTTCGGGCCGACGACTGAACAGGTAGCCCGCATCCAGGCTGATGACGTAGTCGCCGGTGCGTGTCGGGTGGGCATAGGACCAGTGCTCGGGCAACTCGTTGCGCGCCTGGAGCGTGGCGGGTGAATACCTTCATGGCTGCAAACAGTCCGTTGATGCTGGCGCTCTGTATCAAAAATTTAGTGTGCCGGTAGCCTGTTGCAGCGGGGTGACAGCTGCGACATCATCGTCACCGGCGATGCCCAGTGCTCAGGGTGCCTGCATTGAAGGCCGGCACGGCGACAGCCGCGGACATACTCGACCAAATCAGCGCAAGTCATCACCGCAGCGGAACAGTACACCACGAGGACCGGCTATGGGCCCCCGACTGTTGGTACTCACTGGATCCAGAGTTCATGCCTGATCGTCGGCAGGCTGCTGTTTCGGTCCTGGTGACTGGTATCACGGCCGCGCTACTGGCGCACGCGTTTTGGTACCTTATGGTGCGTGTTGTCTGCCGCACACCCATGCTTGTGCCTTATACGATGTGCGAGTTTGCAGGCTTTTTCGGGTGGCCACTCTCGCTCGGATTGATTATCGCGGCGTACGGCTATTGGCGGGCGCGCGGGATGGTGGAACAGTTGTTGATTGTCAGCGTTGCGTGCCTGTCCGCCATGTTCGCAATCGGTAGCCTGATTCACGCAGTTCGGTTGAACAGCCCAGAAGCCGGCGGTTCGTTTTTCCAGGAGGCCTTTCATTGGCTGCGGGCGTTACCAGAGATCTTTCGTTCCTGGGGCCAGCACACTTTGGACGCCATCACGGATGTCCAGGTGTTGTCTCACCTGGTCAAGTTCACGTTCATTTGGTTCTTTGCTGCATGCATAAGCTTGTTCGTCTGGAGGGGACTTTTCTGGCTCCTGTTTCCCCGACGCAGCGCTCACCATTGACCTGAATCGCACGCCAGGAACACACTTGAGCGTTGCCTGACACCCTGCGCGCCACAGGAGTCCACCCGCATGAACTCGATGTTCCTCAACGACCTGCTCATCGGCCGCCGTCAGGCGCTTGTTCTCCTGGCCGCCGGTGCCGCCACGCTTGGCAGCAGCGCCGTCCCCGCCGCTGTCGCGGTGCAGATGCCGCCCAAAGGCAAGCTCGATTTCCGCGATCCGCTCGACAATCTCTACACCTTCGGCAAGGTTTGGGCCGGCTATGACACGCCCGTCATCGGTGGCTTCAGCGGCATCCAGTATGCGCGCATTCCCGGCCGTCGCGCCGTGCCCGTCTTCGGCTTCGCCGGCACCGGCGTACTGTTTGCCGAATTCGACCGCGCGGCAGGCAAACTCAGGCTCAAATCACGCGAAACCGCCTTCTTCACGGATCTGCGCACCGGCGACATCCTCGAAACCTGGGACAATCCCTTCACCAATGAAACAGTCCCGGTCTATCACTTCTACAACTACATGAACTCCGGCGAGGTCGGCACCGAGATGCCCACCTTCCTGATGCCCGGCCAGTCCGACTCCCCGACCACGATGAATGACGGCACGGTCTTCGCAGATCCGGACGGCAGGCTTCCCTTCACGCTGCCCATCGAACAGTTCGGCCCCGATGACCTGATGATCCAATGGGATTACGCCCACCGCTACAACAACCCCGTCAGCGCCGCCTGGGGCAAATACTCGACAGGTCCCATCATCACGCCGTCGGAACACTTCACCTTCCACACTTCGCGCAAGCAGGTTGAAGACCCCGATGTCCAAAGCGCCCGCTTCATCGCCGGCTTCAGCCGCATGTCCGACCCCTGGCCGTGGATGCGCATGGGCGGCCATGAATACGCGGGCCTGACCCTGTTCGGCCGCATGCACAGCCGCAAGGGCCTGCCGGGCACCGGTGACGTCTCCCCCAAGGTCCTTGCCTATCTGGAAAAGCACGCGCCCGAATATCTCACCCTGCCGGATGGTTGGGAGGAGCTCAGCCCCCGCCTCGATACCTGGACTGCCTTCTCCCGCGACGTGCCACCCGAAGACCCCGCCGCGGCCTGGCCCGGCAAGGACGACCCGAAGGTCACCCGCCCTCCCACGGGGCTCGGCGCCAGGTTTCACAGCTAATCGGTACCGCGGTGTTGACGCCGCTCAGCAGGCGAGTGGTCGCAAGCGTCGGCACGTCCAGCTCGCTCAAGGCAGGCCGAAAGTCGAAGTCTTCTCCCAGCGATTTTTCCACGAAGTCAAAGAGCAGCCGCATCGGTTCAGGGCACCAGGACCGCGGCGCCTTGCAGGCGGCCCGCGCGCAAAGCGCGTCACGCCTTCGCCCAGTGCTGCGACGCGGCTTGGCCGGGTCCGCTATTTCATGCCTGTCCCGGTTTTGGTCCTCAGAACGAATCGCGTTCCGGCCCGAATTTTCGCAGTCCGAAGATCAGCCAGATCAGCGTCAGCGCGCTGGTGCCGGCCAGGACCGGCAGCGGGCCGAATTGGTAGATCAGGGGCAGGGAGGCGGCGGTGAACAGGCCGCCGCCGACTATCGGCTCGAACATCAGCTGCTTGTAGCCGAAGGCCTCCATCGCTCCGCTGCGTCCGCGCGGGTCCGACATGCGCAGGATGGTCCGGACCAGCACCGCCGTGGCGGTGTGCAGGTCGGCGATCGGT
>JAFIFN010000028.1 GCA_020832005.1 Gammaproteobacteria bacterium | reverse complement strand
CCTGCAACACGCCGATGGCCATCAGGCCGGTGACCCCGGCAAGCTTCATCGACTGACCCCAGAAGCCGAAGAACTCGGCCGCGCGTGATAATGGCGAGAACAGGCTCACCAGCGTGCGCGTCGCCGACTGGCAGGAGCCCAGGCTCAGCCCCGCGACGCTGCCCACGACCAGGAATACATGCTGGGCGTGAACCGTGATGCCGAACGCCCGGTCCAGCACTTGCGCGATGGCCGGTGTCAGATAGATCAGTGCAATCGCGATCATCCACATGACCAGGGTGATCTGGTAGGTGCGTTTGGCACCCAGTCGATCCTGGATGAAACCGAATCCCAGGGCGCCCACGGCGGCGGTGATCTGCACGATGATGAACATCAGCGTGCGCACGTTTTCATCCCAGCCGATCACCTGGGCGCCGTAGATGAAGGCGTAGGTGATGATGATGTAGATGCCGTTCATGGCAAAGAAGATCGACAGCAGCAGCACGGCCAGGTCGCGGTATGCGCTAAGAGCGCGCAGCGTCGTGCCCACGCGCGAAACGCCCAGCGACAGGTAACCCTGGCCGGGTGGCAGGGGGCGCGGTTGTCCGCGCTCGCGCACCCACAGGAACGTCGGAATCGCCGCCACCAGGAAAAACGCCGCGGCCCACGGACCCACCCAGCGTATGCGTTCGAAATTCTCGGCGCTGACTTCGCCGAGCACCAACAGCACGAACACCGCCGAGACCATGCCGCCGATATAACCCAGTGCCCAGCCGAAGCCCGAGATCTTGCCCATGTCACTCGGTGGGCCCAGGTCCGGCAGGAAGCTGGCGATGAAGGCCTCGCCGATCGAATAGCCGAAGTTCGAGACAATCAGCAGCAGCACACCCAGCAGCGCGTAGCCGGGGGCGACGAAGTACAAGGCTGCCGTGGCGACCACGGTGAGCACATAGCTTGCGAACAGGAAGCGCTTCTTCGTGGCGGTGTAGTCCATGATCGCGCCGGCCACGGGTGAGCAGATCACGACCAGCAGATAGCTGGTGGACAGGGCCAGGCTCCACAGGAAATTACCGAGGCGGTAGTCACCGTCGTTACCGACGATCACGCGCGTGAACAGGTCGCCGAACACGACGGTGACGATCAGCAGCGTGTAGGCCTGGTTGGCGAAGTCGAACATCGCCCAGCCGAAGATCTCGCGCTTGGGCGCGCGCGTGCGCGGAATCAGCGGCATGGTATCGGCGTCACGAGCGGCACTGTCCCGGCCATGGGTAGGGGCTGTGATTCTGGCCTATCAGCGCGCGGGTCTCCAGCGTCGTGGTCGGAAACGTCGGACCTGTTCGACGAATCTGCGGATCTGCTCGGGATTGCTGCCCGGCTCGTAGCGCAGCCGCTGGTAGCGGCGGGCCAGCCCGGTGGCCTCGGCGGCGAGCTCCGGACGTTCGCGACCGACGCGTTCGGCAAAGCTCACCGGCGTTTCCCCCACCCGCTGGTGCAGACCCAGGCGCGCCAACCGCGCGCGCAGCCGTGCCCAGGCGGCCACCAGCGGATCGCGCCGGGCCGGCAGCAGGCCGCGGCCCAGCAGCAGCGCCAGTATCACCAGGAAGCCGCCCAGGCCAAGTGCAAGCAGGATGACCAACGCGCGTGCGTAGTCCCCGTCAAGGCCGAGCCGCTCCAGCAGACGGCGCTGGCTGCCATCGTCATAGCCGACCACGCGGGTGTTCCACAGGGTATTGGCTGCATCCCAGACCAGCGCCGCCTGGCGGCGCCAGCGCAGGCTGCCCGCACCGCGTCCCGCGCGCGCCTCGCCGGCGCGCATCGCGCCCAGCAGGCCCTGGGAGACGCGATAGGGGGCGACAGCTGCCACCGGATCGACTCGCTGCCAGCCGGTCTCCGGCAACCAGACCTCGTTCCAGGCATGGGCATCGGACTGACGGACCAGGTGATAGCCGGTCAGCGGGTTGTATTCGCCGCCCTGGTAGCCCAGCACCACGCGCGCCGGGATCCCGGCTGCGCGCAGCAGCATGGCAAACGCCGAGGCGTAGTGTTCACAGAACCCTTCGCGGGTCTCGAACAGGAATTCATCGACGGGGTGGGCACCCAGCGCCGGCGGCAGCAAGGTGTAGTAGAAGGGCTCGTCGCGAAAGCGCTGCAGCAGGGTCGCGATCAGCTGGGTGTCGTCAAGCCCATCGGCGCGCAGGGACTCGGCCAGTTCGCGGGTGCGCGGATTGCGGCCTGCCGGCAGCTGCAGATAGTGCTCGCGATCGCGCGCCGCCAGCGTGCGATCAGCGCGGGCCTGGAGATCGGAGACCAACGCCAGGCTGCGCCGTTCAGTGAGCGGGCGCACGGTGGCCAGACGCAGATCGGCACCCTGCACGACCTCCTCGCTGACCGCCCCCCGGGGCACATCCAGGGCAAACACCCAGTGACGGCCATGCGGTTCCATGACGATCTCGTAGGCGATCTCGGCGCCCCCGGCCTCGAGTTGTCCGTCGCGCAGCGGCAGCTGGCTTCTGGGGCGCGAGCGCCGCCACGTACGGCCGTTGAAATCATCAAGTACCAGCGCGCGCCAGTACAGTTGCGAGGCATGCGGTGCCGTGTCCTCGAAGCGCGCGCGAAAGGCGATCTCCTCGGACAGACCAAGTTCGGTGATGTCGCCGGGGCTCATCTCCTCGGAGAGCCCGGAAGTGGCCGAGCTCTCAGTCAGGCCGATGCCCCACAGGGGGCCGGGCAGGCGGGGAAAGAGCATGAACAGGATCACCATCACCGGCATCGCGCCCACCAGCAGGCGACCCGACAGCGCGAGCACCTGTCGGGCCGGCAGTGGCGGGGCAGAACGGGTCGCCTGTTGCAGCGCTGCAGTGGTCAGCCAGGCGACGGCCAGCAGATAGCCACCCCAGATCAGACTTTGATTGTTGAGAAAGCCTGCAAAAATCAGGAAATAGGCGATCAGCAGCAGCACGACAAGATCGCGCGAGCGCTGCGTTTCCAGGAGCTTGAGTGCCATCATGACGACCAGCAGCGCACTGCCCGGGTGCAGGCCGTTGATGGTGCGATAGGTGGCGAGCACGCCGAGAAAACACAGGAAGGCCAGCAGGATGCGCAGCCAGCCCGGCGGCACACGCAGGCCGTGGCTGCTGACGCCCAGGCGCCACAGCACACACACGCCGAGCAGCAACGGCACCCAGCCCGGCAGGTGGCCCAGGTGCGGCAGCGTGGCCGCAGCCAGCACGCCGGTCACCCACAGCAGGCGACGCGTGCCCTCAGCGTTCGCCATCGCTGTGCGCTCCGTCGAAATCCGCCAGCAGCGTGAGCAGGCGCTCCAGGTGCGCCTGTCCGTTGTCCGGTCTCAGGGTGTGGCCCGGCAGGCGCAGCCCGTAGGACATGCCGGCGCGCTGGCTGTCAATCGCCCATCGACACAGCACGGCCAGCCGCTGCTCGGCATCGCCCGGCGGCGTGCGCGCAAACTCAAGCCAGCGCGGCGCCGCGGCATCGCCGGTGAACTGCTTGATGCGCAACTCGCTGTCGCGGGCATAGGCCTTCCAGGCAATCCGGCGCGGTGAGTCGCCGCGGTGGAACTCCCGCAGGCCGGAAAAATCATCCTCGCCTGCACCGCCGACGGCCCCGGCCTCGCCCAGCCCCGACTCGCCCTCCGGGACCGGCGGTGCCAGCGGCGCCGGCGCGGGCCAGACACAGCCTGTTACCTTCAGATGGGCCCAGGACCATGCGCGGAACAGGTGTGCAGGGTGCCGGCTCTCGATCGTCACCGTGCCGAACACCAGGGTGCCGCGCTGTAATGCCGGTACGGGTACGCTGACCAGGGCCTCGCCACCGGCCGGAACATCGACTGCGGCCGAGCGGTGCGCGCCGAGCTGCAGCACGATCTCGAAGCGATCCAGCCGACTGGGGTTGTGCAGCCTGAACCTGAAGGCCAGTGTCTCGCCGGCGAACACCGGGTCGGCGCCCAGCGGTTGCACGCTCAGGGCCAGCAGATTGCGATGGGCGTGGTGCATCGTCACCATGCCCATGCCACCGAGCAGGAAGGTCAGCAGGTAGCCCATCGCATTGTCGTAGTTCATCGAGCCGAGCAGCATCGTGAACACCAGCAGGGCGAACACCAGGCCCTGTGCCGTCGGCAGGATGTACAGCCGGCGACGGTGCAGGCTCAGCGGTGCGCTGTCGGGCCCGTAGCGGCGCCTCACCCACTGCAGCAGGCGGCGGCGCTGCGGGAGCGATCCGGCGGTGGTTGCGCGACTCACGGCACGGGTACCGCCTCAAGCAGGGCCGCACCGATGTCGCTGCCGGCAAGCGTTCCACGCGGCACCAGGCGATGAGAGACTACCGCCGGCAGCACCGCCTGCAGGTCGTCAGGGTGCACCCCTGAGTGGCCATGCAGCAGGGCCCAGGCCTGCGCTGCGCGCAGCAGCGCCAGGCCGCCACGTGGTGACAGGCCAGCAACGAAATCACGGCTCTCCCGACTGTGGGCCAGTAAGGCCTGCAGGTAGTCGAGCAGTGCCTCCGAAACATGCACGTCCGGCACCGCGCGCTGCATCGCCAGCAGCATCTCGGCATCGATGAGCGGCTGCTGACTGGCCAGCAGCGTACGACGATCGACACCGGTCAGCAGTGCGCGCTCCTGTGCGGCGTCCGGATAGCCCAGGTGAATCTGCATCAGGAAACGGTCGAGCTGGGATTCGGGCAGGGCGAAGGTGCCGGCCTGCTCGCTGGGGTTGCGTGTGGCGACGACGTAGAAGGGCGTCGGCAGCGGATGGCTGACACCATCGGCCGTGACCTGCTGCTCTTCCATGGCTTCCAGCAGCGCGCTTTGGGTCTTGGGTGTGGCGCGATTGATCTCATCTGCGAGCACCAGCTGCGCGAAGATGGGGCCCGGCTGGAATTCGAATCGGGCGCGATCGCTGCGATAGACACTCACGCCGAGGATGTCGGCGGGCAGCAGGTCCGAGGTGAACTGCACGCGCTGGAAGCCAAGGCCCAGCACCCGTGCCAGCGCATGTGCCAGCGTGGTCTTGCCGACACCGGGCAGATCCTCGATCAGCAGATGACCCTGGGCCAGCAGGCAGGCCACGGCCAGGCGCATCTCGTGACCCTTGCCCAGGATGATCGCATCGAGCGCGGCCAGGATCCGGCTGCAGGTCTGCGCATGGGCGTCGTCGGGAATATCCAGGGCGGCGGCTGCGGGGCTGTCAACGCGCGGGTGCAACATGGGACTCCTTGTCCGCTGCTTGCGGGTCGGTGAACGGGCTGTTGGCCCATGTTCGCGCAAATCGCCCGGCGCGACACGCCCTCAGGCGCGCAACTGTGATGGAGTTGGCAACTGGCGTGTTACGGGTCAGCCGATATCGCGTAGACGGGCGATCTGCTGCTCGAGTTCCCGCATCAGCGTGTGCCACTCTTCAGTGCGTGCCTGTTCCTTCGCCACGACCTCGGCCGGGGCCCGGTCGCGAAAGCCCGGATTGGCCAGCTTCGCCTCACTGCGGGCCAGGTCAGCGCTGACCTTGACGCGCTGGCGATCCAGCCGGGCGACCTCGGCGGCAACGTCGATCAGGCCAGCCAGCGGGACATGGACCTTGAGCTGGCCGAGCACCGCGACCGCGGAGCCCGCCGGCGGCGGGCTGCCGGGATCGAGGATCTCGATGCGCTCCAGGCGGGCAATCTGCCTGAGCATGTCGCCGTACCGGCCGATACGCTCGCGATCGCCGCTGCCCGCATCCTCGATCACAACCGGCAGGGCGCGTCCGGGCGCGATGTCCATCTCGCCTCGGATCTGGCGAATGCCCAGAATGAACGACTGCAGCCAGGCCATCTCGCGTTCGGCCTCGGCGTCTTTCGTGAATTCACCGGGGCCGGGCAGCGGCTCGAGCATGATGCTCGCCGAGCGCTTGCCGGCATGCATCGCGAAGCGGCCGAACAGCGCCTCGGTGATGAATGGCATGATCGGGTGCATAAGCCTGAGCAGGGCTTCGAACACACTGACCAGCGTGGCTTGGGCTGCGATTCTTTCGGCAGATTCGCCATCTTTCTGCAGCACCGGTTTGGCCAGTTCCAGGTACCAGTCGCACAGCTCATGCCAGGTGAATTCGTAGAGGGCCCGGGCGGCCTGGTCGAGGCGGTAGCTGGCAAAGGCCTCGTGGACCACCTGTGTGGTATGGGCCAGACGACTGCGTATCCAGCGATCGGCCAGCGACCGGGATGCCGGATCGTCACTGCCCGACCGGAAGTCCTCGAGGTTCATCAGCGCGTAGCGACAGCCGTTCCAGAGCTTGTTGCAGAAGTTGCGGTAGCCCTCCAGCCGGCCCATGTCGAAATTGATATCCCGGGAGGGCGAGGCCAGCGCGGCCAGCGTGAATCGCAGTGCGTCCGTGCCGTGTGCGCTGATGCCATCAGGAAACTGTCGGCGCGTGGCCTTTTCGATCGCGGGTTTCAACTGCGGCTGCATCAGCCCGCTGGTGCGTTTTTCCAGCAGCGCGTCGAGCGAGATGCCGTCGATCAGGTCCAGCGGATCGAGAATATTGCCCTTGGATTTCGACATCTTCTGGCCTTCGGCATCGCGAATCAGGCCAGTGATATAGACCTCCCGGAAGGGCACGTCGTCCATGAACTTCAGCCCCATCATGATCATCCGCGCGACCCAGAAGAAGATGATGTCAAAGCCTGTGACGAGCACGTTGCCGGGATAGAAGCGTCGCAGCGCGTCGGTGTCATCCGGCCAGCCGAGTGTTGAAAATGGCCACAGTGCCGAGGAAAACCAGGTATCCAGTACATCTTCGTCCTGGCGAAGGGCTGTGTCTGCGCCCAGGCCGTGACGCTCGCGCACCTCGGCTTCCGTGCGGCCGACGTAGACGCCACCTGCATCGTCATACCAGGCCGGGATGCGATGGCCCCACCACAGCTGGCGGCTGATGCACCAGTCCTGGATGTTGCGCATCCACTCGAAATAGGTCTTGTTCCAGTTCTCCGGTACGAAACGGATGCGGCCGTCCTCGACCGCGCGGATGGCCGGTTCGGCCAGCGGGGCGATGCGCACATACCACTGGTCGGTCAGCCACGGCTCGATGACCGCGCCGCTGCGATCGCCGTGCGGCACCATCAGTCGATGCTCGTCGATACGCTCGACGAGACCGAGCGAGTCGAGATCAGCGACCACGCGCCGCCTGGCCTCGAAGCGATCCAGACCGCGGTAAGCCTCGGGTGCCTGGTCATTGATGCAGGCATTCTCATCGAAGATGTTGATCAGCGGCAGGGCATGGCGGGTGCCGACTTCATAGTCGTTGAAATCGTGCGCCGGCGTGATCTTGACGCAGCCGCTGCCGAACTCGGGATCGACGTAGTCGTCGGCGATGATCGGTATCAGCCGGCCGGTGAGCGGCAGACGGATCTGTTGTCCGACCAAGTGGGCAAAACGCTCGTCCTGTGGATGTACCGCCACGGCGGTATCGCCGAGCATGGTTTCCGGGCGCGTTGTCGCGACCACGAGATGACCCTGCGCGTCGGCCAGGGGATAACGGAAGTGCCAGAGGTGACCCGCCTGCTCGGTGGCCAGGACCTCAAGATCAGAGATCGCCGTATGCAGTACCGGGTCCCAGTTCACCAGGCGCTTGCCGCGATAGATCAGACCCTCTTCGTGCAGCCTCACGAACACTTCGATGACGGCGCGGGTCATCTCCGGATCCATCGTAAAGCGCTCGCGCGACCAGTCTACCGACGCGCCCAGGCGTCGAAGCTGGCGGGTAATCGTACCGCCGGACTGTTCCTTCCATTGCCATACACGTTCGACGAACGCGTCGCGGCCCAGTGCCTGACGGCTGGAGCCTTCGGCGGCGAGTTGGCGTTCCACGACCATCTGCGTAGCGATACCGGCATGGTCGGTGCCCGGTTGCCACAGGCTCGCATGCCCCTGCATGCGGTGGTAGCGCACCAGCGCATCCATGATGGTGTCCTGGAAGGCGTGGCCCATATGCAGCGTGCCGGTGACGTTCGGCGGCGGAATCATGATGCAGTAGGGCGAGCCCTCGCCGCGCGGTGCGAAGCCCTCACCGCTTTCCCACATCGCGTAGATACGCTGTTCCATGCCTGCCGGGTCATAGGCCTTGTCCATGGCCGTCATGGTCTGGTCACTGTTGGCTGCCTCACTGTCACTCATCAGCGGATGGTCCGGCCGCGTCGAGATGCTCGCGCAGCGTACGGTCGATGAGCTCGGGGAGTTCCTGGCGCAGCCGGTTCGAGACCTGCTCGAACAGCGTGGCCTCCATCTCGCGGAAGGCCGCATGCAGCAGGCCTTCCGCAAGATTCATTGTCGCGGAAGCAAGTTCCGTCTGCAGTTCAGCCACCAGCGTGTCGTAGTCCTTGTCCGGGTGGCTCACAGTGGCCTGCTCATCGACCATCTCGGTCAGCACGGGCAGCTGCTCGGCATCATCATCATTGAATTCGTCATCGTTCATGGGCGGGTGCATCTGCCAGGTGCCTAAAGCCGGTGAGTATGCAGCTCATAGCCGCGATCCCGGTAGAATCCGAAGCGTTGGCGACCAAGCTGGCGCGCATGCTCGCCAGGGGGGACGAGTTCAGCCACACGCTGGTAGTGGCTGAAGAACATTGGTACAGCGCCTGCGGTGTTGATCAGCAGGTCCCAGTGGTCATCCGGCGGCTGTTCATCGTGACCCAGCAGGACCGGTGCGGGCACGTCGTCTCCCGGCGGCCGCCACTGCGCCGCGCGCATGTGTGGCACGAAACTGCCCTGCTGGAACGTCCACAGCAGTTCGTCGAGACGCGTGGCATGCTCGTCACTGCGGGCATGCAGGTACACGGCATGGCCGAGGCCGAAAGCCTTGCCGGCCAGCCGGCAGGCGACGACGTCACTGGCAGTCTCGTCGGCATCATCGGCCAGGATGTAGAAATCTATCCGGGTCACGTGCAGATACTACTGGCGGGCGAGCAGGAACTCTGCGAGCAGCTGCACCGGTCGACCCGTCGCGCCCTTGTCCTTGCCGCTGCGCCAGGCAGATCCCGCAACGTCGAGGTGAGCCCATGTGAGGCCTTCGGCAAACTTCGCCAGGTAGGCCGCAGCGATCGAGGCACCCCCCTCGCGAACGCCCACATTCGCAAAGTCGGCAAAATTGCTCTTCAGTGATTCGGCGTATTCCTCGTTGACCGGCAGGCGCCAGGCGGCATCGCCGACACGTTCGCCGGCAGCCAGCAATTCATGGGCCAGCGGCTCGTCGGCGGTGAACACCGCGGTAAACTGATGGCCCAGCGCAACCACGCAGGCGCCGGTCAGTGTGGCGGCATCGATCACCAGCTCCGGCTTGAAGCGACGCGCATAGGTGATCGCGTCACACAGAATGAGCCTGCCCTCGGCATCGGTATTGAGGATCTCGACGGTATGGCCGGCCATTGTTCTGACGATGTCGCCGGGCCGGGTGGCACGCCCGCTGGGCATGTTTTCGCAGGCCGGTACGATGGCCACGACGTTGAGCGCCGGCTTGAGCTCGGCAATTGCGGCCATGGTGCCGAGAATGGCGGCGCCACCGCCCATGTCGAACTTCATCTCGTCCATGCCCGGTGGCGGCTTGAGGGATATGCCACCGGTGTCGAAGGTGATGGCCTTGCCGACCAGGGCAATCGGTGCGCGCTTTGCCGGCGCGCCCCGATACTTCATCACGATCAGGCGTGATGGCTGTTCGGAGCCCATGCCCACCGACAGCATTGCGCCCATGCCCAGTTTCTTCATCTGCGCCTCGCCCAGCACCTCGACCTCGAGGTGGCGGTGGCGGCCGGCGAGTTTTCGCGCCTGTTCGGCCAGGTGTGTCGGGTGGCAGATATTCGGCGGCCGATTGGCCAGGTCGCGCGCGAAGCGCACGCCGGCGGCTACGGCCGCACCGTCTGCGAGACCTTTGGCCGCCTGGTTGGCCGCAGCACGCGTGCTCAGCGCGACGGTGAGCTGGGCCAGCCGCGCACCCGGCTTGCGCGTGGCGGTCTTGAGTTCGTCGTACCGGTAGGTGGCCGCCGAGGCGGTCTCCGCACTCTGGCGACCCAGGTAATAGGCATCCAGCCCGTCCACGCCGTCGCGGCCAAGCGCGATCAATGCGTCGCGACTGCGTGTCTGCGCCACACGTGCGCATGCCGTGGCCAATGCCTTGCGATAGGCCGCCGCGTTGAAGTTGCCGGCCTTGCCGCAGCCTGTGAGCAGCAAACGCTCGGCGGCCAGGCCCGGGGGTTGGGCGATGATGTAGCTCTCGCCGGGCTTGCCGGTGATATCGCCCTGCGAGTGCAGCCGCGTGATCAGCCCACCCGAGGCCTCGTCAATCTCGCGGGTAGTCGCGGACTGGGGGCCGCTTTCGAACACGCCGACGATCAGGCAGGCCGACTTGCGGCGAACGGGGCTTGCGCTGGTGGTCGAGAACTGCATGCTGGCTCCTGGCCGAAGGCTTCTTATTTGCTGAGGCCGCGGGCAACGATGTCACTGCTGCGGCAGCCGGCACGGCTGTCGCATGGCCTGTGCTATCGTTCACATCCGGGCAACCACGTAGCCTGCGAGTGTACTCCAAATCGGCCACGGACCGCGAAACCCGCCCGGCCAAGAGATTGATTTCTTGACGATCCTACGGCGATACATCTTCCGCGAGACTTTTCAGGTGTGGCTGGTCGTCACGCTGGTGCTGCTGGCGATCCTGTTGTCCAACCAGTTCGCCCGCGTGCTCGGCGACGCCGCCTCCAACCGGGTGCCGCGGGATGCAGTACTTCAGGTCATGGGCCTGACGACGCTGAATTACCTGACCATTCTTGTGCCTGTGGCCTTTCTGCTGGGTGTGATGCTGGCGCTCGGGCGACTGTATCGCGACAGCGAGATGGCGGCGATGATGGCCTGCGGCGTGGGGTATTCGACGATTTACCGGGCCATATTGCCGATGGTCGGCGTGATCGCGGCGCTGCTGGCGTGGCTGTCGCTGGAGCTTGCGCCGTGGGCCGTGCGCGAAGTCCAGGCCATCGAGGTGGAACTGCAGCGCACCGCCACGCTGGGCGTGCTCGAACCGGGGCGCTTCATTACGCTGGGCGATCCCGATACGGTGCTGTATGCCGAGCAGGTCTCCGCCGATGGTGTGCTTGGCAACCTGTTCATCCAGCGCCTGCGTGGTGACCGCATCGAGGTGCTGCTTGCCGCCAGCGGCGAGCGTGTGATGGGTGCCGACGGCGTCAGCCAGAGCTTTGTGCTGCGCCAGGGACGTCGTTACGAGGGCGTGCCGGGCCGCCGCGACTTCCGCCTGATCGAATTCGAGGAACACGGCATCCCGTTGCCCGGCGTGCCCGCGGCGACCGGTGAGCTGCGTGTCGAGGCCCGGTCGCTGTCCGACCTGCTGGCCGACAGCTCGCGCGAGAACACGGCTGAGCTGCACTGGCGCATGGGGGTGCCGATCACGCTGCTCGTTGTGGCCGTGCTGGCCGTGCCGCTGTCGCGCAGCCAGCCGCGCGCCGGGCGCTTTGGCAGGGTGGGTCTGGGCATCCTGGTCTACCTGGTCTACACCAACCTGCTGACCGCCGGGCGCCTGTGGCTGGAGCGCGGCGAGGTCCCGGCCTGGCTGGGTCTGTGGTGGGTGCATGCACTGGTGCTGTCGCTGGCGGTCTACCTGCTGCTTCGCGAGCAGGGTCTGTTGCGCCGCCGCGTGCAACCGCCGGGCGTGACTGCCGGCCAGGCCGCATGAACATCCTCGACCGCTATATCCTGCGCGCCATCCTCGGCACCACCGCCCTGGTACTGGCCGTGCTGCTGGGCCTGGCGGCTTTCATCGAGTTTTTCGGTCAGCTCGGCGATATCGGCGAGGGTACCTATGGCATGCCCCAGGCACTGCTGTACGTGTTGCTGCGTCTGCCGCGGCTGGCCGTGGAAATGCTGCCGGCCTCGGCACTGCTGGGCTCGCTGCTGGGGCTGGGCAACCTGGCCGCCCGCAGTGAACTCATTGCCATGCAGGCGGCCGGCGTGTCTCGCCTGCAGATGGCCCGGGCAGCGCTGATGACCGGCGCACTGCTGGTTGTGTTCATGGGCACGGTGGGCGAGTACTTCGCGCCGCAGCTGGCCAGCTATGCACGCCAGATGCGCGCCATGGCCAAGTTCGACGATGTCACGGTCGGTGGACTCAATGCCTGGGTGCGCGATGGCCGCATCATCATGAACATGCGCCAGGGCGCTGCCGATCCCGGCAGTGCCGGGATCTTCGTGTTCGAGGTCGGCGCCGACCAGCAACTCCAGGTGCTGGGCCGGGGCGACACGGCCACCGCCCGCGGCGAGGGTCGCTGGCTGCTGTCGGGGTACGCCGAGACGCGTTTTGGCGAGGCGCAGGTGGACGCGCTCAGCGGACCGCGCGAACTGGTCACGGACATGCTCACCGAGGATCTGCTCAACCTGTCGGTCGTGCGCCCCGCCGACCTCCACGCCCGCGGCCTCTGGCAGTACGTGACCTACCTGCGGGCCAATCAGCTAGATGCGACGTCCTACGAGGTGGCTTACTGGAGCCGGCTGGCCAATATCGCCTCGGTGGCGGTCATGACCCTGCTGGCATTGCCCTTCGTGTTCGGCTCGCTGCGCGCGGCCGGCGGCGGCGCGCGGCTGATGGTCGGGGTGATGATCGGTCTGGGCTATTTCCTGATCAGTCGCATGCTGGCCAATGGTGCCGTGGTGTTCGACATCAATCCGATCGTCGTGGCCTGGACACCGACCGCGCTGCTGCTGGCGCTGGCGCTTGGGGGCCTGGCCCGCGCACGCTAGAAGCCTGCGCTGTGGCGCGGCGGCCGCCGCATCAACGCGCTGGCCGCACGACCACCACCCGGGTGCCGGTCCAGCGGTCATGCAATGCCCGGCCCTGTGGGTCAAAGACCAGCCACAGAAGGCCCAGACCCAGCGGTGCCAGCGACAGACCCGCCAAGAGGAACCGCCGCGCCGCAGTGCCCCAGTCGATCCGGCTGCCATCATCGCGCTCCAGGCGCAGGTGCCAGGCGCGCATGCCCAGGGTGGCGCCAGAACGTGTCCAGAACCAGCCGAAGAACGCGAACCAGCTGGCCAGCAGTATCAGCGGATACCACAGCGGCGTGGGATACAGGCTGTCGGGTCCGCCTGGCAGCATCGCCAGCAGCGTCACGGACATCAGCACGGCCGCCACCAGCAGAGTGTCGTAGCACATGGCCGCCAGGCGCCGGAACAGGCCGGCGGGCGGTGAGGTGGCTGAGGCGTCGGGTGAGTTCATGGGGTCGGTGTCCTGATCGCGCAGGGGGTATTGTATGCAGCTGCGTCCACACCCTGGGAGATACCCGATGACAGACTCCGAATCCCGCCCGGTCTACATGCTGGTCCTGGCCGATCTTGAGGACCGCGCGCCGATGGCCGACTACGCGCGTGCCATGCAGGAGCTCAAGCTCTACGAGAAGCATGAAGGCTACTACACCGCCTTTGGCAAGCCGCTGGAGGTGTTCGAGGGCGAATGGGCCGATCACCAGTCAGTGGTCATGGCGCGGTTTCCTTCCCTGGCTCACGCAAAGGCCTTCTGGTACTCGCCGGAGTATCAGCACCAGGTCAAGCCGCTGCGCGCCGGTGCCGGCAGCTTCCGCGTCGCGGTATTCGAGGAACTCGAAGCCCCCCCGCGCATCCAGTGGCAGCGCCGCGACTAAATTTTCCTTCAACGTTTGTTGAAAATCGGGGATACTGTGCCGATGGACTCCCCGACCTCATCGATGGCGCTGGCAAGCTGGGTGCTGGTGGCGGTCTATGCCGGCGCGATCCTGTTCTTCGTCATCCGGGGCGCCCGCCGTACGCGCAACCTCGACGACTACGCGCTGGGCAGCCTGTTGTTTTCGCCTTATGCCGTGGGCCTGTCGCTGGCCGCGTCGATGACCAGTGCCGCGACGTTCATCATCAATCCGGGCTTCGTCGCCCTGTATGGACTCAGCGCCGTGCTGGCCATGGCCGTGGCGATTCCGCTGGCCAGCCTGGCCTCGCTGGTCGTGCTCACCAAGGGGTTTCGCCGGCACGGCACGACGGTCAAGGCGCTGTCGATGGCCCAGTGGATGCAGACGCGCTATGGCAGCCAGGCCTACGGGATCTTCTTTGCCTTCCTGTCGCTGCTGCTGATCACCTTCATCGTGCTGATCTGCGTGGGTTTGACCAAGGTGCTGTCGGCCGCGCTGGATATCTCGGAACTCGCAACCCTCAGCGGCATCGTGGTCTTCGTGTTCGGTTACATGATGTTCGGCGGTGCGAATTCGATGGTCTACACCAACACCATCCAGGCCGTGCTGATGCTGGTCATCGCCGTCATACTGCTGGGTTCGGGCTATGAGCACTTCAGCGAGGGGGTGCGTGGCTTCATGGATCGCCTTGCGGCGATCGACCCGCAACTGATTGCCTCGACCAATACCGACAGTTTCCTGTTCCGCGATCATTTCGAGGTGTTCGGCGCGGCGCTGATCGTCGGCGTGGCCATCGTGTGTCAGCCACACATCCTCACCAAGTCGCTGCTGCTCAAGAGCGACCGTGACGTCAACCGCTATCTGGTGACCGGCTGCACGGTACAGTTCATATTTTTCGCGGTGGTTTTCGTCGGGCTGTATGCGCGCCTGGCATTCCCGGACCTGACATTCAACGGCCAGCCACTGCCGCTGGATAATATCGTTTCCGCCTACGTGGTCAGCGAATTTCCGGTGATCATCGGACTGCTGGTCGTCATGGGCCTGATCTCAGCCGGCCTGTCGACGCTTGAGAGCCTGATCCAGTCGCTGTCGACCACGGTCACCAACGACATCATCCGGCCACTCGTGGGCCGGCGCTTAGGGCTGCTCGAGGTCGGAAATCTTCGCCTGAGCATCTTCGTCAATCGCATGGTGATCGTGCTGCTGGCCATTGCCGCCTTCTGGCTGTCGTGGCAGCAGCTGGTTGAGCCCAAGCTCAGCGTCGCGATCTTCGCGCAGAATGGCGTGTATGCATATTTCTCGGCGGCGTTCATGCCGATCCTGATGGGCATGTTTCTCAGAGACGTGCCGCTGTCGGCGGCCGTTGGCGCATCGCTGACGGCTGTGGTCGTGCACTTCTCCATGTACTACGGGCAGCTGCCGCTGCCGTACACGCTGGCCGATGGTGAGAACCCGGGTGTCGCCGCGGCGGTGGCGATCGTGTGTTCGGTCGTGGTTGGCCTTGCGGTTTACCTGCTGCGGCGCGACCGCAGCGTCGCGCTCATGAGCCCGGGCGAATCAGGATAATCACGTCGGTTTCGAGCCCATCGAGGATGCGCTCGGCGGTGTTGCCGACCACCGCACCGCTAAGCCCCTTGCGCGCCAGTGAGCCGATCACGACCAGTGGCGCGCCGAGCTTGCCAGCGACCTGGGCGACCAGCTTTTCCGGTGCCGCATCGCCGACATGAGCACGGTTGCGCTCGATGCCGACCCGCTTGGCAAGGTCGGGCGGATGGACAAAGTTCAGAGAGCCTGAATAGGCATTCACGGCGTGGAGTTCGGCACCGGTGTTCTTTGCAACCACGGTGGCGAAGTCGATGACCATGTCGTTGAGTGTCTGGTGGTCGGCATCTTCGGCTGCCACGTTCACAGCCGCGAGGATTTTATCCAGCGGCGTCACACGGTCGGTCTTGACGAACAGCACCGGGCAATCCGCGCTGCGCAGCAGTGCCCAGTCCGAAGTCTTCAGCAGGCGGCGCTGGATGGCCGTGCGGCGGTAGCTGGACTTCACGATCAGATCGGCGTTGGCACGGCGGGCCGCAGGCGCGATGGCGGCACGCCAGTCTTCCTGGCTGTCCACCTCGATGGTGATTTTCAGGACGTCGTCCTGCAGCGGGCGCACAAGTTCGCGCAGCCATGCCTCATGACGGGCGATCTGCGCTGCGCGGGCATCATTGCGATCTTCGGCCGGCAGATTCTCGCGCCCGGCAACACAGACATACACGTGTAACGCCACTTTCGCCTGCCTGGCAATCTCCCCGGCGCGCTTTAGCGCACGCTGCTCTGTCGTGGTGGGATCGATCACGCAGAAAATCGTGTTCATCGGCACTCGTGTCGCCATGTTGCTTGCTGCTCCCTCGTCAGGATGCCCGGCAGTATGCCGCGGCCCATTTTGTCGCCGTCCATGATCGCGTGCCACGGCCTGTGAGGCAACCGTGGCCACCCGCGACGCGGCTTCGGCTAGTGCCCATGGTACCGTGCCCTGCCGGTACTGCGCGACTCCGCGTGTCTTTAGTGTTGCCGATCCAGCCAGCGCCGCAATGCCCGCATCGCCGGCCCCACGCGTGGGTGTTTCAGCGCCTGCGGATACCAGCCGTCCATCGGATCGCGGAAGAAAAGTTCTACCCGCGTAATCTCATCCCCCTCGACATCACTGACCACCAGCCATGCATGGTCGATGATCAGCTGGTCACCAGGCCGGATCGGGCGGGGCAGGGTCTGTGCCAGCCATTCGCCTGCGGTCATTGCCCGGAGATCGTCATCGATGGCGAGGTGCCAGGTATCCGCAATCTCACCAAGCAGGGTACTGCCACGGCAGGGGACGGACTGATTGGCAGCCATGGACTGGTCGGCCGGCGCTGCGAACACCTGGTCGAGTCGCTCCACGCGCCCCGGTGGCGCCAGGAAATAGGCATAGTCGCCCGCGGCCAGGCGACCCGCGATCCCGGGTTCGAGGATTTCATTTTCGCGAATGATGAACACAGGCCTGACCCAGGGCGGCAGGCGCCGGCCATGCAATACCGGGGAATCCTCGACGATGGGGTAGGCGACCATTTCGTAGTCGAGCTGCCCCGGCAGATCGAGTTCGACCCGCCGCACCGGTGCGGTGGTCCGAGGCACCGTGACGCGCAGGCGTCGCGCCGCGGTGCGGATGCTCCAACCCTGCACCAGCAGCGAGATCAGCACGACAAAGAAGGCTGTATTGAAGAAGATCTCGGCGTTGGGTACTCCGGAGAGCATTGGAATGGCCGCCAGAAAAACGCTCACCGCGCCGCGCAGTCCGACCCATGAGATGAAGGTCTTGTCGCGCCGGTGGAAGCCGAACGGGGCCAGGCACAGCCACACCGCCAGCGGACGGGCGATGAGGATCAGCACGGCGGCCACCGCCACGGCCGGGACCAGGTAGTGAATCAACTCCGAGGGTGTGACCAGCAGCCCAAGCACCAGGAACATGATGATCTGGGCAAGCCACGTGGCCGTGTCGTGGAAGCTGACGATGCTGGGCATTGCCCGCACCGGCTGATTGCCCATCACCAGGCCCGCCAGGTACACCGCCAGGAAACCGCTGCCGCCGGTGACGCTGGCCAGCGCAAATACGAACACCGCACCGGAGACGACGAACAAGGAGTGCAGGCCGCCCGGAAGCGTCATCCGGTTGAGAAGCCAGACGCCGAAATAGCCACCGGCCACGCCCAGCAGGGTGCCCAGCACGGCCTGCTGTCCCAGCATGATCAGCACGGTGGCGCCGAAGCGCTCGCCCGGCGCCAGCAGGATCTCGACGAGCACCAGCGTCAGGAATACGGCGACCGGGTCGTTGGTGCCGGATTCCACCTCCAGCGTGGCTGCCACGCGCGGGCGCAGCTGGATGCCACCGGCGCGCAGCAGGAAGAATACCGCTGCGGCGTCGGTCGAGCCCACGATCGCGCCGACGAGCAGGGCCTCGGGCCAGTTCAGCGGCAAGAGCAGCCAGGCCCCCACGGCCGTGACTCCCGCAGTGATCAGTACCCCGACGGTCGAAAGCATCGCGGCCGGCACCATTGCCCCGCGCATGCGCGAAAAGCGTGCCCGCAAGCCGCCGTCGAACAGGATGATCGCCAGCGCCAGCGAGCCGATCATGTAGGTGAGCTGATAGTCGTTGAAGCTCAGGCCCAGCACCCCGTCCTGGCCGGCCAGCATGCCGATGACCAGGAAGACCAGCAGCAGGGGTGCCCCGAAGCGCTGTGCCACCAGGCTGGAGAACACCCCGATGAGCACCAGGATGGCCCCGACCAGGAGCAGAGTGTTGCTGAAGGTGATGCTCGCCATACCCAGCCCGGTTGTCCTGTGCAAAAGGGCGCAAAGGGGCGCAGGATCCGAGCATATCAGGCACAGCCGCCGGGGCGGTCCCGGCAATGCGCGCAAGTTGAAGTGGCGCTCCCTACGAGACTCGAACTCGTGTTTCCGCCTTGAGAGGGCAGCGTCCTGGACCGCTAGACGAAGGGAGCACAATGCCTGCGCCGTATCCAGCGCGGGCTGGTATTATAGTCCGCTTTGTTCACTGTACAAGCGGAGTCGGTAAAACTTGAACACCGCCCAGGCTGGCGGGCGTGGCTCGCCCGCGATCATCGCCCGCCCCGATCACACCATCTCGCGCGCCAACATCTCGCGCAATGCCCTAAAGGTACTCTACCGACTCAATGAGGCCGGCTTTCAGGCATTCCTTGTGGGGGGCAGTGTGCGGGATCTGCTGCTGGGTATCCTGCCCAAGGATTTCGATATCGCGACCAACGCCCACCCTGAGCAGGTCAACGAGCTGTTCCGCAATGCGCGCCTGATCGGGCGGCGCTTCCGGCTTGCGCATGTGCGCTTTGGCCGGGAGATCATCGAGGTGGCCACCTTCCGCGCCAGCGCCGATGCACCCGAGGCCCACCATGACCGGTCTTTAGACGATGGCGGCCGAATCCTGCGCGACAATGTCTATGGCGAGATCGACGAGGATGTCTGGCGGCGCGATTTCACTGCAAACGCGCTGTATTACAACATCGCGGATTTTTCGATCTGGGACTATGCTGACGGCTTCCAGGATGTGAATGATCGCGTGCTTAGGCTGATCGGAGACCCTGAAACACGCTATCGCGAGGACCCCGTGCGAATGCTGCGTGCGGTGCGTTTCGCCGCCAAGCTGGGCTTCTCCATGGCGCCGTCGACGGCCGCGCCGATCGCCACGCTGGCGCCGCTGTTGCGTGAAGTGCCGCCGGCGAGACTGTTCGATGAGCTGCTCAAGCTCTTCCAGGGGGGTCATGGTCTGCGCTGCTACGAACTGCTGCGTCAGTACGGTCTGTTCGGCGAACTGTTCCCGCACACACAGGCCTCACTGGCAGGCCCGCACGGCGAGGCGCTGGAAAAGCTCATCCGGCTGGCACTGGAGAGCACCGATCAGCGCGTGGCTGAAGATCGGCCGGTGACGCCGACGTTCGTCCTGGCAGTGCTGTTGTGGGGGCCGATTCGCGAACGCGCAGCGTTGTTGCTGGAGGAGGGCGGTTCGGATGTCGACGCGCTGGCGGATGGTGCCACCGAGGTGGTCCTCGAACAGCTCGAGCGCATCTCGATTCCACGGAGGTTTTCCGGGCCGCTGCGCGAAATGCTGGCCCTGCAGCCGCGCTTCTATCAGCGTCGCGGCGCACGGGCGCGCCGTCTGCTCGAGCACAAGCGCTTTCGTGCCGCCTACGATTTCCTGGAGCTGCGCGCCGAGTGCGGCGAGGTCGACCCGGAGGTGGTGGCGTGGTGGACGGCGCTGCAGGAAATGGATCCCGAAGCCCAGCGCCGCGAGCTTGGCATGCGGCGCACGTCCGAAAAAGCGCCCGGACGACGGCGTCGCGCGCCGCGGCGGAGCGCGCCGGATTGAGCCGCAGCCCGGCTGCCGGTTCAAGGTCCTGGCAACCGGCCTACATCGCGCTGGGCAGCAATCTCGACCACCCGGCAGCACAGATCGTGGCCGCACGCGCTGAGCTGGGACGCCTGCCGCAGACCCGCATGGTGCTGGCTTCGCGCCTCTATGCCTCGCCGCCGATGGGCCCGCAGGACCAGCCCGAATTCGTCAACGCTGTAGTCGGCCTGCTCACGCAGTTGACACCGCAGGACCTGCTGAGCGCACTCAAGGCCATCGAGCAGCGCTGCGGCAGACCGCCTGATGCGCCTCGTTGGGGACCGCGCATCATCGATCTGGACATCATCGCCATCGGCCGGCTGCAGATCGATATGCCGGGATTGTCGGTTCCCCACCCCGGCGCCGCGGTACGCAACTTCGTAATCCGTCCGCTGGCCGACATCGCACCCGCGCTCGAACTGCCCGGCATGGGCTGCGTTGCCGGGCTGCTTGCCCGGCTGGGTGATGCGGGTTTGCGGATACTGCCGGAACCGCAGGCATGTTGAATTCAGGCAGCCGTTACGTGGTCGTCGAGGGGCCGATAGGTGTCGGCAAGACCAGTCTGGCCCGCCGGCTGGCGACGAGCTTCGGCAGTGACCTGCTGCTCGAGCAGGCCGATGACAATCCCTTCCTTGCGCGCTTCTATTCCAACCCGCGCGAAACCGCGCTGCCGGTGCAGTTGTTCTTCCTGTTCCAGCGCGTGCGCCAGCTCGAGCAGCTGCGCCAGGCCGACATGTTCTCGCCCGTCAGGGTGGCCGATTTCCTGATGGAGAAGGATCGGCTGTTCGCACAGCTGAATCTCGACCGCGATGAATTGGCGCTTTATGAGCAGGTTTGGCAGAACCTGCAACCCGAGCCGCCGGTACCCGATCTTGTCGTCTACCTGCAGGCGCCGACGGATGTCCTGCTCGAGCGTATCGCACGACGGGGCATTGCCTACGAGCAGACCGTCAGTCGGGCCTATCTGGAACGCCTGGCACAGGCCTACGCGGGATTTTTCCACGACTACGATGCCGCCCCGCTGCTGATCGTCAATACGGCCAACATTGACCCGGTCAACAATGAACCCGATTATGAGCAGTTGTTCCAGGCCATCCAGCGGGTGCGCCACGGTCGGCATTTCTTCAATCCGGTGGCCAACCTGGGCACCTGATCCGAGGACGAAAACATGTATACCCAATTGCAGCAGCGCGAAATGGACTCGCCGCCGGTCAACGTCGCGACGCTGCGCCGGATGAAGGCCGATCGTGAGCCCATTGCCTGCCTGACGGCCTACGACGCAAGCTTCGCGATGCTGGTGGATGCCGCCGGCGCGGACCTGATCCTGGTGGGCGACTCACTGGGCATGGTCATCCAGGGCCATGACACCACGGTCCCGGTCACCGTCGAGGACATCATTTACCACTGCCGGCACGTGGCCCGAAGGCTGCGTCGGGCATTCCTGGTCGCCGACATGCCATTTATGAGCTACACGACCCCTGAGCAGGCCCTGGGCAACGCCGTGCGCCTGATGCAGGAGGGTGGCGCGATGATGGTCAAGCTCGAGGGTGGGGCCGGTCAGGTCAGTGTGGTCGAACACCTGGCGCGTCACGATATCCCGGTGTGTGCCCACCTCGGGCTCAAGCCCCAGTCGGTTCACAAGATCGGCGGCTTCCGTGTGCAGGGTCGCGATCGCAGTGCGGCGGATCGCATGCTGGAGGACGCTCGCGCACTGCAGGAGGCGGGAGCCGACCTGGTGTTGCTCGAGTGCGTGCCCAACGATGTGGGCGGTGCGATTACGCGGGCGCTCGATGTGCCGGTGATCGGTATCGGCGCAGGCCCGGATGTCAACGGGCAGATCCTGGTGCTCTACGACATTCTCGATATCACCCAGGGGCGCAAGCCGCGGTTCGTGCGTGATTTCATGGCAGCTGCCGGCTCCCCGGCCGGCGCGATCCGCGCCTATGTGGAGGCGGTCAAGGATCGCAGTTACCCGGCGCCGGAACACTGCTTCTCCTGAAGCCTCACAGCTCGCCGGAGACCTTTGCGCATGCTGCATATGACCCGTGTTGCCGAGTTGCGCGAAGACCTTGCCGGTTTGCGCAGCCGCGGATTACGCGTGGCGCTGGTGCCGACCATGGGCAACCTGCACGAAGGTCACCTCGAGCTGGTGCGACTGGCGAGGCAGCATGCCGAATGCGTGGTGTGCAGTATTTTTGTCAATCCCACGCAGTTCGGGCCCGGTGAGGATTACGCGAGCTACCCGCGCACACTCGCGCGTGATGCCGAAATGCTGCGCGCCGAAGGGGTGCATGCGCTGTTCGCCCCCGGAGTCGAACAGATGTATCCGCTGGGCCTGGCACAGGCCACCGAGGTTCGTGTGCAGGGCCTGGCCGACATCCTCTGCGGGGCGGTACGACCGGGGCACTTCAACGGCGTGGCCACAGTGGTACTGCGTCTGCTGAATATGGTGATGCCGCAGGTGGCGGTGTTCGGGCAGAAGGACTACCAGCAGCAGCTGATCATCCGCCGCCTGGTGGCTGACCTGAATGTGCCTGCGGAGATTCTGACCGCGCCGACCAGCCGCGAGTCCGACGGCCTGGCGCGGTCATCGCGCAACCAGTACCTGACCGCGGAGGAGAGAACTCGCGCACCCGCGCTGTATGCCGCGCTGCAGACGCTGGCTGCCGGCCTGAGCGCCTCGGAAGACAACGCAGCGGCGCTGTGCGCCGGGGCCAGGCAGCACATTCAGGCAGCCGGGCTGATCCCGGAATATGTCGAGCTGCGCGATGCGGCCACGCTGGCGCCGGCATCTCCCGGCCACCGGCCGCTGATCGCCCTGGCCGCGGCGCGCCTGGGACGGGCCCGGCTGATCGATAATCTGCTCATCGCCTGATAGAATAAGGGGTTGGTAGAAAGCCGCGCCCCGGAATGGTCCGGCGTGGGGATCATCCCGGCGAAGGATGGCCGGAGGAGTATTCGGTGATGTTCACCACCTTTTTGAAAGCCAAGCTGCATCGGGCGCGGGTCACGCATGCCGAGCTCGATTACGAAGGTTCGTGCGCCATCGACGAGGACCTGCTCGAGGCCTCCGGTATCCGTGAATATGAGCAGATCCAGATCTACAACGTCACCAACGGCGAGCGTTTCACAACCTATGCGATTCGCGCCGAGCGCGCCTCGCGTACGATCTCGGTGAACGGCGCGGCGGCCCACAAGGCGCGGCCCGGCGACATCGTCATCATCTGTGCCTATGGTCAGTACGATGCGCAGGAAGCTGCCTCGCACAAGCCGGTCATGATCTACCTTGGCGAAGGTAATCACGTGAAGGGCAGCGCCAACCTCATTCCCTCCCAGGCTGCCTGAGGCCCGCTCGGGCTCAGGCGCGACATCCTCCTGGCCTGCGACGACAGGCTACTTCAGCAGTCCCTGCAGTTCGGCGATGCGTTGCCTGTCGGACTCGGCGATCTCCGGGTAGTCGATGTCCAGGCTGCGAAGATGCGCCACGATGATCTCTGCAACCGTCGTGCGCATGAAGTGCTTGTCGTCTGCCGGGATGGCATACCACGGCGCCCACGCACGGGAAGTCTCGTTGAGCGCTTCTTCGTAGGCGTGCATGTAGTCGTCCCAGTTGACCCGCTCGCGCAGGTCGGCGGCCGAAAATTTCCACTGCTTGTGGTCTTCTTTCAGGCGGCTCAGGAAACGCTGGCGCTGTTCCTCCCGCGAAACATTCAGGAAGAACTTCAACACCACCGTGCCATTGCGGGCAAGGTGGCGTTCATGGTCGCGGATGGATTCCAGCCGTTCTGCCCACAGCGCGTTGCCCTCGGGCACATGCGGCAGGCGCTGGCTGGCCAGCAGCTCGGGATTGACCCGCACCACCAGCACCTCTTCATAGTAGCTTCGGTTGAACACGCCGATGCGGCCGCGCTCGGGCAGCGCGCAGACACTGCGCCACAGGAAATCATGGTCGAGTTCCAGGCTCGAGGGCTGCTTGAACGAGAACACCTGGCAGCCGGCAGGATTCACGCCGGTGAGTACGGCGCGGATGGTGCCGTCCTTGCCGGCGGCATCCATGGCCTGGAATACCAGCAGCAGGGCATAGCGGTCCTGGGCGTACATCGTGGATTGCAGGCTGTCGAGTTCGCTGACCGCATCGGCTAGCCGTTGCTTCAGATCCTTCTTGCGTTCGGTATCTTCGGGAGGGGAGGTCGATGCGCGGGCCATGCGGAAGCTGCCATCGAAGGGCACTCGATAGGGACTTTCAAACAGCTCAGACATCGGCGGCTCCGGTTTCATGGCGGGCAAGTGCCCACTGTACATGCTCTACGACGATCGGGTCGGGATGATCCAGACGCGCGCGCAAGGCCTCGCGCACCTGCGCGCAACCCGGCGCGTTACCCAGGGCGACGGCAATATTGCGCAGCCAGCGGACATGCCCGATACGACGGATTGCGCTGCCGCGCGTACGCTCCAGCCAGGTGGACTCATCCCAGCCGAACAGTTCGGTCAGCGTCTCGCCATCCAGTCGGTGCCGGGGCATGAAATCCGCCTCGCCGGTGGTGTGCGCGTAGCGGTTCCACGGGCACACGAGCTGGCAGTCGTCACAGCCATAGATGCGATTGCCCATCGCAACACGGAATTCCTCCGGGATGGACCCGGGGTGTTCTATGGTCAGGTAGGAGATGCATCGTCTCGCATCGAGCTCATAGGGCGCGACGATTGCGTCGGTGGGGCAGGCATCGATACACGCGCGACAGCTGCCACAGTGCGCGCTGGCCGGGGTGTCGGCGGGCAGGGGCAGGTCGGTATAGATTTCTCCGAGGAAGAAATACGACCCTGCCGTGCGATCCAGCAAGTTGGTGTGCTTGCCGATCCAGCCCAGCCCGGCGTTGCGCGCCAGTGCTTTCTCCAGCACCGGTGCCGAGTCGACGAACACCCGATAGCCGAACTCGCCCACACGGGCGCAGATGCGGTCGGCGAGCTGCTGCAGCCGCCGACGCAGCAGCTTGTGGTAGTCGCGGCCCAGCGCGTAGCGCGATACGTATCCCAGCTGCGGATTTTCCAGCACATCCCAGGCGTCCTGGGGGTCGTCTTCCGGCCAGTAGTCCATGCGTGCGGCAATGACCGAGACCGTACCGGGGATCAGTTCGGCCGGGCGCGAACGGCGCGTGCCGTGGCGCTGCATCCATTGCATCTCGCCATGTCGACCCAGCGCCAGCCAGCGTTGCAGTCGCGCCTCGTCGTCAGCCAGATCGATGCCCGTGATGCCGATCGCGCCGAAGCCCAGGGCATGCCCGGTAGTACGAATCTCCTCGACCAGTGCAGCGGTCTCGGGCAGCTTGTCACGGGCGCTGTCGATCACGCGGTTGCGGCTCCAGGCGGATGAGTATACTTGCGCGATTATGCCTGCCCTGCCGACAGCCCTGTACACCGCAGCCCAGGTGCGTGCGCTGGATCGTCACGCCATCGAAGTGCTTGGCGTGCCCGGCTATGAGCTGATGAATCGCGCGGCGCAGGCGGCACTGGTTGCCCTGCGCGCGCGGTTTCCGACGGCGCGTCGTCTGCGTATCTGGTGCGGCGCAGGCAACAATGCCGGGGACGGCTATGTGTTGGCGCGGCTGGCCCAGGCCGCGGGGCTTGCGGTCGAGGTGGTGGCGGTCACGGCGCCTGAACGGCTTGCGGGCGATGCCGCCACGGCCTGGCGTGACTGGTGCGCCGCAAGCCCGGAGCGACTCAGTCACGCCGCGCCCGCTGCGTCTGACGGCGTTGTCAATGTGGATCTTGAGGTCGATGCGCTGCTCGGCACCGGACTGGATCGGCCTGTGGAAGGCGCGATGGCCGCGGCCGTCCGCCAGATCAATGACAGCCCCGCCCCGGTGGTGGCACTGGACATTCCCAGCGGACTGTCCGCCGACAGCGGCGCGGCGCTGGGCGTGGCCGTGCAGGCCGACCTGACGGTGAGCTTCGTGGCGCTCAAGCAGGGATTGCTGACCGGCGCGGGTCCTGCTCATGCCGGTGCACTGGTGTTTGATGACCTGGGCGTGGATGCCGCCGGGGCGGGGGTCGCGCCGTCGATGCGGCGTCTGGTTGCGGGCGATCTGCTTTCCTGGCTGCCCGGGCGCAGCAGGGATGCGCACAAGGGTCGCCACGGTCGCGTACTCGTGATCGGCGGCGGTCCGGGGATGCCCGGTGCGGTGCGGCTGGCTGCCGAGGCGGCCTTGCGTGTCGGTGCGGGACTGGTCAGCGTGGCCAGCCTGCCGGCGCATGTGCCGGCGGTGGTGGCCGCGCGCCCGGAAATCATCTGCCACGGCATCGAGGCCGATGCTGCCGGGTTTGCGCTGCTCGATGAGTTGCTGGCCAATGCCGATGTCGTGGCTCTGGGGCCGGGCCTTGGACGCAGCGAATGGGCGCGTGCGCTTTGGCAGCGTGCCATGCGTCATGCAGGCCCGATGGTCATCGACGCCGACGGCCTGAACCTGCTGGCCGAGCAGCCTCTGGCCGCAGCCGGTCCCCGCGTGCTTACACCCCATCCCGGCGAGGCGGCAAGGCTGCTAGGGACCACGCCGGCGGCGATCCAGGCCGATCGGCCGGCCGCCCTGCAGGCGCTTGTGGCGCGCCATGGCGGCATTGTCGTGCTCAAGGGTGCGGGCAGTCTGATCGCACGCAATGGCGAGTGTCCGTGGCTGTGCGATCGGGGTAATCCCGGCATGGCCAGTGCCGGGACCGGCGATGTGCTCACCGGCGCCATTGCCGGTCTGATCGCGCAGCTGGGCTGTGCCTGGACCGGCGCGCGCGCCGGCGTGCTGGTACACGCACTGGCCGGCGATGCCGCTGCGGCTGGCGGCGAACGCGGCCTGCTCGCCGGTGATCTGCTGATGAGGCTGCGCGCGTGCGTGAATCCCTGACGCTGCATCCGCCGGATGCCGAGGCGATGGCCGCGATCGGTGCGGCCATCGGTCGCGTACTCAAGCCCCGGGCATGCCAGCGGGCGGTGCTGGTGGCCCTGCAGGGACCGCTGGGCGCCGGCAAGACGACCCTGGCGCGTGGCCTGCTGCGCGGGCTGGGCCACGATGCGCGCGTGCCCAGTCCGACCTACACGCTGGTCGAGCCCTATGTCGTCGAGGGCCTGCGCGTGCATCACCTGGATCTGTATCGGCTTGCCGACGAAGCCGAGCTGATGTTCCTGGGCATCAGTGACTGGATCGATGAACCTGGCCTGACCCTGATCGAGTGGCCCGAGCGGGCCCCGCAGCTGCTGGCGCGGGCGGATCTGTGCCTGCACGCGGACATTGATGAGCCTGGTCGTCTGTTGCAGCTTTCAGGTGTTGCGGACTGGCTGGACGAACTTGCCGTCGAGGCTTCCACAAAGACATGAGCACCCCGTCATATCTTTATAATTATTAAACAGAAAAGTGTTGACGTACCCTTGATTCGCTGAGACTATTGCCCGCACTGTCCTGGATGCGGAACGTGATTTGCTGATGACCCGTACGCTGCTTTTGGCCCTGCTGTTGACGGTTGGCTCGGCTGCCGCTGCGTCCACCGAGGTGCAGAACGTGCGCCTGTGGTCGGGGCCCGAGGGCACGCGCGTGGTGCTCGACCTGTCGCGTCCTGCCGAGCATTCACTGTTCACGCTGCAGGGGCCCGATCGGGTGGTCGTGGACATCCGGGGTGCCACGCTGGCCGGTTCGCTGCCCCAGGCCAGTGGCAGCGTGCGCGCCCTGCGCAGCGCCCGGCAGCCCGATGGCGCCTTGCGCGTGGTCCTGGATCTGGCGAGCTCGGCCCAGCCCCGCAGTTTCCTGTTGCCACCCAACGAGACCTACGGCCATCGGCTGGTCATTGATCTTGCCCCTCGTGAGCAGGCCGCACGGCCGGTGAAGCGCCAACCGGCCCCGCAGGGCCGCGGCCGCGACCTCGTCATCGCCGTCGATCCCGGCCACGGCGGCGAGGACCCCGGGGCCATCGGCCGCGGGGGTACGCGCGAAAAGGACGTGGTGCTGGCGATCGGCCGGGAGCTTGCCCGTCGCATCGACGCCGAACCCGGCATGCGCGCGGTGCTGATCCGCGATGGCGACTACTTCATCCCGCTGCGCGGGCGCATCGAGCGAGCGCGCGCGCACCAGGCGGACCTGTTCGTCTCCATCCATGCCGATGCCTACCATAACCAGTCGGCCCGCGGCGCCACGGTCTATGTGCTTTCGCAGCGCGGCGCCAGCGATGAGGTGGCCCGTCGCGTTGCCGAACGCGAGAATGCCTCGGATCTGATCGGCGGCGTGACGCTGGCGGACAAGGACGACATGCTGGCATCGGTGCTGCTGGATCTTTCGCAGAACGCCTCGCTGTCCGTGGGCGCGGCGGTCGGCCAGAGCATGATCCGGGAGATGGGTCATGTCACACGCATGCGCCGCGACCAGGTCCAGCGCGCACCTTTCGTCGTGCTGAAGTCACCGGACATTCCCTCGCTGCTGGTGGAGACTGCCTACATCTCCAACCCTGACGAGGAGCGCGGACTCTCCGACCGTGCCCACCAGCGGCGCCTGGCCGACGCCATGCTGGTGGGTATCCGCAACTATTTCCACGAAAACCCGCCGCCGGACACCTATATCGCGCGGATGCGCAGCGAGGGGCTCACGGAGCCTGCGCGCTATGTCGTGGCCAGAGGCGACACGCTCAGTGCGATCGCCAGTCGTCACAACGTGCCGCTGACGGTGCTGCGCAATCACAACAACCTCAATGGCGATCGCATCCGCGTCGGCCAGGTGCTGTCGATCCCGGGCAGCTCCGGCGGCTGAGCCTCGTGCTTTTCCCCTAGGCTCGCATCTGAAACAATGCGCGGATGCCCATCCGCCGCCTGCCGCCGCAACTCATCGATCAGATAGCCGCAGGTGAGGTCGTCGAACGGCCAGCCTCCGTGGTCAAGGAATTGCTCGAGAACGCCTTTGATGCCGGCGCACGGCGCATCGACATCGAGGTGGAGCAGGGTGGCTGCGCGCTGATCCGGGTGCGCGATGATGGCGCGGGCATTGCCGCGGACGAACTGGCCATGGCGCTGGATCGCCATGCGACCAGCAAGATCGGCTCTCTGGAGGACCTCGAGCACGTGGTCTCGCTGGGCTTTCGCGGCGAGGCGCTGCCGTCGATCGCATCGGTGTCGCGCCTGTCGCTGACTTCGCGCACCGCGGATGCGCCCACGGCATTGTCGATCGAGGTCGAAGGCGGTGCGATCGGCGAGTCGATGCCCTCGGCGCAGCCCCCGGGTACCTGCGTCGAAGTCCGCGACCTGTTCTATAACACGCCGGCCCGCAGGCGCTTTCTGCGCACCGATCGCACCGAGTTCGGTCATGTCGATGCGATGGTCCGACGCATTGCGCTGGGGCGCTTCGAGACCGCGGTGACACTGGCGAACAATCGCCGAACCGTGCTGAGCCTGCCGGCGGGGGTCAGCGATGATCAGCGCCTGCGCCGCATCGCCGCCGTGTGCGGCGATGAGTTCGTCGGCCACAGCCTGTATGTGGAACGCGAGACCGACGGCATGCGCCTTTGGGGCTGGATCGCACAGCCGACGTTTTCGCGTGCCCAGGCCGACCTGCAGTATTTCTATCTCAATGGCCGCGCGCTGAAGGATCGGCTGATCTCGCATGCGGTCCGCCATGGTTATCGCGACGTGCTCTACCATGGGCGCCAGCCGGCCTTCGTGCTGTTTCTGGACATGGATCCGGCACGGGTCGATGTCAATGCCCATCCCGCCAAGTACGAGGTGCGCTTTCGCGATGGCCGGCGCGCACATGATTTCGTGTTTCGCAGCATCGAGCAGGCGCTGGCGGCGATGCGCCCCGGCGCTACAGCCAGTCCTGGTGCGACCCCCGACCAGGCGCTCGAAAGCCCGGGCGCCCGCAGTTATCCCCTCGGCCAGCCCGGTCTGTCGCTGGGGGGTGGCGGCAGCATGGGCGCCGGGCGCGGCGGCGCGGTGCCGTGGCAGCTTGGCGAGGCCATGGCCAGGCTCGCAGCAGAGCCCCAGGCGGCCCCGCCGGCCGATCAGGCGCAGGCCCAGGCCGGCGAGCTGCCGCCGCTGGGGTTCGCGATCGCCCAACTGCATGGCATCTATATCCTGGCGCAGAACGCCGAGGGGCTGGTCGTGGTGGACATGCATGCTGCCCACGAACGCATCACCTACGAGCGCCTGAAGCAGGCGCGGGCTGCCGGCGCGGTCCAGATGCAGCCCCTGCTGGTGCCCGAGACGCTGGCCGTATCTTCAGCGCAGGCGGAGCTGGCAGTCGAATATGCCAGCGAGTTGCAGGTGATGGGTCTCGAGGTCGATCGCCAGGGCCCCGAGCGGGTGGTCCTGCGCGCCGTGCCGGCGATGCTGGGCGGCTGCGACGGCGCGGCACTGCTGCGCGATGTGCTGGCCGATCTGGCCGAGCTGGGGCACAGCGGGCGCATGGAGGCGGCCCAGAACGAGCTGTTGTCGACGATGGCCTGTCATGGCAGCGTGCGCGCCAACCGGCAGCTCAGCCGCGAGGAGATGAATGCGCTGCTGCGCGACATGGAAACCACCGAGCGCGCCGACCAGTGCAACCATGGGCGGCCGACCTGGACGGTGATTGCGCTGCGCCAGCTCGACGGCCTGTTCATGCGCGGCCGCTAGCCGGCCATGGCGGACGACCGGCGGCTCGCCGTATGCATCATGGGGCCAACGGCCAGCGGCAAGAGCAGGCTGGCCATGGCGCTGGCCGAGCTCACCGATGCGGAGATCATCAGCGTCGATTCCGCCCAGGTCTATCGAGGCATGGACATTGGCACGGCCAAGCCCACGCAGGCGGAGCGCGCCCGTGTGCCCCATCACCTGATCGATGTCGCGGACCCCGTCGAGCATTACTCAGCCGGGCGATTTCGCGACGAGGCACTGGCCGCCATGCAGGATATCGCCGCGCGCGGGCGCCTGCCGCTGCTGGTGGGCGGCACGCTGCTGTACTTCCGCGCACTGTTGGAGGGTTTGAGTCAACTGCCGGGGCGCGATTCGGCGCTGCGGGCGAAGCTCGACGCGCAAGCCGCGATCGTGGGCTGGCCGGCCTTGCACCGGCAGCTGGCCGAACACGATCCAGTCTCGGCCGGAAGAATCCAAAGCCGCGACGCGCAGCGAATACAAAGGGCACTGGAGGTGCTGATGTTGACAGGCCAGCCGCTGAGCCGGCTGCAGGCCGAGGTCACGCCGCAGCCACCGGCGGATTGGCGCTTTCTGCGGATCGGCCTGGTGCCCGAGAATCGTCAGCTGCTGGCACAACGGATTTCCGCGAGATTTGCGCAGATGATGGAACAGGGGCTGCTCGCAGAGGTCCAAGCGCTTCGCGACAGGGGCGATCTCGGGCCCCGGACGCCGGCGCTGCGGGCAGTGGGGTATCGCCAGCTGTGGCGCCAGCTGGCCGGTGACGAGACACTGGAGTCGGCATGTGAGCAGGCGATCGTGGCGACCCGCCAGTTGGCCAAACGCCAGTTGACATGGTTGCGCTCACAGGGCCTGGAGATGCGCCTGGACCCGTTCGTTGCTGATGCGTTGCCGCTGGTGCTGGCGCGTGTCGAGGCGGCCCGGGCAGCCCGGTAGGGGCCGGCAGGCATGGTAGAATGAACGTCTCGGAAGGCCGGGGCGGCAAGATGACGATGAACACTTGAATAAGATCAACAAGGCAGGTTTCATCCTGCACTCAACGGAGAATCCGCATGGCCAAAGGGCAGTCACTACAAGACCCGTTTCTGAACACGCTGCGCAAGGAAAAGGTGCCGGTGTCCATCTACCTCGTGAACGGCATCAAACTGCAGGGGCAGATCGATTCTTTCGATCAGTTCGTAGTTTTGCTGAAGAACAGCGTCAGCCAGATGGTCTACAAGCATGCGATCTCCACCGTCGTGCCCTCGCGCAATGTGCGCTTGCCGCCGCCCGGCGGCGAAGAGGCCGACGCGCAGGCTCCGGTCGAGGGCGCGTGAGCCTCGTGGGGCCAGGAGTCGAGATTGGCTGAGCAGGGTCATCCCGGGCTTCGTGCCATCCTGGTCAATGTTGGTATCGGCCATGCCGTGTCTGCCGACGAGCTGGTGGAGTTCGAGGCGTTGGCCCGGTCGGCGGGGGTGTCGCCCGTGGCCAGCATAGACGCGCGTCGGCATCGACCTGACCGGCGACTGTTCGTCGGCAGTGGCAAGGCCGAAGAGATCGCCGCCGCGGTGGCGCAGCACGAGGCGAACCTCGTGCTGGTCGACCGTCCGCTGTCGGCCAGCCAGGAGCGTAACCTCGAGCGCGAGGTGTGCACCCAGGTGCTCGACCGCAACGGCCTGATTCTGGACATCTTTGCACAGCGCGCGCGCTCCTTCGAGGGCAAACTCCAGGTGGAGCTTGCGCAGCTGGAGCGCCTGTCCACTCGCTTGGTGCGAGGCTGGACTCACCTGGAACGCCAGAAAGGTGGTATCGGCCTGCGCGGCCCGGGCGAAACACAGCTCGAGACTGACCGCCGACTGATCGGCGATCGCATCCGCCAGCTCAAGCGCAGGCTGGAGCGCGTGGATCGCCAGCGCGTGCAGAGCCGGCGCCTGCGCAAGCGCTCGGCGGTGCCGACCGTGTCGCTCGTAGGCTATACCAACGCCGGCAAATCGACGCTGTTCAACCGACTGACCGGCGCCGGCGCCTATGCTGCCGATCAGCTGTTTGCCACGCTGGATCCCACAGTGCGGCGCCTGGAGCTTGCCCCGCATCGCCAGGCGGTGCTGGCCGATACGGTTGGCTTTGTGCAGGACCTGCCGCACGAGCTGGTGGCCGCCTTCCGCTCCACCTTGCTGGAGACGCGCGAGGCGGATTTGCTGGTCCATGTCATCGATGCGTCGGATCCGCACCGTGCCGAGCGTATCCGCCAGGTAGAGGAGGTCCTCACTTCGGTGGGTGCCGATGAGGTCCCGGTGCTACAGGTGTTCAACAAGATTGATATACTGGGGGAGTCCCCGAGACTTGAATGTGCCGCAGACGGTCATGTCGCTCGCGTCTGGCTCTCTGCTGCCACCGGTGCGGGACTCGACGAGTTCCTGACTGCGGTACGCCGCGAACTCGATGGTGATATGGTGGCAGGGACGCTGCGGCTGGCGTCCAGCCAGGGGCGAATCCGTTCGCGACTGTTCGAGATTGATGCGGTTCGGGAAGAACGGGTCACCGACGAGGGTGGCTGGCTGCTCGACGTGGAGATGTCCGACAGCCGCTTCCGTCAATTGTGCCGGCACGAGGGCATGTCGCCGGAGTTGCTTGAGGCTCGCTTGAGCTCCTGATGCGTAATGTCGCACGGCCGTCCCCGGTCTGCGGCGTGGTTTTTTTTCAAGATAATCTGGGAATACGATTTCATGGCCTGGAACGAATCTGGTGGCAACAACAAGAACCCCTGGAACCAGGGAGGTGGCGACAAGGGTCCGCCGGATCTCGACCAGGTGGTTCGGGATCTTCAGCGCCGGCTCTCCGGGGTGTTTGGCAAGCGCGGCGGCGGCGAAGGCGGCGGCGGTGGCGGTGCGTTGAGCTCGGGTGGCGGCATAGGCCCCGGGCTGATCGTGGCAATCGCTGCGGTGGTCTGGCTGCTGACGGGGTTCTACAAGGTGGACGACTCCGAGCGCGGCGTGGTCATGACCTTTGGTCAGTACCGCACCACCACATTGCCTGGGCTGCACTGGCGCATTCCCTGGCCGGTGCAGACTGTCGAGAAGGTCAATGTCAGCCAGGTCGACCGCTTCCCGCTGCAGATGCGCATGCTCACGCGTGACGAGACGCTGGTTCAGGTGGATCTCGCCGTGCAGTACCGGCGCACAGACCCGGTGGCCTTTCTGTTCAATGTGCGCAGCCCCGAGGAAACCCTTGCCGACGTCACTGAAAGCGCGATTCGCGAGGTCGTGGGCAAGAATGATCTGGACTTTATTCTGACCGAGGGACGCGCCGACATCGCGCAGCGCACCCAGCAGGTGATCCAGTCCACGCTCAACGCCTATGCCACCGGCATCGAGGTGACACAGGTCAATCTGCAGGAAGCCAATTTCCCCGCGCAGGTGCAGGCCGCGGTACAGGATGCGATCAAGGCGCGTGAGGATTTCGAGCGTCTGCAACTCGAGGCACAGTCCTATGCCAACGACATCGTGCCACGTGCACGCGGTCAGGCCGCCCAGCAGCTGGAAGCCGCGCAAGGCTATCGCGACCGCGTGATCGCCGAGGCCGACGGTGAGGCCGACCGTTTCGTGAAACTGCTCGAAGCCTACGAGCAGGCGCCGGAGGTCACACGCCAGCGTCTCTACATCGAGACCATGGAGTATGTCTTGAGCCGATCCTCCAAGGTCATCATCGATGCGCAGGGCAGCGGCAATCTGCTGTACCTGCCGATGGACAAACTGCTGGAGCGTCGCGGCACCGGCCGTGACGGGGCTGCAGGACGGGAACCGCAAACTTCGTTACGGCCGACTCAGTTGCCTGATGTCAGTGTCGATACACGCGATGATCGTCGCGCACGCGTGACGCGCTAACAGCGCCTGGGAGATTTCATTCATGGGTAAGTTCAATCTTCTGCTCGCGCTGCTGATCGTTGTGGCCATCGGCGTGGGCATGTCCGTATTCACTGTCAACGAGCGAGAGCACGCGTTGAAGTTTCGCTTCGGCGAGATCATCCGCGATGAGTACGATCCGGGTCTGCACTTCAAGATCCCGGTGGTCAACAACATCGTCAAGCTCTCCAACCAGGTGCTGACCCGCTACAACCCGCCCGAGGAGTTCCTGACTGCAGAGCTGAAAAATCTGCGGGTGGATTTTTTCATCAAGTGGCGGATCATCCAGCCCGGCGAGTTCTACCGCTCGACACGCGGTGATGAGCGCGTGGCGGCCATGCGCCTGGTGGAAATCGTCAAGGACGGTCTGCGCGGTGAGTTTGCGCGGCGCACCGTGCAGGAAGTGGTGTCGCTGGAACGCGCTGAAATGATGGATGCGATGCTGGCGCGGGCTACGCAGGCTGCCGGCACCCTGGGCATCGAGATCATCGACATCCGCGTCAAGCGGATCGACCTGCCCGACGAGGTCAGCGATTCGGTGTTCAATCGCATGCGCCAGGAGCGCGCACGCGTAGCCGCCGACTGGCGTGCCCGCGGTGTCGAACGCTCCGACCAGATTCGCGCCGATGCGGATCGCCAGCAGGTCGTGATTCGCGCAGAGGCGCGCCGTGGTGCCGACCCTATCCGCGGTGACGGCCAAGCTCCCGCCACCCACATAAACGCGCCCGCACA
>JAFIFN010000027.1 GCA_020832005.1 Gammaproteobacteria bacterium | reverse complement strand
CAGTTCCTCAACGTGATGAATCTGGTCGGCAAGATAGATGATGTCGATAGTCATGGCGCCCAACACCCAAGTGAAGCGGAACCGCGCAGTGGCGTGAACGTTAGATCTCTGCACCCCGGTAGACGGCCTCAATTACATGACCATCTGGGTCGAGAACAAAGGCAGCGTAGTATGGCTCCCCATACTGCGGACGAGAGCCAAGACTCCCCTGATTCGTGCCGCCCATGCGCAGAGCAGCAGCGTGAAAGGCAACTACCGCGTCTCTTGAAGCGGCTTGGAAGGCGACATGAAAACGTCCAGTAACAGGCTGGCCTCCGCCAATCCAGAATTGCGCACCCTGCATGGAACCAAAGCCGGTACCTTCTCTACCATCCTCACGTTGGATTTCCATGAACGGAAAAATACCAAGGACTGCCAGAACCTCGGTGTAGAACTTTCGGCTCCGAGAAAGATCTTTGACTGCGAAGTCTATGTGGTCAAACATGCGGGTCAGCTTGAGCGAGGGGTTAGGCGTCAGTCTGCACAAGGGCGCCACGGGCAATTTCTCCGGTGGTCAGGACATCGACGCGGAGGCCGCCTCGATTGACCCAATGCTTGATGATGGCCGCGGACGAGAGCGACTCGGTGCGCATGTTGTTTCCCATGATCGAGCACGGTTCACAGAGCTCGACGCCACGGAGCTTGACATTCCCAATGGTGAACACGGCGTTGACGAGGCCATTGAGCCGGACGCCTCGGGTAACTAGGTTCCGCCGTGTGACTGACAGGTCAGCGACTTGCCCACTTTGGGAGAAGAAGTGCTCGATCTCTTCGGCTTCGACAAGCGTAAGGTTCTGGCCCGGATGAAGATTAACTCCAAAGTTTCGATCCCCCAGCGGCCCTAGTCCAGCGTGAACTGTGATGCGCTCGCACTCGACTTGAGGCGCACCTCGCTCGGGGCTGATGAAGATTCGTTCGATAACCACTGTGTGTCCTCTGACGCCTAACTTTATTTTGGACCCCAAGAACGCTCCTTCTCAATAGAACGCTTTCCGGATGAATTAGCGAAATCTGGAGCGTTACCCCCTGTTCGAACACGTTGTGCCTGCTGGATATGGGGCGATAAATCCTGGGGCAAAGGGATAGGTGGACGCAGGGCTACCAGGTATGGCCTGATCTCGACGGGATCATCTACCCCTCCTCGATGGGCGGCAACGCGGACGCAATCGCCTTGTTCGAGCGGGCAGCACGGGCGCTGGCGTCATCCCCTCTCTTCCTTTTCCCTCGGGGTGAACTGGAACGCCTGTTCCAGCGGTACTTCGAAAACCCGCGCGATCCTGAACGCGACCTCCAGCGAGGGCGAGTACTTGTCGCCCTCGATCGCGTTCACCGTCTGACGCGTCACCCCGATCCGCTCGGCCAGCGCCTGCTGAGTCATCTGGTTCGCCGCGAATCGCAGCTCCTTGATGCGGTTGGTGATCATGCTCCAACGCGGTAGTAGACGATGCGGCTGGAGAAGTGCGCGATCTCGGCCAGCACCAGCGCGAAGATCATGAACGTCAGGAGGGTGGGCGCGTCCATCGTGAGCCAGGGTCCACCTCCGAACATCGAGTGGATGCCCAAGTGGCCGATGAGCACGAACTGCAAGACGATGAGGACATAGTATCCGTTGCGGGCGGACTTGGCGGCGATCAGCCGATCGCGCTCGTCGGTTTGCAGCTCGCCTTTGCACCAGGCGGATACGGCGACCTTGAAGGCAAGCTCCACAGCGACCAGGATCACGACCACGGCGGCGCCGAGGCGCATGATCGTCGGCAGCTCCAGCGGCGTCCCGGCCGCGAGAGCGCCAAAGACCTTGCCGAAAAAGAACAGCGAGGCCGCCACCGTGACAATCAGCGAACTCCAGATGGTGCTTTCGTAGGCCGAGATGTTCTTCATTGCGTGACCCCAAGGATTGTTCGTGGCCAGAAATGTAAAACATTTCGTACATATTGTCAAAGATCTTTTACATTACGTAACGCGATGTCAGGCGCCATGGTGGGCCAGGCTGTTGTGTGTTGACGTGCACCCGCACGTGACCCATGGAACTCTAGCTGTTGCATCCACGAGTGACCCACGGGTACCGCTTCATACAGCGGTAGGATCGGAACCGACAACTGCCACCTCAAGCATTCAACCAGCGCGGATGGGGGAGAAAGCCGGAAACGATCCGGAACCTGAGCCATAATCGGACCATCCGGGTGGGTCAGTTTTCAGTGCAAATCCCGGGGGTCAACCTTCGGTGCAAATCAACAACCCAGGCTCTTGAGGCAACACAATGACTCGATTTGACGGCGGAAGGCATCGCGGGCTTTTCTGGAAGACTTTGGCTGCTGGTGCCCTGCTCGCCGTAGCCTCGGCCACAACGCCTCTGCCAACAGCCAATGCCGAACCTCGCTACCACGTCGTGCCTGGCCATGGTGGCGTTCCATTGAACGTCGTCTCGGCAGGTGACCCGGCGAACGAAACGCTGCTGCTGATCCATGGTATCGGTCAGAGCCATGTGTCGTTTGAGGAGCAGCTGATGCCGCCACTCACCGACGAGTTCCATGTGGTCAGTTTCGATCTGCGAGGGCATGGCAACTCTGGCAAGCCTTGGGAGGCGGCGGCCTACATGGAGTCGACAAACTGGGCCGGTGATGTTCAGGCCATCATTGACTCGCTGGCCCTGGACCGGCCGGTGCTGATGGGCTGGTCCTATGGCACGCTCGTGGTGGCCGATTATCTGCGGCACTACGGATCAGTCAACCTCTCCGGCATCGTGCTCACTGGCGGCTACGGGGGACTTACGCCGCCACCACCACCACCGGATCCCGAAATGGCTGCACTGTTCGCACGAAACCGCGCCTTGCAGCTCAGCGCCGACCCTGGAGAAAATGCTGCTGCTGCGCGTGCTGTCGCCGCGCTGCTAACCAGCCATGACATGGGCGAGACCTGGCGCCAGCGGGCCTCGCACATCGCGATGATGCTGCCGGCCTACGCGCGCACCCACATGCTCGATCGTTCTTTCGAGAACACGCACCTTATCGCAGCGATCCGAGTGCCGCTGCTGCTCGTGGTCGGCGGCAAGGATGGCAGTATGCCGGAGGTGCCGGGGCGGCAGCTGGCGGCACAACTGCAGGCGCAAGGTGCCTACGTTACCGTAAGCGTCTATCCCGAATCCGGCCACTCTCCTTTTGCGGAAGAGCCCGAGAGATTCAACCGTGAATTAGCGCTGTTTGCGCGCGAGGCATTTGATTCCCCTGCGCTCGACCTGCGCTAGCCAAGTGAACGGCCGCGTCCGGCGCTAAAGCGCCGAATTTGGGCGCAGGTGCGTCAGCAGCTCCCCCGGCACTTTCTCTAAACAGTTCTGCACCAGCGCGACAGTCGTCTTGCTGACGACCGCCCATATCGTGGAAAAGTCACTGTTTCGAATCCAGTCGGGCGCGCCAACTGGGGCATTCCATAAGGTCATGGAATAGCACGTGAAGAATGAGCAAAGGGCTTTCCTGATGCCCTAGACTGAAAGAGACGACGAGTTGAGAGGCGGGAGTCGTGCTCTGCCGCCTCGAAAACAACCTGCCAGAAAGTGACAAGCGGAAAGCCACAATGACCAGGCCGAACCAAGATGTGATCCTGACTTGCGCGGTGACCGGCGCGGGCGACACCACCGGCAAGAATCCGCATGTTCCGTTCACGCCCGCACAAATCGCGGCAAGCTGCGTGGGAGCCGCCCGAGCCGGTGCCGCCGTGGTACACGTCCATGTGCGCGATCCCGTCACAGGCAAAGCCGGGCGTGACCTGGATTGCTATCGCGAGGTTGTGGAACGCGTCCGCGACAGCGGTACCGACGTCATCCTCAATCTCACGTGCGGAATGGGCGGCGAGCTGCATCTCGACCCGGATGACCCGTCCAAATTGCTGGAGCAGACCGACCTGGTGTGTGCCTACGAGCGTATGCGGCATGTCGAGGAGCTTCGCCCTGAAATCTGCACCATCGACTGCGGGTCAATGAACTTCGGAAATCATTTGGTCGTCAACCGTAACAGCGATCTCGAGAGGATGGCGTCCTATGCCGGCTCGTGGGGCGTGAAGCCGGAGCTTGAGGTATTCGATATGGGGCAAACAGGTTTGGCGCTGAGACTTGTCCAGAAAGGCTTGGTGCCTGGCGATCCGTTATTCCAGTTCTGCCTCGGTATCCCGGGCGGCGCACCTGCCACAGCCCAGTCCATCTTGGCACTGAAGGCTATGTTGCCGGACAACGCCATATGGGCCGCGTTTGGCATCGGCCAACTGGAGATGCCGATGGTGGCGCAGGCGTTGCTGCTGGGCGGCAATATCCGCGTGGGGTTGGAAGACAACCTTTACCTGGAGAAGGGTGTGCTGGCGACGAATGAGTCGCTGGTGGAGAAGGCGCGTCGCATCGTGGAGGACCTTGGTTCACGGCTCCTCACACCCAGGCAGGCGAGGCAGAAACTCAAGCTTCAATGAGACGGCGCACGGAGTCGAATGTGACACTGGATAAGCAGGAAGCGGAGATCACTCTTCGACAGCTCAAACCGGCTATCGCCACCGCAGAGAGCCTGGCAGGCTATGGCTATCTCATTGCAGAGCCCAACGGCGTGCTACGTGACAAGATTGACTTCTATCCCGAAGTTCGGGTGTCGCAGCCTGCGAGGTTCGAAGGCAACGACGACATCTGCTTGAACCTGGTCAGCTTCACCAAGCGGCCCCTGGAAGTGCGCTGGATGGAGTATCACACCAAGCACACGCAGACCTTCATCCCGCTGTCCGGCAAGCCCTTCTACATGGTGCTGGGCAAGCCAACCGCGCGGCGCGCTGACGGTCGCTGGATGAACGAACGCGAGGCCCTGCCCGATCCCGATACGGTGCAAGCATTCTACTTCGATGGGGCCGGTGGGCTGGTGATGGAACGCGGCACCTGGCACGAGGTCCCCTTTCCAGTCGCCGAGGAAACGCATTTCGTGTGTATCTGCACCAATGAGACTAACGAGAATCTCGAGGACCAGGGGGCCGATGGAGAGTGTGACGGAGGCGACCTCACCAAGCGCGACATCGTCAAACGCCTGGGCTACACCTTCGCCATCAGCGCGTCTGACTGACCGACCACCATGCTGGACAATCGACAGCACGACTGCACGCTCGATCTTTACACCTGGACCACACCGAATGGGCGCAAGGTGTCGATCGCCTTGGAGGAGCTGGGTCTGGCGTATACCGTTAATCCAGTGCCGCTGCGCGAGAAGGTGCAAAAGCAGGCGTGGTTCATGAGGCTAAACCCAAATGGCCGCATTCCGGTGCTGGTGCACAATGGATTTGCCGTATTTGAGAGCGGTGCGATCCTGCTGTATCTGGCCGAGATGGCAGGTCGCTTGATTCCGAACGACGTGCAGGAGCGCTCCCGCGTCGTGCAGTGGCTGATGTGGCAAATGGGCGGGCTGGGACCCATGCAGGGCCAGGCGAACGTGTTCAATCGATACTGGTCTGCAAAGGTGCCAGATGTGCTCGCGAGGTACCAGGGCGAAACAGCGCGGCTCTACCAGGTCATGGACGACCGCCTGCACGAGGTCGAGTATCTTGCCGGCGCCTACTCCATCGCGGACATAGCGTGTTTTCCATGGGTTGCCCAGCACGATTGGTCTGGTGTCGATCTCGGTCCCTACAGGAATCTGCAACGGTGGTTCGATACGGTAGGGCAACGGCCTGCCGTCCAGCGGGGCATGGAAGTGCCGATGGCCCAGCAGATCCCCGATCTAGCGACAGGACAGGCTATAACTCGATGAGTACCGCTGAGCAGCAGGCAGAACTCCACGACATTCGCGACGCGGTAGCATCATTGTGCGCGCGCTTTCCAGGGGAATACTGGCGGGCCCTGGACCGCGACTGCGCCTATCCGACCGCCTTCGTTGATGAACTGACGCAGTCGGGATTCCTGGCCAGTCTGATCCCGCAAGAGTATGGGGGTTCGGGCCTCGGACTGCGCCAGGCCTCGGCGATCTTGCGTGAGATCCACCTGCAGGGCTGCAACGCCGGAGCCTGCCACGCGCAGATGTACACGATGGGTACGCTCCTCAAGCACGGCAGCCAGGATCAGAAGCAGCGGTGGCTGCCTGGGATCGCGAGTGGAGACATCCGCCTGCAGGCCTTCGGCGTCACCGAGCCGACATCCGGCTCCGACACGATGGCGCTACGCACGACGGCTGTGCGCGACGGTGATGAATACGTGCTCAACGGGCAAAAGATCTGGACCAGTCGGGCCGAACACAGCGATTACATGATCGTTCTCGCGCGCACCACGCCGGCGGACCAGATCCGGAAGAAGGGCGAGGGATTGAGCGTATTCATGCTTGACATGCGCGAGTGCCCCGGGCTGACCATCCGCCCCATCAGGACGATGATGAACCACGCGACCACAGAGGTTTTTTTCGATAATGTCCGGGTGCCGGCCGAGAATCTGATCGGCGTGGCGGACCAGGGTTTCCGCCACATCCTCGACGGCATGAACGCCGAGCGCATCCTGATTGCATCGGAATGCCTGGGCGATGCCGAATGGTTCATCCGCAAGGCGTCTGACTATGCCACCGAACGCAAGGTCTTTGGGCGCCCGATAGGACAGAATCAGGGTGTTCAGTTTCCGATCGCCCGGGCCTACGCGCAGCTCAAGGCAGCGCAACTGGTGGTAGAGCGCGCAGCGGTCATGTTCGATCGCGGCCAAAAATGCGGCGAGGAGGCCAATATCGGCAAGCTGCTGGCGTCTGAAGCGAGCTGGGCGGCTGCGGAAGCCTGCGTGCAGACCTTTGGTGGCTTCGCGTTTGCCGAAGAGTATGACGTGGAGCGAAAGTTTCGTGAAACGCGTCTCTATCAGGTCGCGCCGATCTCCTCAAATCTTATACTGACGTATCTTGCCGAGCATGTCCTGGGCATGCCACGCAGCTACTGACCCCATGGATAGCTGGCCGGGTGCAAAACGCATTGCCCTTTCACTGGTAGTCAACGTCGAGGAAGGCGCTGAGCGGTCGGTTGCCCGCGGCGACAAGGGCATGGAACCGGTAGACGAGCTGGGCATGGTGGTGAAAGATCCGATCCGCTCCTATCCCAACGAGAGCAACTATCGGTTCGGCATCCAGGTAGGCGCGAAACGCGTGATCGGGCTACTCGACAAGCATGGCGTAGCAGCCACATGGACGGTGTGCGGCCAGGCACTGGAGTCCGCGCCATGGCTCGGTAAGGCGATCTCGGCGCGAGGCGATGAGGCGGCGAGTCACGGCTATCGCTGGCAGTTCCAGTTCCGTATGAACGAAGAGGAAGAACGTGCCTTCATCGCGCGTTCTACCAACGCGATAGAAAAGGCCACAGGCCAGAGGCCGTGCGGCTGGCTGAGCCGTTATCTGACAACCGACAATACGCGCCGCTTGCTGGCGGAGGCCGGCTACGTCTATCACATGGACGATTTCTCTGCTGAATGGCCCTTCATGGACGAGGACGGATTGCCAATCGTCGTGCTGCCCTACCAGCTCGATACCAACGACATGAAGATGTGGTCGAATGCTGGCTACACGCCGCGCCAGTGGCTGGACTACCTGATCGACAGCATCGACTTCCTGCATGATACGACTGAGGTGCCGGTCATGATGTCGGTAGGGCTGCATCTGCGAATCATCGGAAGGCCGGGACGCGCGGCAATGTTGGATCGATTCTTAAGCCATGTCTCCACATTGCCAGATGTCTGGGTGACGCGGCGAGACGCGATAGCTGCGCATTTTCGCGCGACGGCACAGGCGGATGATCAGCTATAGCTTGTCCGGCGATGGTATCGGGGAACTGGTGCTCAACCGGGCATCGCACTTCAATGCCGTATCGGTGGAGATGTGGGGCGAGCTGGCGGAGGTGCTTGAAACGCTCGCGGGCTTCAGTGAGCTGCGCGTGCTGGTGCTGCGCTCAGGAGTCGAGGGCGCGTTTTGCCCCGGCGCGGACATCGGTGAGTTCCCGCAGCTGATGGAAAGCGAAGGCCTGCGCCATGAACTGCAACTGTCGATGCAGGCGTGCTGCAATCGGCTCGAGTCGCTGCCGATCGCCACCATCGCGATGATCGACGGCCCGTGTGTAGGCGGCGGGTGCTCGCTCGCGGTGGCCTGTGATTTTCGCATCGCCTCAGATAGGTCAACCTTCGGCGTCACGCCTGCCAAGCTGGGACTGATATACAGTCTGGGTGATACCCGGAGGCTGGCGCGCACAGTTGGTGTTACGCATGCCAAGAAGCTGTTGTTCACTGCGCGGCTGGTGGACGCCGAACGGGCGCTGGCCATCGGCTTGGTCGATACCGTATTCGATGCGGCGGCGCTCGAAGAAGAAGGCCTGTCTCTGGCTCGTTCGATAGCGCGAAACTCGGCCGAGACAGTGGCGGCGGCAAAGGAGATGTTCTCGCGGATAGAGAGCAAGCAGACGGATGACGACGAAGTGACTCAGGCGCGTTTCCGCGACAGCTTCGGCTCCGCCGAGGCGGCTAGACGGATCGCCATGTATCTCAGCGTCAAGCGAGAGCGCAAGTAGACGGCACCGTTCACCTCTTGCTGGCTCGGCCCAGGAGTTCCCCAGTCGGCCGCTCCACGTGGGAAAGCCCGCCTCAGATTGCGCCGACCCGGATCAGAACTGTGGCCCGTCGAGCCAGTCGCGATGGTCGGCGGCGATACGCTGTGCCAGCTTTGCCGCCATCGGCTTCGTATCGCGCATCTTGTGCCCCTGCACGGTCCAGATCAGGCGACCAGGCGTGTCTTCATATCCCATCCACTCTTCCAGGGGCGTGTCGCTGTTGTTCGAATAGGTGACGTCCAGGAAGTTGGTCTCCCCACGTAACCGCGCTTCCGCAGCCGGCGCCGAGGAGATGAAGGTGGACAGGGTGTGAATCGTCTTTGGTTTGGGCGCTGTCGGCCCGGGATGCGTGACGGCCGAAAAATTCTCATCCAACAACAATTGACCGCTTTGAATACGAACGGGTCCGATCGCGCCGTCGAAGGACTGCGCCCATATCGGTTGTTCGATTGCGCCTGCATCGTTGATTTCCATCGGCATGCCTCGGATCTTTTGATGCTCGACGTGTCGGGCTTCGCCGGTTCGGGGGTTTGTCCACCGGTCGACGATTTCGCCCGACCGAAGGTCCGCAAAATACAGCAGCTCCTCCATTAGATGCTGGCTGCGGCCATCGTCTCCTTTGCGGTTCACCGCCCACTGGCTTGTGTAGAAGCGCATCAGCGGCATCAGGATGCCGGCATCCGGCTTAAAGAAGATCATTCCGCTGGATGCCCAATTTACGTGAGAGTTCTGGCCGTTCTCCCGCACCACATCGTACAGCCTGCCAAGATTATCTGGATCCTCTAAAGCGTCGTTCGGCTGCATGCCAATAGCGTGTGCTGCTGCATTCGCCAGCACGACGCTCGCCCCGGCACCAGCAAGCACGGTTCGCCTGGATATATTCATGCTAGTTTCCTTTCGGTCAAATGTAGTCATACCTGTTTCCCTTTTTTCCATCGAGGCGCTGTATCTTCAACGGCGACGGCGCTCATGCCAACCAGCCTAGCCGCGCGACGCTGCATTCACGCGGTCCGCGCGTATCGTATTCAGCCGTTCTTCCGTCAGGTCATAGAAAAACAGCAGGACGGTCGCGCCTCCGCACATCAAGGCCGGGAATGCGGCCACTGACATGCGGATCGCCCATAAGGCACTGTCGGGTTGTTCGCCTACCATACCCCCGACATAGCCCATCAGGCCCAGAAAGGCGCCGATGCTTGCCACGCCCGCCGCCTGTGCAACCTTTTCGACCGTTGTGTAGAAAGAGGAGAATAGGCCTTCGCGATGATGTCCTGTTCGCAAATTGTCGTACTCGATGGTGTCCGGCAGCATGGCCTGCCCCATCAGCATCACCCCACCTTGGCCCAGCCCCATGAACACGGCGCGTGCATAGATCTGCCAGGAGGGATCATTTGCGCCTGCGGCGAGCCAGGTCAAACTCATGATCGTCATGAGGACGAGAGCGCCAATGAGGCTCAGCCGCTTGCCAAACCGCGCGCCGATGCGAACCCATAGCCACTGGCTCGACAACAGGACAAGACCCTGAACTATGAAATAGGAACCGAGCGCCGCATCGGACAGATTCAGGATCTGATTGAAGAAAAAGGGTTGCGCCGCCTGCATACCCAGGATCGAGAGCGTCAGAAATTTCACGCCGAGCAGGATGACGAACGGCTGATTGGTGGCGATCTGCCGTGCCTGTTCACCGATTGGCGGGAGTTTCTCGTCAATCCTGCGCCGCGTAAATTTCGCATTTCTGGTGAAGAACCACGCTGCCAGGATCGATAGCAGCACCGCAGGGGCAAGGATCAGCGCCATCGCCGCATGGCCAGCGCGGCCGCCGCCAAAGCCATCGATTATCGCCAGGCCCAGCCCGCTGGCAGCCAGGCTGGCAATGCCGACAGCCACCACGCGCCACATCATCAGACTGTACCGATCAGTGTGGCCCGATGTCATTTCCACGGGCATGGCCAGATAAGGGACGCTGAACGCGGAATAGGCGGTGGCATAGAGCAGCAATACGACCGTCATGTAGGCGATCATCGTTCCGGTGTTGCCAATGGCGGGCACGATGAACATCAATAGGAACGATGCGGTCAGACCGATGCCGCCGAACAGCAGCCACGGACGACGGCGGCTGGCTCTGGCATTGATCCGGTCCGACAATATTCCTACGAGTGGGTCGGTAACGGCATCGTACAGCTTGGACCCCGCGATCAGTAGCCCCGCAATTGCAACGCCGATCCCCAGGCTATCGGTCATGAAACGCAGCATCAGAATGTTGAACGCGGACATGACCAGAGCCGGACCGAGCGTGCCCATGCCCCATCCGAACCGGAGCATGAATGGCAGATCGTATTTGCCTGCAGGCGTCGGGATGGTCTCCGCCGGCGTGCCCTTGGACAGGGCGGCGTCCTTGACGCTCATGGGCATCCTGTTTGCTGTCAACGCACTCGCTCCCACATGGCCCGGCTGCAATTTGTGCCTCGGACTGTAGCAGGATTCCCAGTCCTACAAATTCTGTGTCTTCCGGTTGGCATTCCAAACACTCATGGCGAGAGTTTCTTGCTGTCGCCGAATCACTTGAGATCGTGCATCAACCGCTCAACGAGATCGTCCCGCCATGCGCGCCTGCGTGCATCCTCGTCTCGATCGGGCAGGAACGACTCGACCTCTTCGCGCGTATAGGCGCCGCTGCGGTCCGCCAGCAGCTCGTGCGTCGCCAGCCTGTCGCGCAGGACAGATACCTCCATTGCCAGCCGGAGAATCGCCGAAACGGCCTTGTCCATGCCCGGTTCCTGCAGAAATACGGGCTTGGTTCGGTCATGCGACAGCATCAGGTCGCGCACCGTCCGGCTGGTCTTCGCAACCTTTCCGGGCGCGTCAGCCATCCTTCTTTGCCGCTCCGAAAATAAAATAGCGTCCTGAACCAAGGGGCACGTATTCGGCAAACACCTCTTCGGGCTCGAAACCGGCCTCGATCAGCGCCTGGCGTACATCGGTATCGGCAAATCCGATCCAGAACGGCTCACCGTTGTGATCGACCTGCCATGCATTGGTGATGCGCTTCGGCACGCTCTGCGTAAGGGTCTGATAAGGCACGTCCGCGTTGAGCAGAACGCCCCCGGGTGCCAGCAGCCGATGCGCTTCACGCAGGATCTGCGGCAGCATTTCGCCGGAGGTCTCGTGGAACAGGATGTGTGACACAATCAGGTCGAACTTGCCGGCGGGGTAGCGGGTATCTGCCGCGTTCGCGTGCCGGTAATGAATCGCCTGTCCCTGATGTTCTGCCCAAAGATGTGCAAACTTCAGGAACGGCGCCGCGAGGTCAACGCCGTGCATTTCCGCGTTGGGAAATGCCATTCGATAGCCTATGGTCTCGGTGCCGGGGCCGCAACCCATGTCTAGTACGCAGGTTGGGGCAAGGCCCGGCCGCTTGCGACGGGCCGCCGCCAATATGAGATGGCACATGGCGGGGGTGCCAGCCGCCTGGCCGAGGCCGAACCCCTTTGCCGACAGGTACAGATCCGCGGCGGAGAAGTAGGCCAGCGGTGCAGTCAGGTTATCCTGATCGGCGGCGTGGCAATAGCCGCCCGGCTGACGGTGCATCTCACACGAGGCGATGGGTTCGGGAATGGTCAGGGACGGATCCAGCTGCAGCGAACCGAGCTTCTCTCTGCGTCCCGCCAAGTCGCGCCAGCGCTCGACATAGAGAGGGTTCAGGCGATCGACCGTTTCGCCCAGGCTCTCCCACATCAGATCCTGGGACGTATAAAGCACGCTCGCCCAGAGCCTGAACAGCCGTTCGTCCTGCAGTCTGACACCGGATTGTTCGACACCACCGCCTGATGCCAGCAACGCGTCGTAATGTGCCGACAGCGTATGCTCCATCGGGCCGTTCACATGCCGCTTGAGTGCGCCCACAAAGCCATGTCGTGCTGCCTCGTCGTGCGTGGGCCGGTACAGGCTTTCCAGTCGTTGCGCCATTATCAAGTCACGATCTCCCGGTGCGGGGCTGCAAAATCAAGTGGCCGGCCACAGGGGAAGCTTACCGTCTGCGACCGAACGGCTGGGATTCACAGGACGCATGGCAACCGACCAAACTGTGCTGTCGATCTCTATCCGGTAGGCAGGATGGATGACTGCCTCACATCGGCCATGATGTTCAGGAATGGGGGGAGGTCTATCCCGCGCTTTTCGTGTCACTCTCCGCATGTCAATAATCGCTGCTGTAACTTGCGCTGAACAGCTGTGAGGAAATCATGCAAGCTAACCATGAACTCGTGAAGGGAGCCCGCGACTTCGCACGGTCCCATGGCCGCCTTTACATCAACGGTGCGCAAACCGATTCGCTGCTCGAAGAAACTCTCGACACGATCGATCCCTCCAGTGGCGACGTGTGGGCGACTGTCCACGCAGGTGGTGTGGCCGACATAGACCGTGCAGTCCAGGCAGCGCACAGCTGCTTCGAACGGGACTGGGGCCGCCGCCCACCAGCCGATCGCGAGCGGTTTCTACGCCGGTTCCTCGATCTTCTGGAAAAGAACACCGATCTGCTGGCCGCGCTCGATTCGATTGACAACGGCGTCGTACTGTCGATGCTGAGGACACAAGGGGCGGGACTTTTATTGTCGACGGTAGAGTATTTTTCGGGATGGCCAACGAAGATTGCTGGACAGGCTTTTGCGCCGACCCTATTGCCAAGCGTGCCGGGGCGCACCGCCACGCTTTCCACGATCTTCGAACCGATCGGCGTTGTCGGTTGTATTTTGCCCTGGAATGCGCCTGCGGCCTTCTCGCTCACCAAGGCCATCCCGGCACTAGCCGCGGGCTGCACGGTCGTGGTCAAGCCGGCCGAGCAGACGCCGGTAAGCGCGCTTGCGATCGCCGAGCTGCTGACGGAGGCGGGCCTGCCTGCGGGCGCGTTCAACGTGGTCAATGGCATGGGCGACGTGGCGGGTGCGGCGCTGGTCAACCACCCTCTGGTCAGGAAGATCAGCTTCACAGGATCGACCGATGTGGGGAGGATCATTTCCCAAGCGGGCGGACGTAGCTTCAAGCGGCTGACTCTGGAACTCGGGGGCAAGTCGGCCTTCATCGTCATGGACGATGCCGATATCGATACCGCGGCGGCTGTAGCCCATATGGCCGGCTATTTCCTTAATGGCCAGTTCTGCATGTGCCCTTCGCGCCTGTTCGTGGAACGGCGGGTGCGCGATCGGTTCGTCGCCACAATGAGCGCGATGGCGCAATCGATGCGCGTCGGCCCCAGCTATCAGGAGGGCGTGACAATGGGTCCGTTGATCTCGGCCTTGGATCAGCAGCGCGTGCACGGAATCGTAAGCGACGTAGCGGCTGCCGGTGGCACGGTCGTTTACGGCGGGGCACCGACCGAGGGACCGGGCTTCGGCTTTCAACCCACGCTGGTCGATGTCGCTGATCACGGCCTGCCATTCTGCCAGGAAGAGATCTTTGGCCCGGTCATGGGCGTCACCGCGTTCGATCGGGATGAGATGGACGGGCTGGTGAAGATGGTAAACAACGTCCGCTACGGGCTGGCGGCGTCCATATGGACCAGCGACCTGAAGACAGCGCACAGTTTGATCCCGACCCTCCAGGTCGGAGTCGTAAGCATCAACGATCACGCGACGGTCGATGCCATGTATCCGTTCGGTGGCGTGAAGGATTCAGGGATCGGGCGCGAGTTCGGGTGCGACGGCTTCGAAAGCTTCTTTGAGAAGAAATCGGTGTCCGTCTGTTACTGACGGCGACCTCGGTGCCGATCTGGTTCGATCAGGCTGGCCTTGCTGCGCACAACGAGCAGCTGAACGCGTTCACGGCTTTCGACCGGGATGCCGCGCCCGCGGACGGTGTGCTAAGCGGCGTAGCCGTCGGTGTAAAGGCGAACATCATGGTGCGGGGGCTGCCGTGGCATGCGGGGCTGGGCGCGTGGCGCGACAGGATCGCGCCGCGCGACGCGGCAATCGTCGCCCGTCTCCGCGAGCAGGGAGCCGCCATCATCGGCACGTGCAACATGGATGAGGCGGGGCTGGGCGCAAAAGGCGACAATCCCTGGTTCGGCGCCGTCCAGAATCCCCACCGCGCGGGTTGGTCGGCGGGGGGGTCGTCATGCGGAGGTGCCGCTGCCGTCGCGGCCGGGTTGTGCGATGTGGCGCTGGGCACCGACAGCATGGGTTCGGCGCGAATACCGGCATCGCATTGCGGCGTTTATGCGTTCAAGGCGGCACCCGAGCGTATCAGCGCCGACGGCATACAGCCAGTCGATCCGTCGCTTGACGCCGCCTCGGTCATCGCACGGGATATTTCGCTGCTCGTCCGGGCAGGCCGCGTGGTCTCCGCTTTTGGCGAAGCTGAATGCAGGGACGCTGGAGCGATGCTGAGCGCACATGGCTTCGCGCTGCATCCAAAGGTCAAGGCAGCCTTTGATCGAGCCATCGAGAAGCTCCCGGAACGGCCGGCCGCAGTTCGGCTGGATCATCCCAATGACCGCATCCGCTTGGCCTGCTTCGTGCATCTGGTTCGTGCGCTCGGCCCGCGTCTTGCTGCGGTGCCGACATCCCCGCGCCTGGCTCGACTGATCGAGTTCGGTGCGAACCGCGCCCCGTCAGACTGGCACGATGATCAGGTGGTGCTCGCCGATACCCGGCGGCAGCTCGCTTCCATCATCGCCTGTCACGGATTCATTGTGATGCCGACGGTGGGAATGCCCACCTTTCCGCTCGCCGAGCCAGAGCCCGCATCGCAGGCGGATTTCACCTGCCTTGCCAACATTGCAAGGCTGCCGGTCCTGACCTTGCCGATGGGCTGGACGGATGATGGTCTGCCGCTCGGTATCCAGCTGGTCGTGGCATCCGGATGCGAGTGCAAACTGTTCCGCATTTCCGAGCGGCTCGACGCCGACTTGCAGGCCTTTCGCTCGCCACGATCCTTATGATCCTGGCGCCTGAATTGGACATTGCCCACCTGCGCCAGTGGATCGGCGCTGAAGAGGTGGCACAGGACGTGGTGACCGCAGCGCTGGCGGAACGATTTGCGGCGACCATCGGCCTGCTGATCAATCGCCCAGAGGAGAAAGGAGTCGCCCCGCGCATGCTCCATTTGTGCTTGTGCCAGCCAGCGGTACCTACGGACGCGCTGGGCGGCGATGGTCACCCGGTGCCGGGTGACTTCCTGCCACCCGTACCGCTGCCGCGCCGCATGGCTGCTGGCAGCGACATGCGCTTCAACGGTCATCTAAGGGTCGGGGACACGGTTCAGCGGCGCTCGCGGATCGAGAATGTCGAGCAGAAGGTCGGTCGTTCCGGCCCGCTTTGCTTCGTGACGGTCGGGCATTCGTTCAGCGTTGAAGGCACTGTCGTCGTCACAGATCGGCAGATGATTGTGTATCGCGGCGATGCGGTGATGCAGAACCCTGAGCAGAACCAGCAGGTTCGACAACACACGACGATGACCGGCGCCAGCATGGTTGAGGTGGACGTATTGCCGCCGCTGCTGTTTCGTTTTTCGGCGCTGACCTTCAACACTCATCGCATTCATTACGACCGGCGCTACGCCGTCGACGTTGAAGGCTATCCCGGTCTGGTCGTGCATGGACCCTTGCAGGCAACGCTGCTTCTATACTTCGCGGCACGTCAGCGAGGCGGCGCCTTGCCGAATGGCTATTCCTATCGGAGCACCGCGCCAGCCTTTGATTCCGGACCGCTGCTTCTCAATGCGACGGGCAGCGGGGACAGGGAAATGGACCTCTGGATCACCAGTGCGGAGGGAATGGCAGCAATGAGGGCGCGGGCGGCATGGGAGTGACCGGCGACCTCGTGCGCCCAGCCGTTCTTGCCCAGGGGCGCGTAAGGCCGAGGTGAAGTTTTCTCATGTCTGGGGATGCGTATCGTTCCTGCTACTGGTCATTATCATGACTTTTAATCATGCTATCTTGCTGTTACCCTGCCGGGCAGGCGCAATCGCGCGCCGGCCGATCGAGACGGGTACGCGATGGAAATCCAGCAGCTAAGGCATTTTCTTGCGGTAGTGGAATGCGGCACGATCAGTGGGGCCGCCGAGGCAACGAACATCACTCAATCGGGCTTGAGCCGAAGTCTGCGTAATCTGGAAAACGCCCTTGGCCTTCCGTTAATCAAACGAAACCCGCGCGGCGTCGTCCCCACCCCATTTGGTGAAATGCTCCTTGCTAGGGCAAAGCTGATCGTGAACGAGAACGACCGGGCGGTCGACGACCTGCGAGCTATCCGCCTTGCCAAGGCTGGCGTGATCAAGTTGGGGATGACTCCCAATTTCGCCCTATACTTCGCCTCGGACGTGATCGCAAAATTTTCTGCCGCCCGCCCGAATGTCGATTTTCAGATCGTTAGTGCCTCGACTGCAACGCTGATCGATTTACTGATGCTCGGCGAGCTCGACTTTGCGGTTGGCTTGCTGGTAAAGGATTTCGACCTTCCCGAGCAGCTGAAGGCCGAAACATTGTTCGAGAGCTCGTCGCTTGTCTTCTCGAGCCGCACGCATCCTTTGACTGCGCTTAGAGCAGTGACTATCAGCGAATTGGCGAAAGAGCGATGGGCAATAATCGACTCGACGGCGTTCATAACGGCATTCAATTCCTATTTCAAGAATGCAGGACATAGCGTACCGCGTATCGTCATTCGCACCAATTCGATTGCTTTTCTGTTGCGGTGCATGGACCGGCAGGATCTGCTCACTGTTCTGCCGCGGGCGATCATTACCAATCCGCTGGCCAGAAGTCTGGTGGAATTGAAATCCAAGGCGCCAGCGGCCGAGACACAGGCAAAATTCATCTACCGCTCAGAGGAACTGCTGCTCACGCCGGCGGTTAAGGAGCTCATCCATACCTTTCGACAGGAAGCGGCCAATGTCGATGTCCAGCAATGGTCGGCGGCTGTGTCGATCAGCAGATAGCGGTTTGTCTCGCCTTCGCTCAACCTGCCTGCCCCTGGAGAACGCAGCCTGGTGGCCGGCCGCGCTTGACGGGGCCGATCGCCGCTCAGGCCACATGACGCCGGAACCCTCTTAAGTCCCTGCCTGTGGCAACGGCCAGCCCGATCCCCTTGGGCAATGTGTCCGGCGCGTCCTGCTCCGGGATTCCGGTGTAGTAGAGCAGCATCTCATCCCCTCGGATGACAAGCCGGGGAGCGGCCACGCCCTCACCGTCCCAATGCCCCGGAGCGGCATGAACGAAGATCGGCTCATCGTAGAGCCGGGTCCAGACCAGCCCATCATCTGAGGTAGCCGCGACTACGGATCGCTGAAGGTTACGATCCTCGCGGCCGTCGAGCGCGGTATACAGCATGAACCAGCGGGGTCCGGGTCCGAACGGATTGGCCATGACATGACGCGTCATCATGCCCATCCCATCGAAATCACGTTCCGGGCCTTTGATACTGACCGTGCCCAGCGGATCCCATGTCATCCCGTCGGTCGACGCCGCGAGGTAGGTCGTGAAGCGGTCCATCTGGCCGTTCAGACCGGTGTACCACATCAACATACGATCCCCGTCCCAGACCCCGTTTATCCAGGATGCGAAAATGTCGCCAGGCTGAGGATCCAGCAGCGCGCCGCCGCGAGCAGCGCCCCGAACCCTTGTCCAGTCGACACCGTTCGGACTGTGGGCGAGCCCCGGCAGCATCGCCAGACCGGGAATCTGCCCGAACCGCGTGTCGGCGGTGACGGCGTTCCCGCCGAAATACCACATCCAGTACTTGCCATGGGCAAAGGTGATGTCGGTGATGCCCAGATGACCGGAGTCAAAATCCTGCGGCTCCACGCTGGGTTCGAAAACCGATTCGCCTGCCAGTGGGCCCTTGAACCGACGCCAGCAGCGACCGTCGTCTGATTCGGCCAACGCCACGCGGCCGCTGCTCAAGGTTGGCGCGAACACTTTTGAAAAATCGTTGCTGCGGCAGTAATACCACATTCGCAGCGATCTGCCGTCCCGGTCCAGCAGCGGCACCGGAACCCCGATCTTGTAGTCGTCGCATCGCCCGGCAGGTCCCGGTCCCAGTACGAATCCGCTTGTAGGATCGGAATGGTCCAGAGCCAGCGCGCGATTTGAGGCGATCAGCCCACAGGCGGTTGCGCCGATGAAGAACTGACGTCGGGTCATGTCGGTACGTAACGGTACGGTGAGTGACGGCCAGCGATCGTTGCGGTCGACAATCTTCATTTCTGATCTCCAACGGTCGAGAAAAATCGACAAATGACATCCGCATACTCGCGGCGATCGGTGTCCGGCGCGACGCGGTAGAGTGGGTGGACGTCATCGAACAGATAAGCGCGAACATCTGGGATTCGCGCGACCGCCGCATCGTGCCATGGCCGTAACGTGTCGGTCGGAGATCCCAGTACCAGCACCGGCGCCGCTATCCGGGCAAGCCGGTCGATCAGCGGATAAGCGAAAAACGCCTCTGCAGTGCCGGGTCTTGCAGTCATCTCAAGCGACCCGATGAAGATGTCTCGCAGCGCGGGTTCGTTCGCGGCCACGACGTCGGCACGCGGATCGAGCCGCTGTACATGTTGCAGCATTGTTATCCACTGTTGGCGCGCAGTATCGCCGTCTGCGTCCCAGGTCACCTCGGCCGCGCTGTTCGTCGCCTGCAGGCGACTCCGCATCTCTGCATCCCAGGCAGGCACGCCGTCAAGGACCATCGCGCGGACGCTGTGGGGCCGACGTAACGCCATCTCGGCAGCGATCATCGCCGTGAAGTGACCGCCGACCAGATATTCCGGAGCTGCACCGATCCCGTTCAAAGCATCAAGTACATTTTCGGCAAAGTCCTCAACCATCCAGCGGCCAGTCCGCTTGTCCGAGCGCCCATATCCCATCAGATCGACCGCGATAGCCTTGAACCCCTGGCGGGCGAGCAGGGGCAGTATAGGCTCGTACATCTTGCTTGCCTGGGCCAGCAAGTGCAGCAGGATCAGCGGGTGACCCTCCCCGCAATGGCGAAAATGAAGGTCGCCCCGCGACGTTGCGAGATAGCCTTTGCTGACGCGCGACACAGGGCTAGGGGGCTTCATGCCGGTCCAGATCGTCGATGATCGCATTGACGATATAACTGTGATCCCAATCGTCCGGATTCTTCCCGCTGCGGAGGATGGTCAGGCCGCGCGACGGTACCACCCAGACCGTCATTATGCTGCCTCCCAGCAGATACACGACGTCGTCAGCCCTATAGGGTGCCGTGTGCGGCACCTGCAGGAACGGTTCGCCCTTCACCTCCGGCGTTCCAGGCTTCCAGCCGATCCAAAGGTGGTAACCGACATAGGGATTTACCGGAGCCGCTGTCCGCATCTGCGACAGCCACTCGGCGGGGATCACCTGCCGATCGCCGACGCGTCCATCGAGCCGGATCAGCTCGCCCACCCGCAGCCAGTCGTATAGCCGGGATCGCATACAGCAAAAAGCACGGGCCTGGCCCTTGGCGTCCACATTCATCGTCGATGTATCGGCGCCAAGCGGCCGCCACAGCTCGCGCGAGAGATAATCGATATAATCGTGTCCGGTTGCCCGTTCGAGAACCAGCGCCAGGATCTGGCTGTCCACCTGGTTTATCGTCCAGCGGCGATCAGGCGGCCCTTCGAGCGGCCAGTCCAGCGCCGTGGCATTCACGTCAGAGCCCTCGGCCAACCGAATCTGCCAGTTGTCCGGCGTGTATTCCAGCGGGATCGTCGCCAGGCCACTTGTTTGCGTGAGGATCTGCCGGAGGGTGATCGCACCGCGCGGATCGTCCTTCCATTCGGTCAGATAGGTGGACAGCGGATCATCAACTGAACGGATTTGTCCTTGGGCGATCGCCCTCCCGACCAGCAGGCCCGGCAGGGTCTTTGCCATGCTCCTGACGGGCATCAACATGCCGGCATCGGCGTCGTCACCCCAGCGTTCCTGCACAATAACGCCGTCCTTCATGACGATCAGACTGTCGGTCCCGCGCGCGAATGCCCAGTCCGCGACCGCTTGCCAGCCCGTGTCGGACAGGATGTCGTTGTCGGCGACCCTGCGCGGCAACGTCGCTCCGACACCGCCCTCGATCAGCCGATTCGGCGTATACCATTCGGCAGGCAGCCCGAACTCCGTCTGATTGTCCAAGCGAAACAACAAACGTTTCCAGAAGAAATAGTCGGCCCGGTCGGCCTCTTCGACCATTCGGCGGCCATCGTCAAGCGTGATCGCATGTTCCTGGGGGGACGCAGCGCCTGGCGAAAGCGACGCCAGCACCGACGCTACCAGTATCGACGACAACGAAAATTTCGGCATCAAGATCTCATTCTCAACTTGACCAACTCACGACATGTGGCGGGACAACTATCGATCGCGGGGCGAACACGAGGCGCTTCACCCTAGCAAACAGTAAAGGAAGTTCCCATGACAAGGCCGAATGCCGTTGAGCGTTTGGAGATCCGGAAGGGCAGTCCGCAATGGGTATTTTCGTTTCGGTGCGACACCTGTTGGCTTCGCCGCAACCGTTACCGACACTGGCCCGCGGTTCTCATGACTAAAAGTCATGCCAAGTATCTCAACAAGAATTTCTTGGCATGGCCTGCCACGCTACTATCCTCGTGAGGTGCCGACTCGCGTGGACTTCCACTTCACGCTTCAATAACGAAATCATGGGGAAGACAATTGAATCACTTGAAGCTGCTCCTTCTCTGCACGGGTGCATCCCTTGGCGTACCGGCCGTGGGCTATGCTCAAACTGATGGGGCCAATGCTGAGACAAGTGACGGTCAGCAAAGAGGGCTGGACGTCATCATCGTTACGGCGCGCAAGAAATCAGAAGCGCTTTCCGATGTGCCAGTGGCAATTTCCGCTTTTTCCAATCAAGAACTCCAGGAACGACAGGTCCGGGATCTCTCGGATGTGGCGCTGTTGACCCCCGGCCTGTCGTTCGAATCCTTTACCGGTGGTGGCTTCGGAACCCCGGTCATCCGCGGCGCTACGCAGCAGAACATCACCGTGCTCGAACAGAACGTGTCGGTATTTCTCGATGGTGTGTATATTCCACGCGCCTACGCGATTGACATCGGCGTGTTCAATCTTGACCGTCTGGAAGTAGTGAAGGGGCCGCAGGGCGCCCTGTATGGTCAGAACTCGTTCATGGGTTCGATCAATTACATCACCCGCACGCCCGGATCACGCTTGGAGGCTCAGGCACTCGCGACTGTGGCGAGCGACGAATTCTACGAAGCGCAGGGCTATATTGGCGGCCCGATCGTCTCTGATCTGCTCGCTATTGGTGTCGAAGGATCCTTCACCAGCTTTGACGGTACGCGACGGAATAATCACCCTCTGGCCGACGCCGGCATTTCCGGCTTCAACACGTCTGGCAACCTTGGCGGATGGGAACGCTGGAATGTCGGTGCAAAGCTCGTGTTCACGCCTACCGACACGTTGACCATCGACGCCTCTTATCGCCACTTTGACAACAAGAACGAGGCATCCGCCCGCTATAACATCACGCCTACCGCATTTACCCGCTCGCCACCGCAGGTAAGCACCGTTACCCCGAATTGCGGAACGCCGTTTAATATCTTCGGGGAGCCCGGGTTCGGCCTATTCTGTGGCGAATTGCCCACAGCGGACCGCGATCGCCTGGCTCAGGATCCGCGACAGTTTGGCACTGTGTCAGAGACGGATTTCTATGCTTCAAATATCTTGTGGGAGCCGGTCGATGACTTCAGCATCAAATACAGCTTCGGCAGAATCAAAGCGGAAGCGTTGCAGATCCAGGCGCTGTTCGATTTCAACTTGTTGACGCCGGGCTCTACATTGACCTTCAACCTGACACCCTTCGGTGATTTCAGCTATACGCAGCACGAACTCCGTGCGTCCTATGCAATATCGGATGCACTCGAGCTGTCGCTCGGCGGCTTCACCAGCCGCACGAACGACGAAGATGCGATCGGTCGTGGTCCCGCACAGCCTACCTTGGAGACCAATCAGCTCACGGTCGACCAGTTTCCCATCCGTCTGACCGACGCCAGGACCGAAATAGATACCGAAGCGGTGTTCGGTTCGGCGTCGCTTTCGTTCCTTGAGGAGAAAGCCCGCCTGACGATGGAAGGCAGGCTGACGTGGCAGGAGAAGCGGCAGATCAACAACCTGAGTGGCGCGACCAGGGAAGTCAGCGAAAGATTTTTTGATCCGCGAATCATCCTCGATTATCGGCTATACGACGACGTACTTGTTTACGCTTCGCTCGCCACTGGCACGAAAGCGGGAGGAGTCAACATCGATCCCGCCGCCTATCTGGCGGTCGGCGGTCTCATCGAAGCCGAACGGACCTTCGACCGTGACAAGAACCGGACGTTCGAGGTCGGCACCAAAGCAAGGTTGCATGAGCGCGTGTACATGGAACTGGCGGCGTTCTACATCGACTGGGACAATATGCAGATCAGCTCCCCGTCCACGCCGCCGCCGGGAGCGGCGGTCGATCCCGAGCGACCACCTGCCATCACGCTGAATCTGGGCAGCGCGACAATCCAGGGTATTGAGTGGGCGTTTGTGTATGACGTCAACGATACGCTGAGACTCAATCTCGGCGGATCTTATGTGGACTCGACGTTCGACGACGGAGTCTTTGGCTTTCGCACTGCAGCATTGTGCGATGGAAACGTCTGCGATGACTTCATTGGCGGCAACCAGCTGCCCCGGGCACCCTCGACCAACATGTTCGGCGGGTTCCAGTATGAAGTTCCTGCACCGCTTCCCTTCGCCAGTGACGCAGCCTTTTACCTGCGCGGGGATATCAGCTATCAGAGCAAGCAATACGCCGACGAAACCAACACAGCATTTATCCCCAGCCGGACGATCGTCAACCTCAGCACCGGATTTAGCACGGACCGCTTTGATCTCAGGTTATGGGTACGCAATCTGACGAACGCGGACTATGTTACAAGTTCGCTGTTTATCCCAAGTGATACTTTTGGCGCGTCCTACACACCGGTTCTAGGCCAATTGCGTACATTTGGCATCACAGCAACTACCAATTTCTGACACTCCACAACTCGTGCTGAGAGGCCATGCCAAGAACAACCGGCGTGGCGTGGCCTCTCCTTGTGTTCCATTCCACGTAGTCCGCTTTCACATCTCCCGGCTGGCCTGCATATCTGCCGTCCAGACTATGGGGAAATCAGCATCCGGCGGCGGCTCACCCGGTACTATATTCGTGAACCGGCAGTCATCAGGATAGGAGAAGGTCATCTCCCGAGGCTTCCAGACCACATCATCTCCGAGCCACCTTGAGGTGAAGCCGATGCGCTCCCCGCTGCCGCGAACCGGCTCCGCCGATGCGTGATAGGTGTGCGGGTGAATCAGCAGGCAGTCTCCTGCCAACATCGGCCAACAGCGGATTACGGTGTCGGGCCGCGCCACAACCTCCAGAAGTTCGTCTAATTCCGCGTAGTTGTCCGGTAGGATCTTTACATGCTCTTTGCCGAATACGGGCCGGAACCAGCGTTGGTCTCTATGGCTGCCCGCTACCGTGAGGATCGGTGAATTGTCTTTTGTTACCTCTGTCCCAGCAATCCACAGCGATGGCAAGGCCTGACCGGTGAACGAAAATGAGCCGGAATCTGTATGCCAGGGCGTGGCACCTTTTGGCGTTGCATCAGAGCGCTTGCAGAAGCTCTGATCCCACCAGAACCTGACAAACCGGGATTCAGTGACCTGTCCCACGATAGACGCAGCACACGAGTTGTTCATCCAGTCTTGAAAGTCCTCGTCGAAAAAAGCGGCGTTGCGGATTCCGAAATGTCCGTCTGCGCTTTCGTTAAAGGTCAACGGCGGGAATCCTTTGGGGGACTCGATCCTGGCCGATAAGCCGGCTGGCGTCTTGGTTGAAATCGCAGTGAGACGCGTTTCAAGGCGTTGATGAGCGGCCTTCAAGCGAGGAACCCAATCTGAGAAGGCGCCACGTACGAGTACTGCGCCCTCCTGACGATAAGTTTCAACTATCTCTGCGGAAACTGGGAAATCTTGGGGTTTGCAGTCCGATCGCATTATCGGTATTCCTAGACGCTAAGGGAGAAGGTTAGCCTTCCTCGATACTCTAACGTCAACTTCGGGCCGTAACTATTGCGGAACTGGAGTGTCGGGTTGACCTTTCAGCAAGTGGATTCTGCGGTTGGGGCCACTATTGAACGTCCGGCCACTTTTCTGCTTGACGATTTGTCATGCAACCCAGATGAAATGACGCTTGCAACGCTGCGCTCTTGATCAACATACTGGCTTGCAATCGACTCCGCGCCGGACATTACAAGGGATTCCATGACCTTTCTCAGCAAAGAGCAGACTCAGAAAAACGCTTCCGTCGCACCCGTACTATCGCAGCGGGGCAGAGCAGGTATGGAGTTGCTTGGTAGTATTCAGAACTACTCCTCTGGCCAGTTACGTTCGCTGGCCAAGCAACAGTTCGAATCCCAACTTTCAGCAAATCTAGCCACGTCTTCTATCGAAGGCTCACCGACTCAACAGGCCAGACGACAACTTGTTAAATGGCGAGAACATGCAGAATCGCTTTCCAGCTATCGCTATGAACGGTTTATTCAGCGCTACGTAGCCGAGGACGTTTATTGCCGCGGAATTCCTGCTGTTGAAGAGCAGCGTGACACTTTTGAGCGTTTGGCGTCCACCAGCCTTCCCAAGCACCCTCAGGGCAGTCTCCAGCTCGATCCGTCACTGGACGTTCCTCGCTATTACGATGGGGTGGAGTGGCATCTCGAGCCCGGCGGTTACGATGGTTACGACCTATACGGCGCGCTATTCACCTACGTCGCCGGCCCTTGCGTTTTCAAGTACGGCGGCTACGCAGCCGTGGCGCACGGCGAGGATATCACCCGTCACCGGGTGGACGTAGTCAGCCAGCTGAAGAAGTCCAGTTACGCACGGGTTTACGAGCCTGGATGCGGCGGGTTTTCTACGTTGGCTGCCGTGCACAACGTATTCCCGCAGGCGGAACTGGTGGGGTGCGACCTTTCGCCACTTCTGCTTACCAATGGCCATATCCACGCTGAACGTGTAGGAGTAAAGGTGACGTTTAAGCAGCGCGACGCGCGCGAAACGGGGGAGCCGGATGCTGCTTTCGATGCAGTGATAATGTACGCGCTGCTCCACGAAATGCCGCCCGACGCCGGAGTGGCTGCGCTTCGAGAGGCGTTTCGGATACTTCAGCCCGGCGGTGAGATTGTCATCTCGGATCCACCCCCGTTCCGCGCCGTGCCTGCATTCAACGCGGTGCTGTTGGATTGGGATACAAAGCATCGTGGCGAGCCATTCTTTAGCGCTGTCGGTCATTTCAACTGGAGCGAGTGTCTGCAGGATATTGGCTTCGCCGATGTCGATGAATATGCTTTGGGTCCGGATCAGTATCCTTGGGTAACACGCGGTGTCAAGCCGGAATGAGTGACGATACGCGAGGCAGGTTTCAGTCTTCGGCAGGGCCTTCGAATGCAGCGCATCGGTCCGGCATGCGCCAACCTCCTGTCGAGTCCTACCTACGGGCAGCTGATCTCGATTTCCTTGCGCGTATGAATATGGAGTTGCTTGCTGAGCTTTGGATCACCCGCGATCGGCTAGCCATACTTGAAGCTGTGCTGATTGAGCGGGGAGTTACGGAGGTTGAAGAGCTGGATACCTTTTCGCCCACAGAGACGCTCAGCAAGCGACTCGAACAGTTGCGAGAAGTGATGGTGGAAAACGTGCTTGGTGCACCCTTCAAGAACGACAATACGGTCGAATCGCTGATGTCACAGGGCAAGAAGCATGCCCAGACATGGCGGGGTAAGCAGTAGGACCGCGCCGCTTCGCGCAGGCACTGAAGATATCCGATCAAATACAACAGGCTACATGCTCCCTGCACTTAGACCGATAAAATGCGCTGCACGTTTTGGCCTCCGAAGCCAAAGGTTTCCTTGCGGACATCGCTGATCTTCACGGCGTATCCCTTCTTGCCGCGGACGCTCGTTGAAGCGGCGTTGCGATCGTAGAAGTACCGCAGCACGATCGCTCGGATCTCGGTGTTCGAACGGGAGATAGCCGCGGCCTTCTTCTTGCCTCGTTGCGTCGTGGTCATGGCTACACCCTCATGCGCCTAACTCAGCTTTGTTCCTGGTAGCTTACTGACCAAACTCAGTCTCACAAAGTCCCGGTAGGATTAAGAGCCGGAACTTGTAGAGTCGCACCCCCAGGATCTCGCGGATCCGGCGTCTCGGTTGAGGAGCCTAGAAGATTGTGCCGGGCGGCGCCGCAGCCCACTCCAGCACTACTCGGCGGCTCCAGGCCGAGGAGGCGATGGTGCCAGGCGGACGACGACTGGGAGGTCCGCCCATCGGGACTCCGAATCGGTGCCCCTAAGCTCCCCCACGAGCCCATATCGGGTTATCCTGCCAAAAAAATCTGCACCTAACCGCCTGCGCATGGAAGGGTCTGAATGATCGCGGCCTCCGCGATCGGGATATTTATGCTCGGCGCCGGCCCATCGAACCCCGACAACGGATAACTAATGTTCGAACAAGTCTTCCGCAACATCGACGACGTACTCTGGAAAGAAGCCGGCTGCGCCACCGAACTGGACTACACCGAGCAGACCTCGTGGATACTGTTTCTCAAGTACCTGGACGATCTCGAATACGAGCGTGCCCAGGAGGCCGAGCTGGTCGGCACGTCGCACCGGTTCATCATCGATGAGCCCCACCGCTGGTCCGCATGGGCCGCGCCCAAGACGGCGGACGGAAGGTTCGATCATGATTCCGCGCTCACCGGCGCCGATCTGATCGCCTTCGTGAACGGCGAGCTCTTTCCCTACCTGCAGGGCTTCCGGGATCGCGCCACCGGACCGGACACCATTGAATACAAGATCGGCGAGATCTTCAGCGAGATCCGCAACAAGTTCGCCAGTGGGTACAGCCTGCGCGACGCTCTTGAGCTGATCGACGGCCTGAGCTTCCGGTCCCAGGCCGAGAAACACGAACTCTCGCACCTTTACGAAGCCAAGATCCGCAACATGGGCAACGCCGGGCGAAACGGCGGTGAGTACTACACGCCGCGCCCGCTTATTCGCGCCATGATCCAGGTGACCAAGCCCCGCATCGGCGAGCGCATCTACGACGCCGCCGCCGGTTCAGCCGGGTTCCTGTGCGAGGCGCACGACTATCTGCGCTACGGTCCCGACGGGAAGGGCGACGGCGGCCATCTTTCCACCGCCGATCTGGAGATCCTCCAGACCCGCACCTTCTACGCCAAGGAGAAGAAGAGCCTGCCGTACGTGATCGGGATCATGAACATGATCCTGCACGGCATCGAGGCGCCCAACGTGGTGCACACCAACAGTCTCACCGAGAACCTGAGCGACATTCAGGAGAAGGACCGCTTCGACGTCATCCTCGCCAATCCGCCCTTCGGCGGCAAGGAGCGCAAGGAAGTCCAGCAGAACTTCCCGATCAAGACCGGCGAGACGGCGTTCCTGTTCCTGCAGCACTTCATCAAGTACCTGAAGGCCGGCGGTCGGGGCGCCGTCGTCATCAAGAACACCTTCCTGTCCAATAGCGACAACGCCGCCCGCGCCCTGCGCAAGGAGCTGCTGCAGAGCTGCAACCTGCACACGATCTTGGACTGTCCTGGCGGCACGTTCCTGGGCGCCGGCGTGAAGACCGTGGTGCTGTTCTTCGAGAAGGGCGCGCAGACCCGGAAGCTCTGGTACTACCAGCTCGATCCCGGCCGCAGCCTCGGTAAGACCAACCCGCTCAACGACGACGACCTGCAGGATTTCGTCTCGCGCCAGGCCGGGTTCGAGGAGTCGGAGAACTCGTGGACGGTGAACGTCGATGACGTCGACGCGGACACCGTCGATCTGTCGGTCAAGAACCCCAACAAGGCCGAAGCCGAACCCCTGCGCGATCCCGAGGTGATCATCAACGAGATCGAGACGCTGGATAAGGAGAGCGAGGAGATCTTGGAAGGGATTCGGGGGATGTTGTGAGGGAGGATTGGGTGAAAAAGCCGCTTGGTGAAACCTGCCACTTCGTGGGTGGCGGCACCCCCTCAAAACGCAACCCTGCGTTTTATGAAGGTGACATACCTTGGGCTACAGTTCGCGATATGAGAGAGGAAATTCTCACGAGGACACAATTCCGTATCTCTCGGGAAGCCGTCAATGGATGCGCTACGAATGTCGTTCCCGCTGACAATGTGGTTATCGCGACAAGAGTCGGACTGGGAAAGGTTTGTCTGCTCAATCAGGCCACGGCCATCAATCAGGATCTTCGCGGCATTGTACCGAAACATGAGAATCTAGACGTTCGCTATTTATTTCGATGGCTTCAGAGTGTCGCCCATTTGATTGAGGCCGAAGGTACAGGTGCCACAGTACAAGGCGTCAAGCTTCCCTTCATTAAATCGCTCCAAATACCGCTCCCGACCCTCCCCGAACAAAAGCGCATCGTCGCCGTCCTCGATGAAGCCTTTGCGGGAATCTCCACCGCGGTCGCCAACACCGAAAAGAACCTCGCCAACGCACGGGAGTTGTTTGAGAGCTATTTGAATCATTCGTTTTTGCGTCTGCCCGAGGGGGAGAGGATTGAGCGATTGCGCAGCCTTTGTGGTCAAAAGACAATAACCTACGGTGTGATCAAGCTCGGTCCAGATGTTCCAGATGGGATTCCATGTCTCCGCACAAGCAATGTCCGCAGGTTACGCATTGCCACTAACGGCATAAAGCGCATCAGCCCGGAACTCTCTAGTCAATATTCAAGGACTGTTTTGGAAGGAGGAGAAGTTTTGGTGAGCGTTCGCGGGACGCTTGGGGGCGTTGCAGTGGCGTCCGGCGCAATGCGCGGATGGAATGTGTCGCGCGAAGTAGCAGTGGTTCCGGTAGATCAGGAGAAGATATTGCCTCCGTATGCAGCGTACAGCATTGCTACTAGAGAAAGCCAAGACTGGTTAGTGGGTGTTCAGAAAGGGGTTGCCTATACGGGCATTAATCTTATGGATCTGCGTGAACTGACGGTAAAAGTGCCGAATATGAAGACGCAACTACGCATCGTCGCGCAGTTGGATGAGATGGCAGCCAGTTGGTCTGCACTACGTGTGCTGTATGAAAGAAAGCTTGATGCTCTCACCGAGCTCAAACAATCCCTCCTGCAAAAGGCCTTCTCCGGCGAGCTCACCGCCGCGCCGCGGGACGAGATCGAGTCCGCGTTGGCATGAACGAAGCCGAAACCCGCGCCGAGCTGATCGACCCCGCCCTGAAGGACGCGGGTTGGGGCGTGGTGGAAGCCAGCCGGGTGCGACGCGAGGCGATCACTCTCGGGCGCCTGCAGGGCGCCGGCAAAAGGACCAAGTCGGACATAGCCGATTACGTGTTGACGTACCGCGGCCAGAAGCTCGCCGTGATCGAGGCCAAGAAGCGAAGCCTGCCCGTGACCGAAGGCCTCGCCCAGGCCAAGCGATACGCCGAGCGCCTGCAAGCCCGGTTCGCCTACTGCACCAACGGCGACGGCATCTACCGGATCGACATGCACACCGGCGCGGAAGGCCCCGTCGATGCCTATGCCTCGCCCGAGGACCTGTGGGTCGAGACCTACGGGAAAGGCGCCGACGCCCACAACACCTGGCGCGAGCGTTTCGGCGCGGTGCCCTTCGAGGACAAGGGTGGCTTCTGGCAGGCGCGCTATTACCAGCACAACGCCATCAATCAAGCGCTGGAGGCCGTCGCCGGCGGTCGCGATCGCATCCTGCTCACCCTGGCCACCGGCACCGGCAAGACGGCCATCGCCTTCCAGATCTCATGGAAGTTGTTCCACGCCCGCTGGAGCCTGGCCGCGCGCGACTCGGGGGAGCCCGGCCGCCAGCCGCGGGTGCTGTTTCTGGCCGACCGCAACATCCTGGCCAATCAGGCCTTCAACGACTTCTCGGCGTTCCCCGAGGATGCGCTGGTGCGGATCGACCCGGCGACCATCCGCAAGAAGGGACGGGTGCCGAAGAACGGGAACATCTTCTTCACCATCTTCCAGACCTTCATGACCGGACGCGACGCCGAGGGCAACCCGGCGCCCAATTTCGGGGACTATCCGCCGGACTTCTTCGATTTCATCATCATCGATGAGTGCCACCGGGGCGGGGCCAACGACGAAAGCAACTGGCGGGGCATCCTGGAGTACTTTCAGCCCGCCGTGCAGCTCGGCCTGACCGCCACGCCCAAGCGCAAGCACAACGCCGACACCTACGCCTATTTCGGCGAGCCGGTGTACATCTACTCCCTGAAGGAAGGCATCAACGACGGCTTCCTGACCCCCTTCAAGGTGCGCCAGATCGCCACCACCCTGGACGACTACGTCTACACCGCCGACGATGAGATCATCGAGGGCGAGGTGGAGGCGGGCCGGCGCTACACCGAGGATGACTTCAATCGCGTCATCGAGATCGCCGAGCGTGAGCGCTACCGGGTGAAGCTGTTCATGGAGCAGATCGATCAGCGAGAGAAGACGCTCGTGTTCTGCGCCACCCAGGCGCACGCGCTGGCGGTCCGGGACCTGGTCAACCAGCTCAAGACCAGCACCGACCCGCACTACTGCGAGCGCGTGACCGCCGACGACGGCAAGGAAGGCGAGCGTTTCCTGAAGCAGTTTCAGGACAACGAGAAGACCATTCCCACCATTCTCACCACCTCGCAGAAACTGTCCACGGGCGTGGATGCAAGGAACGTCCGGAACATCGTGCTGATGCGTCCCGTGAACTCAATGATCGAGTTCAAGCAGATTATCGGCCGCGGCACGCGCCTGTTCGACGGCAAGGATCACTTCACGATCTACGACTTCGTGAAGGCCTACGAACACTTCAACGATCCCGAGTGGGACGGCGAGCCGCTGGCGCCGGAGCCGACGGAAGCGCCTCCGCGGACGGCCGAAGTGGAATCGGAGCCGCCGGACACCCCTCAACCCGACGACGAGGATGTGCGCCGGCGTAAGGTGCGGATCAAGCTGGCGGACGGCAAGGAACGCACCATCCAGCACATGAGCGCCACGAGCTTCTGGAGCTCGGACGGCACGCCCATATCGGCGGCCCAGTTCATCCGGCGCCTGTTCGGGGATCTGCCCGAGCTGTTCAAGGACGAGGATGAGCTGCGCGCCCTGTGGGGTCGTCCGGACACCCGGAAGAAGTTGCTGGAAGGCTTGGAGGAGAAGGGCTACGGCGCGGAGCAGCTGGCCGAGGTGGGCAAGCTCATCGAGGCCGAGAACAGTGACCTGTACGACGTGCTCGCCTACATCGCCTTCAATATGGCGCCGGTGACGCGTGCCGAACGCGTGGACGCCCGCAAACCCAGAATCTTCGAGGGCCGCGAATACCGACAGCAGGAGTTTCTGCGCTTTGTGCTGGATCACTACGTCGCTAGGGGCGTGGGCGAGCTGGACACAGACAAGCTGCCGCAGCTGATCGAGCTGAAGTACCACAGCGTGAGTGATGCGGTGCGGGAGCTGGGTCCCGTCGGGAACATCCGCGAGGTGTTCGAGGGGTTTCAGCGGCATTTGTACGCTTAGCCGGCACCTTGACGGTCTGCTGAGGGGCTCTGCGGCGCAAAGGTAGCACTTTTGGCAATGAATGCCTCGAGCCCGAGTTAGCCCATAGTTGGGAGGCTACGCGTAAGGTCGCGATAGACTGAAGATACATCAAGGGAGAGCGCGGGAATGTCAAAGCGGATAGTATTTTTTAATCACAAGGGCGGCGTCAGTAAGACTACTACTGCATACAACCTTGGTTGGAAGCTGGCTGAGAGCGATCGTGTGTTGCTGGTTGATGCAGACCCACAATGCAATCTGACAAGCTTGCTAATTCACCACTTCGACAGTTACTACCTAGACGACGCAACAAAATCTAACAACCTCCGAGACGGAGTCGAAGTGGCTTTCAAGGGACGACCTGCTCCAATCACAGCAATCGAATGTTTTGAGCCTCCACGGCGCCCTGGCCTGTTTCTTGTGCCCGGGCATCAGAATTTGTCAGAGTTCGAGGCGGCTTTAACCTTCGCGCAGACCTCCAACAATGCAATTGCCACACTCGAAAATCTTCCGGGGGCATTCAGCGCGTTTCTGAACGCCGTCGAGGAGAAATACGACATTACATACACGATAATCGACTTAAACCCTGGTCTAAGCTCTATCAATCAGAATTTTGTGTTGAATTCGGATTACCTGATTATCCCCACAAATCCTGATCCATTTTCAATAATGGCGCTGGATACTCTCAAGACCATCATGCCCCGATGGGCTGCTTGGCTCCGACAAAGCGGGCCACTATTCGAAAATTCCTCATATCCGCTTCGGCTTGAGCCCCCAAAACTCTTGGGCACGGTTGTGCAGCGCTTTAACGTTCGAAGAGGCCGGGCGGCACGGCCCTATCGAGATAACATTGCCGAAATAAAGCAGAAGGTGGTCAGTGATCTAAAGCCAGCGCTTTTCCATGCCGGAATGCTATTAAACGACGATCTCTACGGAGTTCCTTTAATTCAGGAAGGCCTTTGCCTTGCGGAAATATCAGACTTTCAAGGCATTTTGCCTAAGGCATTAAATGCGGGCGCTCCGGTGTTTGAAGTGACGGATGAAGAGATAGGTGAGACAGGGCCTGTTCTTGAGCAAATGCAAAAGAATCGAACTCGATTCGGAGATTTGTTTACTCATCTTGCTTCCGAGGTGCGCCGCCTGACAGTGTAGAGACAATGATTCATACATTCCGGAATAGCATTGCGGACTCAGAGAAGCTCCGAGCCCTCTATCAACACTGCGTGCATGATTTAAAGCTTCCGGGCGATTACGACGATCTGCTGAGGATGGCATTCATCTACTGCTTGAGTGCCTTGGACAAGCTCGTCCATGACATGGTGACTCACCATATGGTGGAGATTTTCGCAGGTCGTCGGCCGCCGACCCCTAAATATTTGGCGGAAACGATTAGCCTAGAAAGTCACTCTGCCTTATATGGTTCGGGGGTTCCCCCCGCTGAGATTGTTTTTGAGGGGATCGTTCGTAGGAAATTCGCGCACCTGTCCTTTATGGATCCGGTAAAGTTGGTTGATGCGTTGAGTTTGATTTGGCCTGAGAGCCAAAAGTGGCAGGTCATTGCGGCAGCAATGGGTCGAGATCGAAGCGAAACCGTTACAGAGCTTCGAAATATTCATAAACGGAGAAATTCAATTGTTCATGAGACAGACCGCGGTCCAAATACCGACCTAAAAATGCCAATTCTAGCAGCTGACGCTGAGCGTGCAGAATCATTTGTTAGTTCGCTTGGAGAGACCATATTTACCTTGATTTGACTGCCATCACATAATCTACTATCTATTCCGCTCGAGGAATGCAGCGAAACGCGTTGGACAATCTCAGTTGATCTGTGCGTGCCGTATTCTCGCCGACGACGTCCAAACCTCATCCCAGCCCCGGCAAAGATTTCCGCACTTCCCCGCGGCCGTCCGCGGCACCCGGGGGGCGCCCCATGGGGTCGTGCGGGCCGGGCCGTGATCGCGACGCCTGCGGACGCTCCGGGGCGCCTCGGCGTGGCGCCGGCGGAAGGTGGGGGCGCCGGGTCAACCGGAGCGCGTATCAGCCGCCGGGTTCAGGCTGCACCCCGGACCCCTCGGGTCAAATACAAAGTCACTCATCACATGAGGTGGGCGCCTGTATGCTGTGTTCTACGTCACTATATAGGCTCGCCCAATCCAAGAAACGACCAAGCCTTTCCAGGCCGGCAGTATCGATGTGCCGGCCTTTTAACTCACTTCTCGCTCGCTCCACGTACTCGTTCACCGCGGCCTCCACATCAGCGGACGACGGATTGATCGGTATATCCACCTCCGGGGCGACCTTATGTCCCACGCACCAGAACACCTTCTTTCGGGTCCGTACGAGCCTTTTGCGCCTAGTCCGCCAGTATTCACCTAGGACTTGCGACCCATCGAAGTAGAGCCTGACGTATCCAACAATTTCATTGAACTGCCAAGGGCCGCCGTACCGCTCTATGCAATGCGCACGGTACGCGTTCTGGTTCGAGGAGATTGGGACTTCAGAGACCTCACGTTCAACGTGGCGGTTTCGTTCTGTGTAGTAGCGCTCCTCGGGGAGACGATATACGGGCAGGTCAAAAAAGTATCGCATATGCAAAACCGGCTGATTCAATCTCGGGCTCGGATCAATTAGGGCGGGGGAAGTCTATTGAGCGAAACGTCATTTCCGGAGTTTCTGGGCGAGACATTATCATTTACTCGTAAGCGTCCGGTCTCTACCCTCTAGCCGTGGAGGTTCACTGCCGTT
>JAFIFN010000209.1 GCA_020832005.1 Gammaproteobacteria bacterium | reverse complement strand
GCTGCGTGTCCGGCACGTTCCACTACCGCGCCAACTGGCAGCGCGTCACCGAGAATGGCCTGGACTCGGCGCACACACACTTCGTGCATCCGGCCTTCGGCAACCGCGAGGATCCGCGGGTCGAAGACGCCGACATCGAACACCTGCCCTGGGGGGCACGCACCGGGCATTTCTATCAGGCCAAGGAAAAAAAGGGCGGGCTGGCCGAGGTCCTGGATCGCGACCGTGGCGGTCGCAAAGGCGCCCAGACGGATCTGCAGTTCCACATGTGCGGATTGACGGTCAAGCTCAAGCAGATCATGTCGCCGGTGGTCAGCCAGATCATTTTCTCGTGCAAGACGCCGGTGGATGAGGAGAACACGCTGACGTTTTTCATCCAGGCGCGCAATTACCTGATGAGTCCCGACCAGGACGAGGATCGTCGGAAGGGACTTCTCGAGGTGTTCCAGCAGGATGCCGACATCGTCGAGCACATTGCGCCGCCGAAAGTCCCTGCCGGGCTTGCCGATGAATTGTCAGTGGCGACCGACAAGATGCCCATGGCCTTTCGCATCTTCTGCAAGCGGCTGGCGAACAAGGGCTGGGAGCTCGACTCGTACGCGATTCCGGAAGTGGTCCAGGGCAAGGAACTGCGGGTCGTGGCCTGCCCGGCACGGCGCGACGATCCCTCCGGCTGGACCTTCAAGCCCATGCCCACGACCCTGCCGGAGAATGACGACGATGAACTCGACGTCGAGGCCGAGTCGCAGGCTGCCATGGCGAGCTGACGCCGATGGGCGTCTCACCGATGGTTGACTGAACCGCCGAGGCGCGTGAGCTCATGCTGAAGAATCTCTGGTACGTGGCCTGCCTGGCTGACGAACTGGACCAGCGGCCGCGCGCCGCGCGCATGCTTGGTCATGATTTCGTGCTGTTTCGCAGCGCCGAAGGCGCGATCGCCTGCCTGGCAGATACCTGCGTGCACCGGGGCGCCCCGCTGTCGCAGGGTCGCTGCGTGGCCGCCGGTGTGCAGTGTCCGTATCACGGCTGGGTGTATGGGCATGACGGACGCTGCGTGCAGATCCCGGCGCTGGGTCAGGACGCGCGCATCCCCGAGCGGGCGCGTGTTGATGCCTACCCGGTGGCCGAGCGCTTCGGTCTGGTGTGGGTGTTTCTCGGCGATCTTGCCGACCGGGCGCGCCCCGCGATTCCGGACTTCCTGCCCGAATACCTTGACGCTGACGGGTGGGCGTTCCTGCACGGTCGCTTCGACTATGCCGCCAACTGGGAACGCGTGTTCGAAAATCACATCGACTCGGCGCACACGCATTTCATCCACGCGGACTTCGGTAACCCGGACGACCCCAGGGTCCCTACTGCGACGGTACACACCGAGGGACTGGGTGCCTGGGCAGAGCACAGCTACAAGCCCCGACCCAAGCGCGGCCCGCTGGGGCAGCTGCTCGACGAGCATCGCCCGATGGTACGCACCCGCCTGGCATTCGACCTGGGTGGCATGGGCGTGCGCCTGGCCATCCGCATGACCGAGACGATGCGCCAGGTGGTGTTCCAGGCGTTCACACCGGTCGATGATACGCACTGCATCAGTCACTACATCCAGGCACGCAACTTCCTGACTGAGCCCGAGCACGATGCATCGATGCGCGCTGACCTGGAGAAGATCTTCACCGAGGATCGGCAGATCCTGGAGCGACTGCGACCGGTGCTTGCACCCGAGTCGCCGGCCGGCGAGGTGAGTGTGGGCAGCGATGCACTGCCGGCTGCTTTTCGCCAGCAGGTGCGTCGCTGGCGCAGTGCACACGGCCGTGTCCGCAGCCCCGACCGATCGGGCATCGACAGCATCAGCGCAATCGCAAGTCCGGCACGCAGCGGCTCCGGTGGCTGGGTGTTTCCTTCCGCCTGAAACAAAACAGCCCCGCCGAAGCGGGGCTGTCTTGATCTGCGTGAGGCTTGCGGCGTTAGAAACGATAGGCCAGCCGGACGTCCCAGGTTCTCGGATTGTTGAAGTAAGGCCCGAGGAACCACGAGGTCACGTACTGCTTGTCGCCACAGTTCTTGCAGGCCAGCGCCGCTGACCAGGCGCCATCATTGGAGGTGTAGCCGAGCTGCGCCTGATAGATGAAGCGTGGCGAGACGTAGGACGCTGGTGGCGTGTTGGCCGCCGAGGTCCAGTGCGTACCGATGTAGGTCGCATCTCCGCCGATCGTGAACTCGCCACCCAGGGTCGGGGCCGGAATCGCGTAGACGGCACCGATGTTGCCGGTGACATCAGGCGAACGTACAGGCTTGGTGTCGGTGGTGATGGTCTGTCCAGGCTGCGGCACGATAGAGGTGTATTCGGCCTCCATAAGTCCGACGCTGGCGAAGAGACTGAGGTTGTCCGTCGGAAGCCAGCGGAACTCCGATTCAACACCGCGGTAGCGGCCTTCGCCCGTGTTCTGTGTCAGAAACAGTACACCTGCTCCTGCGGGGTTAGGTATGCCACTAATCAGCTGGAGGTCTTCGACTTCGGCCCAAAACACAGTGACATTTGCGCGCAAACTGCTGTCCAACCACTCTGATCGAAGTCCAGCCTCATAGGACCAAACCTTTTCAGGCCCGAATGGGAGATAGGAGCCCGCTACGTGCGGTGCGGCACCGCGCGCGTTCCAGCCGCCCGACTTGAAGCCGTTGGTCGCCGAGATGAACCACAGACGGTTGTCAGTCTCCTGATACTCCAGCGCGAAACGCGGGGTAAACCTGGTGAAGCTCTGCTCGACAGGGACGCCGCCATCGATCAGCTCCTGGGTGGAGATGTTGAAAAGCCCGCCACGGTCGTTACGGCTGACGTAGGCGATATCCTTGTTCTCGCGCGTGTAGCGTCCCCCTGCGGAGAAGGTCCAGTCGTCGCCGACTGAGAAATCAAGCTGCAGGTAACCGGCGATGCTGCGCATCGAGTTGTCCATGACGCGGTCCAGCAGCAGGTTGGTACCCGCGACGTCCTGGAAATCGGTGGTGTTTTTCTCGCGAATGTAGAACACACCGCTGGTGTAGCGGATGCGATCATCGGCAAACGTGCCGACCGCCTTGATCTCCTGGGTGAACTGCTCGGTGTCCTGCTCGTTGGCGATGGCAAAACCCGCTACGCCGGGCACACCGCTGTTTATGAAGTCGATGATGTATTTCCAGTTTTCATCACGGTAGCCGGTGATGAACTGCAGCGAGACCGCATCGAAGTCGAGCTGGGCGTTGGAGATGAACATCAGCGATTCGGTTTCAGAGCGCTGACCACCACCATTGCGCAGCTGTTCCAGCAGCGTGCCGCCCTGCTTGCTGCGCGACAGCCCGGAGGCGTTGGTGCGCGAATCTGTCAGCGAACGGATCGGATTGAGACCATCCAGGTAAACCCATTCGCCGCTCAAGTCCCAGGTCAGCAGATCCGAGGGCAGAAAACGCACGGCGCCACGCACGCCGTAGTTTTCCATCGGATTGATCTTCTCACCGGTCGCCGTGCTGGTCACGAAGCCGTCGTGCTCCTGGTAGAACCCGGAGAACTTGGTCAGTACCTGCTCGGAGAAAGGAATATCGATCGAGCCGCGCAGCATGCCGTGGTTGAACGAACCCCAGCTGCCCTCGACCATGCCCGAGAGTTCTTCTCCGGGCTTCTTGGTGATGACGTTGACCGCACCACCGGTGGTATTGCGGCCGAACAGCGTGCCCTGGGGGCCGCGCAGCACCTCGATGCGCTCGACATCGAACAGCGCGTAGTTGTTCGCGCTCTGGCGGCTGATGTAGACGTCGTCCACATAAGTGCCGACCGGCGGGTCGAAGGTTGCGATGGACTCGGTATTGCCGAGTCCGCGCAGGAAGTAGGCGTTGGAGTTGCCCGGGCCGGTGTTGTTGTGCCCGACCATGTTCGGGATCAGGCGCACCAGGTCCAGCGTCTGGGTGATCTGCAGCCGGCTCATGTCGGCTTCGCTGAACGCGCTGACCGCGAGCGGGATGTCCTGTACGCTCTGTTCGCGACGCTGCGCGGTGACAGTGATTTCCTCCAGCACGCCTCGCTGCTGCGCGGCGGGTTGGCCGGTCTGTTGCGCCTGCGCGAGACTGCCGCTCGTGGCACCCAGTGCCAGCAGCACGGCAGCCCTGACGATAGAAGATCCTTTCACGTGTAGCCCTCGATAATTGATAGGAAAACGCTGAGCGGATCCGCCTGACGGCAGTTCTGCGCCCATCCACTGTACCAACGTTGTTGTACTCACAACACAAGCGGCCCCGTCGCCGTGTCGCGTATTTGTATACAGAGGCGACGGTTTAGCAGAACAATGGCTTACTGTCAATGTTTGGGATCGATTGCGCTGTCGTGATCGCGCAACAGGCTGCCGGGTATTACTGCGGCGCAGCCCCACGCAACGCCGCCCGGAGCTGCACCGCAATCAGCGTTGGATGCTCAGGTAGCGGGTCAGGTTGGCCGCACGGGGGTTGTCGACCCAGCCCTGGACCACCGGGCTGACCAGTCGCTGGCCTGCGTAGAAGAACACCGGTATCAGCGCATGGTCCTCCATGGCAACCCGCTCGGCCTGCTGCATGAGTTCGCGGCGCTCCTCGAGATCCGCGCTGGCGGAGGCCTCGGCCATCAGCGCATCGAATTCCTCGTTCTGGTAACGGGCGAAATTTGTGCTGCGGTTGGTTGAGTCCAGCGTGCCCAGGAAGGTCGAGGCGTCATTGAAGGCCGCAAACCACGCGTACAGGGCGCTTTCGTAGTTGCCGGACCGGGCATCGGCGATGACGGCGCCGAAATCGGAGTTGACCATTTCCATGTTGGCGCCCACCGAGCGCCACATGGCGCGCACGGCGACCACGACATTGTTGTTCTTGTCCTGGCTGTCATAACGCATGACCACCGGCAGCGGATTGCGCGGGCCGTAGCCTGCCGCCTGCATCAGTTTCCGCGCCTCGGCCAGGCGCTGCGGCATGGTCATG
>JAFIFN010000273.1 GCA_020832005.1 Gammaproteobacteria bacterium | reverse complement strand
GGATTGTATCCGTTGCTGGCGGGCGGCGGGGTGCGGATCTGGGCGCTGTCCATCTCCGGAGTATTCCTGTTTTTCACGTTCTTTTTCACCAGTGTTCTCCAGCCCCTCAATGTTCTGTGGTTCCGCTTCGGCATGTTGCTTGCGCGAGTCGTCAACCCGATTGTCATGTTTTTGATTTATATCGTTACGATTGTGCCGTTTGGTCTCGGTGCCAGGCTATTCGGCAAGGACCTGTTGCGCTTGCGTCTGGACAAGAGCGCAGATACCTACTGGGTGGACCGCGCGCCGCCTGGTCCCGAGCCCACCTCGCTGGAAGATCAACACTAACGCATGTTTGCTATGGTACATGGGGAGTATCCGATACCGTGATTCTCAAAGAGATCTGGAAGTTCTTGCGAGTGCGCAAGAAGTTGTGGCTGCTGCCCATCATTCTGGTGATGGTCATGCTGGGAGGTCTGCTCGTCCTGGTTCAGGGCTCGGCCGTTGCCCCCTTCATCTATACGCTGTTCTAGGCGCGGACGACTAAGATATGCGCATACTCGGTGTATCCGCCTTCTACCATGACAGCGCCGCGGCCCTGGTCGACCGGGGGGAGATCGTTGCCGCTGCCCAGGAAGAGCGATTCTCCCGCAAGAAGCACGATTCCGCGTTTCCCGAGCATGCGATTGAGTTCTGTCTGGATCACGCGGGAATTGCGCTGAAGGACGTGGATTATGTCGTGTTCTACGACAAGCCGTTCCTCAAGTTCGAGCGCCTTCTCGAGACCTATCTTGCGTTTACCCCAAAGGGGTTCAACTCTTTCCGTATGGCCATGCCCATATGGCTCAAAGAGAAACTTTTTCAAAAGACGCTCCTGACCAAGGAGTTCCAGAAATTCGAGCCGGAATTCAACTGGGAGAATCGGCTCCTCTTCTCAGAGCACCACCTCAGCCACGCGGCCAGCGCGTTCTACCCCTCACCGTTCGAAGAAGCCCTGGTGCTCACCATGGATGGGGTGGGCGAGTGGACGACGACCTCTGCAGCCGTTGGCAAAGGGCACGATCTGCGCGTGCACCGCGAAATCTTTTTTCCGCATTCGCTGGGTCTTCTGTACTCCGCAGTGACCTATTACATCGGCTTCAAGGTCAACTCGGGCGAGTACAAGGTGATGGGGCTCGCGCCGTATGGCAATCCCGTCTACAAGGACCTGATGATCGAAAAGCTCATGGACCTGAAGCCCGATGGGTCCTTCCGCCTGGATATGCAGTACTTCAACTACTGCACCGGCCTGACGATGACCAACGAGCGCTTCAGCAAGCTTTTTGGTCGGCCAGTCCGGGGGCGCGAAGATGATCTGCTGGACCAGTTCCATATGGACATGGCTGCCTCCGTGCAGGCTGTGACCGAGGAGATTGTGTCCCGCCTGGTCAAGGGCCTGATACGCCAGACCGGCCTCCAGAATTTATGTTTGGCGGGCGGTGTGGCGCTCAACTGCGTGGCCAATGGCAAGTTGCTGCGCGAGGGCGTCGTGGAAAATCTCTGGGTTCAGCCCGCCGCTGGTGATGCCGGAGGTGCGCTTGGTGCTGCACTGCTCGCCTACCACTATTACAAGCAGCAGCCACGTCAGGTGAATTCAAATCGTCTGGATGGTATGAAGGGCTCGTATCTGGGCCCAGAGTACGCGCAGGATGAAGTGGAGCGCCGGCTTAAGGCCTGCGGCGCTGTATTTGAAGTGTGCGAGGATGAAGATGCGTTGGTTGAGGCTGGCTCTTCGGCGCTGGCCAATGAGCAGGTGGTCGGTTGGTGTCAGGGTGGTATGGAGTTCGGGCCGCGGGCGCTGGGGAACCGATCAATTCTCGGTGATCCTAGATCTGAATCCATGCAGAAAGTCATGAACCTGAAAATTAAGTATCGGGAGAGTTTTCGCCCGTTTGCACCCTCGGTGCTCAGGGAGGATGTCACGCGGTATTTTGCCATGGACGTGGACAGCCCCTACATGCTTCTTGTTGACACGGTTCGCCCCGAAATCTGCCGCGAAATGACCGGCGAGGAAGCAGCCTTGTTCGGGATCGACAAGTTGAACGTGAATCGCTCCGAGCTGCCTGCCATCACCCATGTAGACTACACCGCACGAGTGCAGACAGTGCACCAGGAAACCAATCCCCTTTACCATAAGCTGATCAAGCGTTTCAAGGACAAGACCGACTGCTCTGTTGTCATCAATACATCCTTCAACGTTAGAGGTGAGCCACCGGTATGCTCGCCTGAGGATGCATTCAAGTGCTTCATGGGCACGGAGATGGACGCGCTGTTCGTCGGTCGGTGCGCGATGTACAAGGATGCTCAGGATCCCGCGCTGAAAATCGACTACAAGAGCGCATTTGAGCTGGACTAGCGACCGTGTTCTTGTCTGGTAGTTGTCGCTGGATACACTGCGCTAAGGACTTTCGATGTCAACTGGTGTAATTCTGCCCCTGGATGTGGATGCGCTGAAGCAGCAGTTTCGGGCAGGTGAGCCGTTTCCATTCTTCGCGGTGGATGACTTCCTGGAGCCGGCTTTCGCGACCGAGCTCGCGTCTGCCTACCCCTCGTACGAAGAAGCGCGGGCCTCGGGGCTTGAATTCTCCAAGCTGAATGAGCGCCTGAAGATTCAGATTACCGACTACCAGAAATTTCCCGATCTGGTGAAGCGCCTGGCCGACGCCCTGGCCAGTGATGACTGGTTGAAAACGCTGGAGGACATCACCGGCATCGAGCGGTTGCTCGCGGATGAGACGCTGGCCGGTGCGGGCATGCATCTCACAGGGTCGGGCGGGCGACTGGACGTTCATGTGGACTTCAATTACCTGGAAGACCGTGCGTTGCATCGGCGGCTGAACATTCTTATCTACCTCAATCCAGAATGGCGTTCCGGGTGGGGTGGCGATATCGAGCTGTGGAATGCCGATGTCTCCCGTCGTTTTCAGGCCTTTGCGCCTAAGTTCAACCGCTGCGTTGTTTTCGAGACGAGCGAAATCAGTTTTCATGGGGTGTCCCCGGTCACGGCGCCCGAAGGCGTCGTGAGGAAGTCCTTTGCCGGCTACTACTACACCCGGGAAGCGCCGCCTCACTGGGACGGCACCGCCCACAGTACCGTCTTGCGGGCCAGGCCTGGCGAGCGATTCAGGCGAAATGTATTGATGCCGTTGGAGAGGGCGCGTGGCAAGGCTCACGATCTCATGTTCGGCTTCAAGCGGAAGGTTAAGAACGCGCTCGGAAAGGATTGACGGCGGCGTTGCCTGCCGGGTCTTTGCCCTGCAGTTCTGCGAGCAAATCGGAGAGGGATGTTGGACTCTGCTGACCGTGGAGGAACGGATGCCGAACACGTCTGGGACGTTGTCGTCGTCGGTACCGGCATGGGCGGTGCGACCGCCGGATACGAGTTGGCCAAGGCGGGACGAAAAGTCCTGTTTCTGGAAAAGGGACCGTTCGCGCACCGTGCACTGGCCGCCGCCCCGGAGGGGCTATGCCAGGCGGAACTCCACCCGATTGCAGGCTCACCCGCCGAATCCGCTGATCCGGTTCCAGCACGTTCGCGCTACGGCTGGTGGCCCCATCGGGCATTTGTGCGCAGCAGGACCGAGAGTTTCGATTTTCATCTGCCGGTAGGGTGTGGTTCCGGAGGGTCCACCGCCTTCTATGCTGCTGGCCTGGAACGTTTTTCACCCGCCGATTTCATGCCGCGGGCCAACTTTCCTGATATCGCAGACTCCACGCTGCCCGAGCGCTGGCCAATCTCCTATGAAGAGCTTCAACCCTTCTACGACAGGGCCGAAGCGCTGTTCCGTGTAAGGGGTACCCAAGATCCGCTGTTTAGCGGTGGCCCGTCGACGGTGCTCGATCCGCCGCCGCTGGGGGCGGCAGATGCTGATCTCATGGACTCACTGCGATCGAGCGGGTTGAATCCCTACCGCGTTCATGCCGGATTCGAGGCGATTCCCGGGTGCAACGGCTGCCCGACGGGTCACTGCCCCAATGCCTGCAAGAGCGATGCGGCATGGATATGCCTGGTGCCAGCGCTGCTCCAGCACGGCGCAAGGATCATGGCCGAATGCGAAGTGACACGTCTGGACGCTGATGGTTTACGCGTGCGCGGGGTTCACTGTCGGCGCGGTCAGGAATCGATGTTCATCCGTGCGAAAGTGGTCATTCTGGCGGCAGGGGCTCTCACGACGCCAGCGCTGCTGCTGAAATCCACGTCGCCGCAATGGCCTGCCGGATTGGCTAATCAGTCCGGTCTGGTAGGTCGTAATCTGATGTTCCATGCTGGCGATTTCATCGCACTTCGATCATCCGTGAGGAATCAACCCGTGGGGCCGAGAAAGACCCTGGCGCTGAACGACTTTTACTTCGCAGATGGCAAGAAGCTGGGTACTTTCCAGATGTTGGGTGTCAGTCTCAACGCAGACGAAGTCATGCAGTACCTAAGGGACTCTTCCGAGGCCAACCAAGCCTGGTGGGCATTGTTCACAAGGCCTGCTCCCGTGTGGTGGCGGAAACTGATGAGTCCTCCCATGCGGCTAGTATTGACGATTTTCCGTCATCTCTCCAAATTTGAAGGGGCGCCGATCTGGGCGAGCATTCTTGAAGACCTGCCGTACAACCACAACAGGGTCTATCCTGATCCGGACAATCCCGAACAGGTGATTATCGAATACCAGTTTTCGGATGAATTGCGCCAGCGCATTGAGACATTTCGGGCAAAGCTCATATCGGCGTTGGGCCGCGAGGCCGTACTCGTGCTGTCTGCACGATACAAGATCGACTATCCACACGCATGCGGTACCTGCAGGATCGGAGACGATCCTCGCGACAGCGTACTGGATCGAAACAACCGCGCGCATGGGATTTCGAATCTGTATGTTGTGGACGCCTCGTTCTTTCCCTCCAGCGCTGGCACGAATCCAAGTCTGACTATTGCGGCCAACGCACTGCGCGTGGCTCAGGTTATAAATGCCCACTTTGAATTGAATGTCGCAGATTCGGATTGCGCGGACGTAGCTCAG
>JAFIFN010000208.1 GCA_020832005.1 Gammaproteobacteria bacterium | reverse complement strand
TACCAGCCCAGGGGCAGCGCCATCATCAGCGGAAATACGATGTAGAACGTCCACCAGGCCGGCGAACCGAGCAGTGGCGTCTGCGGCGACAGGTGGGCCTCATCGCCGGCAGGCAGGGCGGCAGAAATGCTGGCAGGCATCAACGTTTCCATGGTCACGTCAAGCATCTGACGATAGGGCCAGCCTGCGTTCAAGTCAAAACTTCATGGCAGGCACCGAGGCTGCGGCCGGAAAGCGCCCGCCAGACAGTGTGGCAAGTACGCCACGTTTTCGTGTGGATTATGCGGATTGCGCATGGATAAGTAAGCCGAATTCATTGGAGCAAGTGTTGTTGCGCGTGCAATAACACGACAATGGTTTACCAGCGTGAGGCTGGTCAGTACGTATCTATAAATGACAGGGGATCGAACAATGTCAGCATCTAGAACCACCAGCATGCGCCTGATCAGCTTGATCTGCGCCTCAGGTGTTGCAGGCCATGGGCTTGCCCAGGCACAGGAGCGCGCTGGCGCGCGAACACTCGACGAGATCGTAGTCACCGCGCGCAAGCGCGAGGAGACCGTACAGGATGCGCCTTTGAGCATCCAGGCGTTCACCGGAGAGCAGGTTGAGATTCGCGGCATTCAGAACATGGCGGATCTGACCAAATACACGCCCGGTCTTAATGTCAACATCGGTACGTCGCGGACGTCCTCAAGCTTCTCGATTCGCGGCATGAACCAGGTCAGCCCGGTGGGCGACAACCGCCGGGACCTGGTCACGGTGTTTCTTGATGGCGTGCCGCTTGTAGGGTCGCCGACCACCTACGGCGTGGAGGACCTCGAGCGCGTGGAGGTTGTGAAAGGGCCGCAGTCCGCTCTTTTCGGCCGTGCCACCTTCGGCGGCGCGATCAGCATGATCACAACGACGCCGGGTAACGAATTCAAGGCCCGGGTCAGCGGCACGGCTGCGACCCATGGCGACTACCGTGGTTCGTTGTCGGTCGAAGGGCCGATCGTGGAAGACATCCTCGCGGCACGTCTGGTCGTGCAGGCCAACACTTTCGATGGGTTCTACAAGAACAGCCTCGGCGGGCGGCTTGGTGAGACCGACGGGCTCTACTACGCCGGCACCCTGAGCTTCACGCCCACCGACAACTTCTCCATGCGTGTACGCTTCAGTGATCGCAGTGACAAGGACGGCCCGGAGGCCACGCCGCTGATCGCGCGGTTCGACGAGCACAACTGCGGCCCGTTCCCGGGCTTTCTACCGCGCCCTCTGGCGGGGTTGCCTGACGGGTTCACCCTTGAGCAGGCACGTCGTTCCTATTGCGGGCCGCTAAGGGCCCCATCCGGCGACGTCGGCATCAATGTCGATCTCCCGGCCAACATAAATCCCGGTGTGCCTTTCACTGACTCGCGTTTGAAACTGGGCCACCAGCTGTTGTCGGGATCTGCAGAGTACGCGTTCGCTACCGGACACACGCTGACGGCGGTAGCCAGCACGCAGGATTACGAAATTCGCAGGCTCGCTGACTTCGAGCGCGCCCCTGAGGATCGCTACTGGGCCTATACCAGAATCGCGCAGGAACAGGACAGCTACGAGCTTCGCCTGTCGTCGCCGCTGGACTCCGCATTCACCTACATGGTCGGGGTGGCGCGCCTCGAGCAGACCTACGACACGATTGGCGCCTTTATTCAGGGTGCGCTGTTCGGCGCCGGACAGGGTGGGCCCGCCAACCCCGCCTCGCTGATTCCGGCGCGCAACGCATCAAAGACCGACTCGGTGTTTGCACAGGTCGGTTATGACTTCACCGATCAGCTGAACCTGAGCGTCGAAGCGCGTCGTCAGAAGGACACGATCACCAGCGGCATCGGTTTGCCGACGGAGTTTGATATCGACACGACAGCGACGCTGCCGCGCTTTCTGCTGCGCTACGAGCTCACCGATCAGACCAATCTCTACGCCAACTACGCCAAGGGCAACCAGCCGACGCAAGGCTACGCAACCTTTTTCCTGCTGACCCCTGAGCAGCAGGAGATCGCGCTGGCAGGCGGTGTAACACCCTTTGCCCCTGAGGCGAAGGTGGAGAACTACGAGATCGGTATCAAGCACCGCTCCGCGGATGGCCGCTGGTTTGCCAATGCCGCCATCTACTACCTCGAGTGGGTGGACCGGCAGGGTGTGCGCACCATCCAGGTGGACCTGAACCAGGACGGCATCATCCAGCCGGGGGCCGCGCCCGTAGGTGAGACCTTCAACGCCGTGCCCTTCTCAGCAGGTGACAGCAATACCCGGGGTATCGAGCTCGATGGTGCGTACAGTCTGACCGATCGCCTCACTGTGGGCGGCAGCGCGGCCTACGCCAAGACCAACATCACCAAGGCGCTCAACGAGACCCTGCCGCTGCGCTTTTTCGGCATCACTGACGCAAAGGGGTTCGAGTTCGGCCAGGTGCCCAAGTTCAGTGGCGCGGCCTACGCTGACTACGAGGTGCCCATGATGGGCGATCGCAGCTGGTTCATACGGGGCGATGTGACCTATCGTGGCCGCATGTGGGACAGCATTGCCAATCTTGCCTATGTCCCGAGCCAGACGCGGGCCAATCTGCGCGGCGGTATCCGCGCCGACAATTGGGACGTGACGGTGTTCATCAACAATCTCTTCGATGACAAGACGCTGGAGTCGGCGCGCTATCAGAGCGACAGCGCCACCGACCCGTTCTTCTTCCAGCTTGCGGCGTCCGAGGCCACGCTCGCCAACAAGCGGCAGGCCGGTATCACCGCCACCTACAGGTTCTAGAACCTGAGAAGAGAGTAACGGCAGGGTGGTCGACGCGTGTTGTCGGCCACCCTGCTTTTTTTTGTCAGCGGGCTTTCTGGCAGCGCAGTGAGGCCTGACCCGAGCAGACTGAAGCTTCTGGGTTGACGCAAGTTCAGGAGGCGGGCAGACGCGCAAGTGTCATGACCCGATAGGCCATACTGACAGGTACGCGAACGCCGTTACACAGCACCAGCTGAAGGTTTCGACCTCTGTCCTCCCACGATACGACTCGATCCGGCCGTACCCACCAAGACCGATGCACCCGCAGGCCCGTATCATTTTCAGAGAGTTCATCGACGGCAGTCGAGAAGCGATAGCGAACAAGATCTGTGCCCTGATCCGAGTAGATCCGGATGTAGTGCTCTTCGGCCGTGACGGCCCAGATCTCGCTGTCTGGCGGCAAACTTGATCGCTCGAGAAACTGGGGAGGTGGCGCTGTCGAAACCGTCGTTTCCCGCCGGGTTGGCGTAGTCGATTCTTCCTCGGGATAGCGGAACCGGGAATATCCGAAGACCCGATGGAAGAAGTACACGACGGCAAGCATCCAGAAGAAGCCGGGTGCGATATAGCTTGCCAATGTGGCCGCATAGATAAGCGAAAATTCCGGGAGGGGCGCATCCGCATACAGTGTGCCGAATGCGGCCTGGGCATTGACCCAGTCAAAGAGTGCCCGATAGAGCGGACTCAGCAAGAGGGCCTGGCCCACTGAGCCTGCCAGACAAAGAAACCACCAAGGTGGCCTCCACGGCCGGAGCAGGTGGAAGGCACCGCTTGCAACAATATTGGCAGTCCACCAGCCAGCGCAAATCAGGATCACCCAGGTGGCCAAGGCCTCTGGGAGGGGCAAAATGGCGGGCGCGCCCGCCCGCGCCAGCGTGAGGACTCCGGCATAGGCTGCCGGGACCAGCAGGTAGTAAGACAGGCGCACGGTCCAAGGCGACCACTCGCCTCGAGTCAGCGCACCGAAGTCCAATTGCCGATCCACGAAATCCCCTGTCATGAACGCGCAGTCGCGCCCAGCCACCCGGCACGAAGCACTTTTCCCGACATTATCCGGTTCACCCGTGACATACAACTTGCCGCGGCAAGCGGGCATACGCAAAGTCGAAAGTCAGGCTCTCGACGCATCCCTCGGTATGCGCGCAGCCTAGACGCATTCTGAAAGGAGGCAATCATTATGAGAAGCACCGACAAAAGATCGGCCGATTCGGTTTCAGTGGATACCCCCTCGACCGGCATCAGTCAGGACCCACTGGCTTCGAAATCGCTTGGCCGCCGGGATGTGCTGTGTGGTCTGGGACTCGCGACTGTCCTGCCCGCGACCCTGGCAGCCGCCCCAGCGGCGGCCTCTGAGGTCAGTAGCAATGATAAGCAGGGGTCCGGCCGCTGGACGTCGACGTTCATGGACCTCGATCCAGTCGAGTCCTTCCGTCAGGTGATGCGCCTGCAGCGCAGCCTCTACGACGAAGACGATATCCTGCACTGGTATCACTTCATCATGTTCGCCGTTTTGCCTGACGCCCCGACGGTCCCCGTGGTTCGCTGGGAAGGCATTGAATTCTCCCGGCACGAACGTATCGGCGAAAACACTTATCGCCTTCACGGCCATAACCTGTCTTACCCTCGCGACCTCCAGACTGGCGAGTTCGTCGACACGGTGCGCAATCCCGTCATCGGGCGTGACGTACCGATATCGCCGATGCGCCTGGTGGAAGACCCGGGCCTTATTCGCTCCCCTGAAGGCACAGTCACATTGGACAACGTCGGGGCGCCACCGCGCATGGACTATCGCATGCTGCGCCGCGAGGGTGGGTTTGTGAAGGTGGACTCCATCCGCGTGCCGCCGGCGACTTGGCCTGCGCCGTTCATCGAGGCAGGATACGAGGGCGCGCTTGCAGAGCTGTTCGACGATCCGCGCCACCTGTGGTTACCAGCCGAAGTCTCCGGCGCCTACGTTTTCCCCTGGCCTGCGTGGATGCAGATGGGTGATGCGCCGGGACACATGCTTGGTGTCTGGAGTGGTCACAAGCTCAGGACGGTCGACGAGCTGCCGGAAGAGTTTCTCACTCGCGCCAGGCGCGAGGATGCCAACTTGCTCGAGGTGGATCGCGCGGCGTTCGCCCGCAAAGTGCCAGCCTGAACTGCGTTTGGCTGACCGAGCCCGCTTGCCCATGCATTCTCCTCATGATGGAGAACGTCATAGTGATTGCTGATTGCACAGACACGTCGTTAATCTGACCGG